>CALMVK010000163.1 GCA_937873145.1 uncultured Granulicella sp. | reverse complement strand
TCTCCGCCTGAGCTTGCCCTAGGGTAGCGTTTGCGGTGGACTGACTGGTGGACAGGGTCTGATTTGTGGAAGTCTGGTTTGTGGAGGGAATTTGCGCAGCTAACGGCAGAGCCAAGGCTGTGAGCAAGGTTGCGGATATGGGCGCGAGAAGTCGGACGGCGAAGGGCAGCCTCAGCGGGCGAAGATGGTCTCGGACGATCATAGGGCGTGTGATCCATTTCTTGCCGCGTTGACGACGGTGCTGATCCTGTCTGCCGAGGTGACCCCGAGCAGACTCTCAAGCGCGGCCTGTAGCTGCGTACGGCTGACCGCAGACTCACGCACGACAAACAGCACACGATCCGCTAGCCGGGCAAGTTCAAGCGCGTCGGCGCAGGCGAGCACAGGTGGGGAATCAAGCAGGATGAGGTCGTAGTAGCTGCTCCACTCTGTGAGCCGTGTGCGAAGCAGAGGAGAGTCGAGCAGATCGGCGGCAGAGCCCGTCGCATGTCCTGCGCTTAGGACTGCAAGCTCCGGACTGTCCGCAAAAGGAGTGCCGGGACGAAGAGTGGCGGAGCCGGCACCGGACAGCATCTCAGCCAAGCCCCCAGAACCTTGCGTGGGTAGCTGTCGGTCAAGCGTTGGATTGCGAAGGTCGGACTCGAGCAGCAAGATCTTGCGTCCGTGCTGCGCGAGCGCTCGTGCCAGCGCCAAGGCAAGCGTCGTGCGACCCTCCCGCGGGACCGAACTTGCAATGAGCAGGATGCGGGCTCCGGCCAGATCGGGAGCACCGAGCAGGCGCGCTCGCAGTGTCCGAACCGTCTCGGTGAAGCTCTCCGAGGGGGAAGCGCCGGAATACCGTGGAAGCACGGCGAGCGCCGGCGCGCCGGCAGTGTCGTCGACGGCACGAATGGAGTCGACGCGGTCACCAAGAGTCTCGGCAGCGAAGGCTCCGATCAAGCCGATGAAGAGACCGCCAAGCAGAGCACCGGCGAGAATCGGGAGAGTATTGGGGCGGCTGGGCTTCGATGCTGGACGAGCTGGGTCAACGATCGTGACGCTCAGGGAGTGCAGACCCTGCAGGACGCCGGCCTCCTGCACATGGCTAAGCAGGTCTTCGTAGAGCTTACGGCTCTGGTCGGACTCCTGCTTGACCACGCCGTACTCAGCCGCGCGCCCATTGAGATCCACTGCCTCGCGCCGAGCCTCTTCGTAGATCTTGCGGTCGGCAGTTTCAGTCACCTGCGCCACCTGGTAGTCGCTCCTGGCGCGATCCCCGATGCGCTGCACCTCCGCCTTGATGGAATGCTGCACCGCATCGAGCGAACTCTGGAGCTCAATCAGCTTCGGAAAGCGCGCGCCATAGCGGGTGCGTGCTTGATCCAACTGTTGCTGCAGGGTCGCTTCCTGGCCGCGCAGCGTCTGCAGGGCGGTGAACGAACTATTGACGCCAGAGGATGAGTTGGCAAGAGCCGTGCCGCTCAGAGTGGAGATCGCCTCTGCGTTGCCGTCCTTGGCAACGTTGTAGACCGCTTGCTTTAGAATGGCATTGGTCTCGGCCTGCAGAAGAAGTTCAGAGGCACCACGCACCCGATCGATCGCAGGGCTATAGCTTTCAGGCTGCCCTTCGGCGTTGACGCCATTGCTTGATAGAACGCCTCCCTGCTGCTGCAGGGCCTGTAGCTTGGCCTGCAGATCCTCGCTGTGCTTGCGCAACGCAGCCAGTTCTTGACCGAGAAATCCGTTGACCTGCGAGCTGGTATTCGAGCGCGCCTGATCGTTATAGGCAGCAAGCGATTGCACCACATCGTTGACTACCGTGGCTGCGCGATTCGGATCGCGGTCGGTGTAGCGAATCTCAATCAAATGCGTGGCCGGAATGACCTGCACCGAGAGGTTCTTTTCAAAGACTGCCAGAACATGATCCAGACGCTTGGGCGAGCTTTCAAAGGAGCCGCCCTGAGCTGCGTCCGCACCTGCGGATTGAAACGCGGGAGTCTTGTCGAGGCTCAATTCGTGGATGACGCGGATCGCAATCGCTTCCGACTGGAGGATCTGCACCTGCGTCTGCAGGAAGGCGTTGACCGCGAGTGCATCCGCAGTCCCGGCGTTGCCGCCCGAGCGATCAAGTGTCACGGGCGCGCTGCTGCCGTTCAGCTCGATGCGGCTCGACGACTGATAGTAGCGATGCGCCACTAGCAGATAAGCGATCGCCAAAGCAAGGAGCAGGACGGGAGGAAGTAAAACCAGAGCAAGATGCCTGCGCAGACCTGCAAGCACATCGGCGACGGTCAATTTAGAAGCTAGGGAAGATCGAACACTAGAGCTCATCGCAGATATGGGTCCCAACACTCGACATCGTGTCATTCATCTTTGCAACTCAGTATGTATTTGGACTCGACTTAGAATAACAGAGCGTCTAATTTCAGCGATAAGAATTAAATAACCTGTTTTTTTTACGGGCAAGACAGGTGCTGTAAAGGTTACTAAAACGATCTACAAATAATTGCAAAGAAAAGTGTTCAGCGAGACGGAGGCGGCCGGCCTCGCCATACTGCTTACGGGTATCGGCATTCTCTAAAAGATTTGCCAAGGCATCGGCCAGGGCGCGTGGATCGTTGGGTGGCACGAGCAGGCCTGTCTCCTGGTGGACGACAATCTCCCGCGGTCCCCCCTGATCCGTAGCGACGATCGGCAGGCCGGCAGCCATCGCTTCAGTTACGACCAGGCCGAAGGGTTCGGGAAGCACCGAGGGAAGCACGAAGATATCGAGTGCGCGCAGTAAATTGCGGGCGTCGGGACGAAAGCCGCGGATCGAAAAAGTAGACTCAAGATGATGTTCGCGGATCACGTCTTCAAGCGCATGCAAAGGCCGCATATCACCATCGAAGACACCCCCCATCACCAGAAAATGCGCGCTGCGTCCGCTTTGACGAAGCAAAGCCGCAGCCTCGGCGAGCACGGTCTGCCCCTTCCAGGAGGAGATGCGGCCCAGGGTACCAACCAACAGCGGCTCCACCGGTAGATCGAGGCCGGTACGCAGACTGGCGGGCGAATCGTCCGAGAAGGCGATGGGCCGAATGCCGTTGGGAATGACGACGAGCGAGGCGGCGGGTACATCTTTCGCCACGTGCGCACGCACAGCCTCCGAGATACACACCACGGCATCACTCGAACGCACAGCGAACCGGTGCAGGAGCTTTGGAAGAAAGCTTGGCTTAACCAGAATTTCGTGAATATGCCAGACGTGCGGAAGGCGCAGAGAACGCGCCAGCAACGCGCCGAACGGCACCGCAAGCGTGTTGGTGTGAATGAGCGCGGCGTTCTGCTCGCGGGCAAAGGCGCGCATCTGCCGCAGGCTCTTGGCAGTCTCCCAGAGAAAGCGGAGACTGCCTACCGGTGTGAAGTAGCGCCGGCGCAGAACGGGAAAGGCGAAGTGCCGGCAGGGGACGCCGTAGCGGGCGAGTTCGGCGGAGAGTTTGCCGACGTGCGCCGAATCGGCAGGCAGCAGAACCCAGGGCGAGAAGCGCGTACGGTCGAGCGAGCGGACCAGATCGAGCAGTACGATGTCGGAGCCGTAAAGGTCGTCTCCGCTATGCAGGAAGAAGAGGGTGCGCGGCGCGGTGGCGGGCGGATCAATCTCCGGGATGGATGGTGACATGAGGACGCACAACTCCAAACGCAGCAGGAAAATGCAATGAGAAAAATGGAATACGAGCCGTGCGAGACAGTCACGTAGAAGATCGCACAGCGAGCCGAAGAAGGAGCGTTATCCTGCCTTTTTCATCGCAGTAGCCTCGCCGGCAGGCACGGATCCGCGCACTTCCCTCGCGGAAAAGCGCACGAGAAGCGTCTCATACTGCCGCATGATGTGCTCCTGCGTAAAGGCCTCCGCATGGCGGCTGCGGCTGGCCGCGGCGAGGGTAGCCAACCGAGCCTTGTCTTCAAAGACGCTATCGAGGATGAGGGCCAGGTCGTCCTTGCCGGAGAAGAAGCACGCGTGTTCTCCGGCTACCCAGCGCGTGAAGCGATTGTCGTGAGCGATGATTGGATTTCCGGCGGCGAGCGCCTCCACCAGCGAAGGGTTGGTTCCGCCGACGCGATGCCCGTGGAAGTAGGCGCGGGCAAAGAAGCGCAGTGCCTGGACGACGCTGCTGTCATAGATCGCACCAGGAAAGAGGACTTCGTCTCCGGCCTGTTTCATCACCTCGCGATGGTAGGCATTTTCTTCCGGTCTGTACTTGCCAAGCACAACCAAAGGGACCCCGCGGGGACGAGCCGAGTAGGCCTGCACGATCTCGAGGATGGAGTTTTCTGGTTCGGGCCGTGCAATCACGAGACCGTAGTTGCCGGGCGTCAAACCGAACGGTTCAAGGTGCGCAGGATCAGCCTCATGGACTGCCTCCGCGCCGTACGGGATGACGGTGATCTTGTCCGGCGTGGTTGCCCACTCCAGATGCCGGGCGATCTCGGGATGATCCGCGATGAGATGCCGCGAGAGCTTTGCGCCGGCATACTCGTTGAAGCGAAGCCAAAGCCTCTGGAAAAAAGACCACTTCTGGCGCTTCCACTCGATGCCATCCATGTTCATCAGATTGACGTACGCGCCAAAGCGATAGAGAAGGCTGAAGATCGCCGTGTTGTATCCAAGCGTAAGCAGTACACCCTTATCGCGAAGGGAGTGCCACACGCACTTCCAGTCGAACGCCATGGTTCCGAGCGGACTTGTGGAACCGTAAAGATGGACCCTGCGAATGCCCTGCCAGAAGTCTGTGTGAGGCGTAGTGTTCTGCTCGTCTTGGCAGTATACGGTGACCTCGTGGCCAGCTTCGGTCAGATAGACCGCAAGCTGTTCTGCAAAAGTCTCAAAGCCCCCGTGACGGGCTGGAATCCCGCGTGTTCCTAGGATGGACAGCTTCATGGGTTAGACCTCCTACACCTTCCACTATGACGTCTTCTAGCGCGACGTTTCTTTTGTAAATGCCTGGTGCAATCGTTTGTCGGTAGCACATTTCTTGGATACAAGTAGGTCAGAAGCACTATTCGGTGACGATTTGTCCTAGGTTCTTCTAGCGTTTTCCTATGAAGAGTAGCACACGCGCTCGCCTGCCCTTCGTAAATTCCTCGATTGATTTTGCCTCTACTTGGACTAGGTATTTCTCTCGTCACAACGAGCGCAAAGGTCCTAAGCTGTCTTATGTGGAAGGATAAAAAGCAAGGATTGCAGACGAGGCATGCTGCCGTTTTGCGAAGGTTTGCTGAACCATGGAGCGGAAGGAAGCGCATGCGGGGTAAAGCAGGAAAAGTGTCTCTGGTCTCAGGCTGGCGACCTCACCTCTCCGATTGTCTCGCAAGCTGTGTCCTCGCGCTTTCCTCAGCAGCTGCCGCAGCGCAAGGTCAGCCAATTCATCTCTCTCCTGAACCGGAATCCATTCCCGCGACCCTGTTCGGCATGCACGTCCATCGAGCGGCGACGACCACCCCCTGGCCGGAGATCCCCTTTGCCTCTCAGCGTCTGTGGGATGTAGGTCTGACCTGGCGAGACCTGGAGCCGAAGCCAGGGCAGTGGCATTGGGAGGACCTGGATCGCGCGGTGCAACTGGATGAGCGGCATGGGACGGGGGTACTGCTCGATCTGGGGATGACGCCGGAGTGGGCTGCAAGTCGGCCGGGTGAGGACTCGCCCTACGGCAAGGGAGCTGCATCGCCTCCAGTCTCTTTGGCAGAGTGGCAACGCCAGGTGTCTGCGGTGGCGACGCGATACAAGGGGCGCATTCATCTCTATGAACTTTGGAATGAGCCTAACTTCGCCGCCTTCTATACAGGAACACCGAAGCAGTTGGTCGAGCTTGCGCGTACAGGGTATGCCGCCATCAAGGCGGTAGACGGATCCGCCCTGGTTCTGTCTCCGGCCTTCAGTCTGGAGGATGAGGGTGGCTATCGCGGACTGGAGGCGTTTCTTGCCGAGGGCGGAGGTGCCTTTGCGGATGGGATTGCTGTGCATCTCTACGTCGGTACGGGCAGTCCGGAGGACCATGTCGCCAAGGTGGCTCGGCTGAAGCAAATGCTCGCTCGCTATCATCTGCAGGCAAAGCCGATCTGGAATACGGAGATGGGCTGGCCCAGGCAGAAAGTCTTTCGCGATCGAGAAGAGGCCGCCGGGTATGTGGCCAGAACGTATCTTCTGGACTGGGCTCTCGGCGTGCAACGCGTGTACTGGTACGCGTGGGACAACACCGTCTGGGTAAGCCTGGTGATGGTCGAAAAAGATGAAAAAACGGTGACGCTGGCGGCCGAAGCGTATGGCCGCGTGGAGCAATGGATGGTGGGCTGGCAGATGCATTCCTGCAATCGCGAGAGTACCGGTGTATGGGTCTGCGAGCTGGCGCAAGGACCGAGAAGAACGCACATTCTCTGGGCGGAGGGCCGGGGCACCCCTTGGACGATCCCTGTGGCCTGGCAAGCGAAAGTAGTCGAGGATCTAGACGGAAGATCGCGGCGCCTGGAGGGCAACACACTTACGCTTGGAGCCGAGCCGGTGCGGGTGGAGTAGCGCGGGCGAATGGGTATGCGCAGACGGCGGGCGAGGCGTCCCTGGCAACAGCGGGAGCGAGCCAAGCTGCTTGCTCGTGCTGCTTAAGAGCGGGCGGCGGCCAGAAAGACACGCTCCATGGCGGCAAGATGAACATCGGCGGTGAACTCGGCCAGAAAGCGCGCGCGTGAGGCTGTTCCGAAGCGGGCACGAAGACCGGCGTCCGCGATGAGGGTGGCAAGCGCTTCGGCGCAGGCGGAGGCATCCCGGGTAGGGATCAAGAGTGCATTCTCGCCTTCCTGCACCAGGTCTGGAATACCGCGCCAGCGCGTGGCTACGATAGGAAGCGAGAAGGCCATCGCTTCAAGCAGGACGAGCGGAAAGACCTCGGAGTGAAAAAAGCTGGGGAAGCAAAAGACGTGGGCCTGCCGGAAACACTCCCATTTCGCCTCTCCGAAGAGTCCTCCTGGAAAGGAGACATGCGGTTCAAGCCGATGCTCGTGAAGAAGCTTTTCGGCACGCGTGCGAACCTCATCCGACTCCCATTTGCCAATGCAGGTGAGCTGGACCGAAAGCCCTTTCCGCAGCAGCGCGGCAAAGGCTTCGAGCAGGATGAGAATGCCCTTGCCTTCGACCAGATGGCCGACGAACAGGATGCGAATGGGACTGCCTGGAGCGACGGTGTGGTCGACGGCGTGACCGACGGGATCGTGGATGCCGTTAGGGACCAGCATCTCGCGCAAGCCTTGCAAGGGAGCCATCTCGGAGGGGGACGATGGCGAGATGCGGACGATCACGTCTGGACGCAAAAGCGCTTTTCTAAAAAGCCACTGGATGGGACGGGGCAAGGACGGGTAGATCTCCGAGAGGCCGCCAGCGTGAAAGTGAAGTACGGTGCGCGCAAAGAAGGGACGGGTCAACAGGAGAACAAGGATATCGCGGTAGACGGCAAGTTTTACCGGGCCAGAAGGCGGGTAGTAGAGGACACGGGCACCACTGCGGAAGCGGGCAAGGATCGCCTGAAAGGGCACACGGGCAAGACGAACGAGCTTGCTCAATGCAAAACTTCCCATGCTCGAGACTTCCTGCGAGAGCACCATGGGGATATGGGTGATCTCAATCTCGGGGTAGACGGCATCGACCATCATGCGAATCATGACAGCCTGACCAGTGACGGGAGGAGGAACCTGGCCGATTGCGACGACTTGCATCTTGCTGCGGGCGTGCATGTGTGGCGATTATACGAAGCCCAGGGACTGCGTGGAAAAGTTTGCCAGGCAAGGTAGAACCGTGGACATCTGCGCGGCAGGAACACCAAACCAGCTGGCCAGTGTATTGGCATACTGGGAGTTTGAGGTAGTGGGAAGCCAGGAGCCGTTGCCGATCGCATCATCAGGACCGCCAAGCGCGAGAGTGGGAAAGGTGCCATAAACTTGGCCTCCATGGACGGCGCCTCCCGTGATCAGGTGGTGACTTCCCCAGGCGTGGTCGCTTCCTCCAGCCGTGTTTGGCTGCAGGACGCGATTGAAGTCGGACATGGTGAAGGTTGTCACCTGATTGGCAAGATTCAGTTCCGCCATGGACTGGTTGAAGGCGAGAAGGCCTGCATCGAGTTGGCCGAGCAGCGCGTTGTGTGTGCTCGTTTCGCTTGAATGGGTGTCGAAGCCGCCGAGCAAGGCGAAGAAGATCTGGCGAGAGGCTCCGATGGCGGACCGGACGGAGATGATTTGGGCGATCTGTTGCAATTGCGCTCCAAGCGACCCAGAGCCGCCAGCGGGAAAGACAGTGGAGAGCGTAGGAGCGCTGGCAAGAGCCTGTGCCAAGGTCGCGGAGTAGGTGTAGGCGTTTGACGTGATGGTCTCATCTGCCTGAATGAGCTTGACTCCTGTATCGAAGCTGAGCAGCTGCTGCGCGGAAGCAAGGCGCGCCGAACAGGCTGCAGGAAGCTGGTTGCAACTGACTGCGCTGGAAGTACCAGGGGCTACAACGACGGGCTGACTTTGATTTCCGCTGCAGAAGATTTGGGCTCCGGCGACGGACATGACCATGGGCAGAGTGCCTCCGCTTGTGGCGCCCAGGATGTCGGACATGCGGCCGGCCCACCCGGTGGTCGTACTCGAGACGCCGTCGGCATTCTGCCACAGGACCTGTTGATCGTTATGCGAGAACAGGTTTTCGGGAAGCGTGGCTGTACCTGCCTGGTATTGCGCCACGGTCAGCGGTTGTACCAAAGTTCCGACATTGGCCAGCAAGGCCGCAGAGCCGTTGTTGAACGCCGTCTGCAGATGGGGCATGTTGGGATTTAAGGCGAGAGACGACTGCCCGTTCAGATGAAGCAGACTTCCCTGCGGAATCGCAAGTGGCCCGCGCAAGGAGGCGTAGTTCGCATAATCGGCCGAAGCGGCAGGGATCAGCATGTTGTTGGCGTCGTTGCCGCCGTAAAGAAAAATGCAGACTAAAGCCTTGTAGCCCGGACTTGTCTGGGCAAGCGCAGCAAGAGAGCCGAAGGGACGCAGGCCCAGCAAATTACCAGCAGCTGCAAGCGACGCGTATTGCATAAACGATCGACGATTGGGGAGCAATGGGAGGCCTTTCAATGGCTGATCTTGTACTGCGGCGAAGTGATGACGAGGTAGATGGCCATGCGTACCTGGTCGGTCGGATTGGGCACGCCAGCGATCGCAGTAAGAATGCTGCCCCGCATCTGGGGGGACATCTGACTATTGAGAAAGACGCGCGAGAGCTGGTCCAGCAGTGCATTTGGATCCGGGGTAAGCAGGGACGCCCAGTAACCGGAAAAATCGATATTGAAGTCTCCGATCCAATCGGAAAAGACGATCGCATTTCCTACGTTGAGCCGGGAGAGGGCGGAAGCTGTCTGCTCCAGCTGAAACTCCGGAGCCAGCGTGCTGGTGCCGGGAAGCTGATAATTAGGCGTGAAAAAGTTAAAGACACTGGGGGAGGCCTGGGGCTGTTGTCCGAGGCTGGCAGCGGAGAGATCGGCAAAGGTATAGGTGGTCAAGGTGGATTGAGCAGTGGTTGCCTTCAGGCCACGAAGGGAACCAGTCATCCATAGGATCGGTTCACGCAGATGGCCGAACGTTGGATTGATTGAGCCATCGTCTCCCGCGCGAGCCTCGGGATCGAGAAGAATGGCTTGAACAACGGCTTGCATGTTACCGCGCACGCCTTGACCATCGTTGATGAAGACAGAGACAACACGAGAGACGTAGGCTGGCGACGGATTGCTGGTAACGAGATGTTGAATCAGTTGTTTACAGACGAACGGTGGAAGGCTCGGATGATTGAAGAGGTTTTGCAGCGCGCCTTCAAGATCCTGCTGCGTGGTCTGGCCGGCTGGAAGGGTGACACCGTTCAGGACCGGCTTTGCGGTCATGTCGTGAAGACTGTCGACTGGGGTCATGGGGGCGTTGAAGGTGGGCGTCCAATTTGGACCATTGCTGGGACTGCCGGTAGGGTTTGCATAAGTCCAGCCGGTGTAAGCGCGGGCAAAACCGTCGACCTGGGTCTGTGTGTAGTTCAAAACCGGTTTTCCCGAGGCGTCGAGAACGGGTGTGCCGTCGTTATTCAGGCTGGTTGTTCCGATTGAGAACAACTGCATCATCTCCCGTGCAAAGTTCTGATTGGCGATGGCGCCGCCTGCAGGTTTAAAGCTGTTCACCATATTCAGGTAGCTGCCCATGGCAGGAGTCAGCGTGACGTCCTTCATCAGCGTGTACCAATTCGAGAAAGCGTCCGTGCTGAGGACGTTGAGATATTGCGGCATTCCATAGGCGCTCGCCTCCAGCGAGGAGACCACCCACATCTCACTGAGCGCGAAGGCGACGCGTTGCCGCAGCTGGTCGTTGCCATAAAGGCCGACTCCCCACCAGAAGTAGCGGATACAGGAGTTGAGGTCGGCACAGTAACTTGGATTTTGCCCTGAGAAAGCCGGGATCAGGGTCGGAGGCGCGGCAAACTGCTGATTGAGGAAGACGTTGAAGCCGCTTTGCTGCACCTGCGTGATGGCTGCGTCGGTGGCACCGAAAGTCGATTGATCAAGCAGACGCGCCGCGGCGGTTGCAGAAGGCAGTGCATTGGTAAAGCCGACCGTAGTCGTAGAGGAGAAGGTGCCTCCCGCTCCGGCGTTCTCGATTTGGACAGAGATCTGTGACTGTGACGATACGGGAAGACTGGCCTGGAGATCGTCCACAGAAACCTGCGTCGTCGGGACGGGATTCCCATTGACAAGTAATTCAGGATTGGGTCCAAGTCCTGTACTGCGAATATCCAGCAAATAAGTCGAACCGATCACTGAAATAGTTGCCGTAGCCGAGGTAATCACCGGCGTCGGTTGAGCAAGAGCAAGTTGGAACATGCCACTACTATAAAGCGAAGAGCTTACCGACGCTACAATCGTTACAGTATTTTGCTTAGGAATTACAGAAGGAGCTTGATAGGTTCCAGAGCTTGAAATGGTTCCAGCAATAGGTGCCGGATTGCTTGACGCGAGCGACCAGGTAACAACTACTCCCACTGGCAGCGGCGTGGTTATGGTGTAAATGGAGCTTGTTCCTGTAATAACTTCGCTCGAACCTTGAATAATAAGCGGTGTGACAGCAGGCGGTGTTGTGGCGGGTGGCATTGCAGCAGGCGGCATTGCAGCAGGCGGCATTGCAGCGGGCGGTGTTGCAGCGGGTGGCATTGCAGCAGGCGGTGCAATGCTCGTAGCTGTGGAAGCGGAAGACGGAAAAGGACCTGAGCTTGCGCTGCATCCCGCAAGAAAAAGAAGCAGGAAGAAACAACTTATAGCCTCTGCAAGGGGCCAAGATTTACTCGGTTGCTCCAGCCTAAAGTCAGGGAACCTCATACTTTGAAGAGTAAGTTACAACTAGCAGAAGTTACATCCCACCCGAGTTGTACTCGGTAAATAATTCCCAATATGGAACGCCTGGCAAAAATCATGGAAATTCTAGATTCTTGTCAGGCGTATTGTTTTATTAAAGAAAAAATTACCCTGTTTTAGTTAGGGTAAGGAGAGATTCCGGTTTCAAGTAGAAGTGGCTGGTTGCCAATCGTGATGGCCGAGCCTGTCAGCGAGGTGACAGCTCCCGTGATGTCGCGGAACTGATGGAAGCGTGAATCGGGCGTATACGAGAGCGTATTCGTGGAGTTCCAGATCACCCGCGCACGGTAGCCGTTTGAGCGTGTAAGGTCGCAGGTGTAGGTGCTTGACGAATCGGCGGTGCAGGCGGTGGCAAGATCGGCTCCCATGAGCCAGTTCTTGGCTTGCCCATAGGCGATTCCGGCGGGAAGAATGCCGGTGGAAGGATTCCAAAGCGCACCATAATCACCGCCATCGTACTCGTACCAGATGAAGCGGTCGACTCCGAGCGACCAGTGAAGCAGGTAATACTTCATCAGGAAGGCGGCTTGTTTGATGAGGTCCGTGGGCGGATTGTAAGCGTACCAATCGGCTTCGGTGTCCCAGAGCGGCTTCGAAGCGACGTTGTTGGCGCTCATCACGGCGCGAAGGTTCGCGATGACCGAGATCAAGTCTTCGGCGGTTCCGCTCCAGTAGCCATGGAAGGCGAGGACATCGACGTAACTGCCACCGCCAGCCTGCAGAAACGAGTTCATCCATTGCGGGCCCAAGCCGCCTACCGGAGATGGAGAAAGAATGATGGCGGAAGGATCAATGCTCTTGATGATCTGTTGCGCGTGCTGGGCAAGCGCAATCATAGAGGGTATGTCGCCGCAGTAATAACCGGGATCCTGAGGCTCATTCCAGAGTTCCCAAAGATGGATCCGGCCGAGAGTGTGGGTGACGATCGCGGTCAGGTAGTTGTCCCAGCTTTGGAGATTTGCCGGAGGAGCGCAGGTTCCAGGGCCGGCGTCACCGGCAGTGTTGGGTTGCGACGAAGCCCACTGCGGCGTGCGTCCCAGGGTATACACCACGTCTGCATTGCTGTTCGCTGCGTTGTAGGCCAGCCAGTTGTCCAGCGGAACGAAGTTGTAGACGCCGGGTGAGGGGTTTAGGGTAGCCCAGTCCAGTTCGGGGTAAACATCCCAGGATCGGGTGGTTCCGAAGGTGTAGGGCATATTGAGGGTTTCATACTGAGGCTTGTTGATCGACATGCCGAAGTAGGTGGCCGGCACGGGATTGGGAGCGGAGCTGACAGCGAGGTTGGCCGAGGTGTATCCCGGCGCGCTTGCCACCAACGACGCGGCACCCGGAGTGACCGAGGAATAGGTATAGGACCCGCTCAATGCACCGGCACTGACCGTTGCGATCGCAGGGTAAACGCTGATAGTTGCGGGTGCGGAGGAGGCAAGAGTGACGGTGAGCCCACCTGCTGGTGCGGGCTGGCCCAATGTAAAGGTAGAGGTGACGGTGTGACCTACGGTGAGCAGCGCGCTGGAAGTGTTCAGCGTCAGCGCGGGTGCGCCGATGCTGAAGCTCGAGCTGGCAACCGTGGCTAAACCTGCAGACGCTGCGGAGAGTCCGTAGCCGCTGCCGGGAATCGAGATGGAGAGACTTGGAAAGGAAGCGATTCCGTTGCTGAAGCTGGCAACCGTGACTCCGGAGAGGACACCGCTGCTCCCAGTCAGGGAGAGGCTAACGGACCCGCTGAACGAGCCTACGATGCCGCCGGAAGCGTTTTCCACGGCGACCTGCACAGCTGGATTGATAAGGGCACTGGCGGGTGTCGAGGTAGGCTGGCTGAGAAAGACGAGATGAAGTGGAACGACGTTGTAGGTCGCGGAACTGAGGGGGCTTACAAGCGTGTTTGCGACGGCAATGGCGTTGACGGTGCCGGCGGCAGGCAGAATAAATGGACCTGTGTAAGGGGTTGACGTAAGAGAAGGCAGGGAGCCGTTCAGCGTGTAGAAGATCGATGCTCCGGGGGTTGAGTCGGAAAGCGTAACGGTTGGCAGGCCGGAGTAGCTGCCAGCTAAAGGAGTGATCTGTGGCGCTGCTGGAGGGTTAAGGATGGTGAGAGTCCAATCCGGAGGGGGCGCCGCCATCATGGGCTGGAATGGACTCTGGCCGGGGACTAGGTTGATGAGAGTGCTGGGAGCGCCGGTGGGATTTTTTGCGAGTTGGAGGGCTGCAGAAAGGGTGTTGGTGGGAGGCGAGCCACCGGCGAGTGTGGTAGCGGAGAAGAGCGATCCGCAGACGCTGCCATCACCGGCAACCCCACCCCGTGAGTTAACACAGCCTGCGATAAGGTTAGCGAGAGTGTTGAGCTTGCTGACCGGAGCTAGACTGCCGGCGGGAAGATTAGGGCCGGGTGCATTGCCGTTTGCGATGCTGACGAGCTCATAGACGGTGTTGCGGTCGGAGGTGAACTGCGAACTGCTGGCCGCGCCAATCTGGGAGGCGGAGTTCATATAGCTGGCCAGCGGCCAGACGGAGCCAATGGTTGTGACTTCATTGATTTGGACATAGGTAGAGTCGTTGAGCGCGCCGCAGGGGCCGAGCGCAGACATAAGACTCAGGCTTGGGTTGGTGATTCCCGCTCCCAAACCGGGATTTCCTCCGGTGGCAACGAGGTAGACCTCGCTTGCAGCAGAGGGGCAGGTGTAGGACGGAAGGTCAAACGATCCAGACGAATCGGACGTGGCGGGTTGAGTCAGCAAAGCCGTGGCGGAGGATCCGTCGACGCCGGATCCAATAGCGTACAACTGCAGGGAGGCGCCGGCGATCGGCTGCTGGCCTCCATGGACCTTGCCAGTGAGGCGCGAACCTGCGATTGACGCGTTGGGAGAAAAGGGAGCAGAGCTGCATCCGCTGAGAGCAAGGGCCAGGCTTAACAGAACCAGGGTGGATGGAAGAGCGATGCGGGTAGATGTATCCCCGGATAGGCAAGAGTAGATCGCGAACATGGCGAAGAACCTCATGCCTACGCTCTCTTAGTCAGCCCCGAGCTTCAATTGCACGGAGGTGTTTCTTGCGGAACTGAACATGTATCTGGGTGCTGGAAAACATGTAGATCGATACGAGTAGACGTGTATGGCTGTACACGCAAAAACTTGTTTAGCGGACGTTTGTGGAGTGGGCAATGACACGTTCGTGCTATGAAAAGTCGGCCAGATTTGCCGATAAGGGAAGAATTGAAGCGTGATGAAGCGGCTTTCTCGCGTGATTGGAGGGCTTTCTGAAGTAAGTTGAAACTCAACCAATGGATAAAGCGGTAGTGGAAACTTTCTTGCTCCGGTTGATGGGGTGAGATAGCATCGCAGCAGTGCAAACCCAACCAGGATTAAGGGCAACAGAAGTGTCTGCCCACTCTCACCGGTCTGTTGAGTGGTGAGTTAGTTTTCAGGCAGCCACATGGATATAGGTAGCTATGAGGAAGAAGGATGGCGAGTTTACCTGCAGTGCAAGAAAACCAAGTGATTGCGGGTTCCAGTTCCCCTCCCCCTGAGCCGGTGGGTGTCCGAGACCTTGCACTAATTGTTCTCAGGAGGCGATCTCTAATTTTGGGATGCCTGTTGGGTGGACTGCTGCTTGGCGTAATTGCGGTTCTGTTGACGAAGCGGATGTATGAGGCGCAGGCAACGATCCAGTTGCTGAAACAGGCCTCCACCGGTTCTTTGTCTACATCGGCGCCATCGGATGCCGTATCGAGCGATGCGCTGGACTTTAATCTGACGCTGCAAACGCAGGTGGATGTCTTGAAGTCCGATGCTATCGCACTGGCCGTGATCCAGGATTTGGATTTAGAGCGGAAGGATCCGGATTTCGCTTTTCACTCGATACGCACACCGCTTACGGTTCAGGAATCGAAGGAGCCGTTGGCTTCCTCTCCGCGTCGCGTGGCGAATGTTCTGCGGATCTTCAAAAAGCATCTCCATGTGGATGCAGTTGGGGGAACAAGGCTGATCACGGTAGGCTTCGACGACTCGAGCCCAGAGACTGCGGCCAGGGTTGTTAACGCAGTGGTCGAGCAATTTGCCGACTACAACTTTACCTTGCGCTTTAAAGCAACCTCGCAGGCGACGAACTGGTTGGAAGCCAAGCTGCGCCGGATGAAGTCAGAGATGGAGCAGTCGCGGGAAGGAGTTGCGGCGCTGCAGCGCCAATCAGGGATCTACGGGCCTGACGAGACGCATAACGTGATCACGGCGCGCCTGGAACAGTTAAATACGGAGTTGGTCAACGCCGAGGCGGTCTTGGTCGTCAAAGAGTCCGTAGCGCGGGCAGCCGCGAGCGGCAATCCGGATCTGGTGGCCGGGCTGGTTGATACCGGCACAAACTCTGGAGGTCTCAATCCGACGCTGACCTTGCTGCAAAACCTGCGGCAACAGGAGAGTGAGGCCGAGGCGAATTTGTCGTCGCTTACGTCGAAGTTCGGTGCGAGTTATCCACGGGTGATCGAGGCTCGGACGCGGCTCGAGTCGATTCAGCGTGCGACCGCGGCTGAGAATACCAAGATGCGCTATCGAGCTCAGGCGGAGTATCAGATAGCCAAGCGGGTTCGCGACGCTGCGCAGAGTGCGTTGGAGGAGCAGAAGCGCGAAGCTTCCGCACTCAACGATCGCTCGATCGACTACGAACTTGCCAAGAGGGATGCGGACGCCAAGGATGCGCTTTACCAGCAGTTGACGACCAGGCTGACCGAGGCACAGGTTTTCAGCGGGCTTCATGCCAGCGAGGTAAATGTGGTAGATCCTGCGCTGGTGCCGGATAAAGCAGCCAAACCGATCGTTCCATTGTATGTTGCTGGAGGAACGATAGGAGGTGCGGTACTCGGGTTGCTCCTGGCGTTCCTGCTTGACGCTCTGGACCAGACGCTGCGTGATCCGGCTGAGGTGGAGCGCGCTACTGGTATGTCGTTGCTTGGCTTTGTGCCGAGCGGGCTGTTGCGCGGGGCTGTGGCCGCTCCAGACCGCGCGAAGCCGATAGTGGGTCCAACTCGTTTTTATCAAGCTACGGCGCTTGATCCAGAGTCGCGTATTGGGGAAAGCTTCCGTTCGATTCGGACTTCCGTTCTTAGAAGTTCGTCGTCGGCGCACCGCCAAGTAATTGCGGTAACCAGTCCTTCTGCGGGTGACGGAAAAGCGTTTACCGCAATGAATCTGGCAACGGTCCTTGCGCAGGCTGGGCGCCGAGTTTTACTGGTGGACGCTGACACGCGCCGCGGCAAGATAACGGAATATCTCGGCCTGAGCGATGCTCAAGAGGGAGTAAGCACGATCATGAACCGGGGTAAAACCGCTGAATATCTCGGACGCAAGGATGGGCACGATGCTGGAGGCCTCATTCTCAGCACAGGTCATCAGCGTACAAGTGCAAAATCATCTCCCGTGCTGCCGGATGCATTTGTTTTGCCGCGCGGACCGCGTCGGGTAGATTCTGCGGAATTGGCTTCGTCGGCGGAGATGTCCGCGCTGATTGATCAGGCACGCGCTGAGTATGACTACATCGTGATCAACACGCCCCCGCTTTTGCCGGTAGTCGATGCGCTTGCAATCTCCCGGATCGCGGATTTAACCATTGTTGTGCTTCGTTATGGCAAGACAACCAAGGCTGCTCTGAATCAGACATTGCGGCTGCTAAGCAGCAGTCCACACGGGGAGGTCGGTTTTGTGCTCAACGACATGGACCCGAAAGGCCCGGACTTCACAGGACGTGCCGGAGAAAAGGCGTACGGCTATGAGGATGCTTAGATTTGCTCGCCAGTTTAGTATGCGGGTCTCTTTGACAAAGCTTGGTTTTGGGTCGGCGACACTTCTTCTTGTCTTGGGTACGGTGGCTTTGGGGCAGATAGTGCAAGCGCATCCAATGGGTTCCGCGACGTCGCCGTCGGTGGCTCAGGTTCAGAGTGCGGATGCAGTCGTCGGGCCGGGTGATTTGCTTGAGCTTAGCGTCTTTGACGTACCTGAGCTATCGAAATCTGTGCGGGTCACGGGGGACGGAGAGCTGGATCTGCCTTTGATTGGCAAGATGCAGGCATCAGGAAAGTCTGCGGCTGCCTTGGCAGCAATCATTGCGGAGCGGTACCGCAAAGGAAACTTGGTACTCGACCCGCAGGTGACGATCCGCATTCTGGAATTTGCCACGCAAGGAATCACGATTAGCGGTGAGGTGCAGCACCCCGGTGTCTACCCTGACTTCGGACCGAAGTCGTTGAATGAAGCGATTGCGTTGGCGGGAGGCATGACGGCGCAGGCGGACATTCATGTGCAGATCATGCATCGCTCTTCGCACACGGAGCAATCTATCCGTGTACCGCTTGAGGGCTTGCGCGCCAGCGCCGATGAAAACACACCGATTTATCCTGGTGATTCGATCTACGTGCCTCGTGCTGGCATTGTGTATGTGCTGGGAGATGTGACGCGTCCAGGAGGCATCGTTATGCGCAACGGCCAACTCACCGTGCTTGAAGCGCTTTCGGAATCTCAGGGGTTGAAAGGCACCGCGAAGCTGCAGGATGCTTTCATTTTGAGGAAGCAAGGTGAGTCCTACGATCGCATCGAGCTGCCGCTGAAGCGTTACCTAAAGGGGAAAGAGGGAGATCTTGAGCTCAGAGGAGGAGATGTGCTTGTTGTACCCGCGAGCGGGGTCAAGGTTTTCTGGAAAGACACCTCCGGGATCATTGCGTCGCTAGGCGGCGCTGCGCTTTACGCAACGGCGGTCCATTAGTCGTGCGACACAGAGAGGCAAGGACGGGTCAGCCAAACAGGAGTGGAAATTGAAAGCTCTCTTCTTTCGATTCACTGCCATCCTAATGCTCCTGCTTTGCTCGCAGGTGATCTATGGAGTTCTTCATCCGACCGAGACGGAGATGTCTCTCGACGCCTCGTCTGATCTTTCGCCAATTTCAAGTATTGTCAGTTTTGGGATCTATGCATTGGTCTCGTTCTCGTTCTTGTTTTATCTTCGCTCATTGCCGGAAATATTGCGGAGCGCGAGGTTGATCCTTTGTCTTCCACTGCTGGCGTTACTTTCGGTCGCGTGGAGCCAGGACCCCTCACTGACACTGCGCCGCGGAGCCGTACTGCTGGTTGTGTCCACAATTGGCGCCTGTCTCGGTGCCGTTTATAGTCTGCAGGAGCTCAGCAAGCTGGTTACGATAACCGCCTTTGTTGTCTGTGTGTCAACCCTTTTCATGGCTCCTATCGCTCCTGGGGTAGTAAGGGATGCGGCTAACAATGGCGCTTGGAAAGGGCTGTTTACCCACAAGAACGCACAGGGTGTGTTCATGGCGCTGGCGTTCATTAGCGCGGTGCACTCCAGGTTTGAGCGATATCCATGGTTTAGGTACGCGACCCTTTTTCTAACCGGTGGATTGCTCCTGCTTTCGCGTTCTTCGACCTCCCTGCTGGCGGTGATCATTACGCTAGCGGTTCTTCCCCTATGGAAGTTGACACGGGTTCCTATCCGGCAGGTTGTGTTCGCGCTGGCGAGCTTTGCGCTGGTCGTCGGTGCGGTCGCATTTGCACTGAGCCGCTACTCAGTCGAACTCGCCGGGGTATTCGGTAAAGACACCACGCTGACCGGACGAACGGAGCTTTGGGCGATGATTCTGCAGTCCATTGCGCGGCGACCCATTCTTGGTTACGGCTATAACGCCTTTTGGCTGGGCATGAAGGGTGAGTCGCTGTCGATTATTGCGGCAAGTGGATGGGTGGTGTATCACGCGCACAATGGTCTTCTCGATGTGCTGCTTGGATTGGGTGCGGTAGGCGGAGTGCTGTTCCTGTTCACGTATGTCAAGCTGATCGGCATGATCGTGTCGCATACACGAAACTCTGGAGCAACAATCGGCGAACTTTGGCCTGCGTCGTTTCTGGTGTTGCTGACGGTCATCAATTGTACGGAGAGTTTATTGCTGAGCGCGAACACGATCTTCTGGCTGCTGTATGTGGCGATCTACGCAAATATTGCGAGGCGTGCTGCCTTCCGTGTCTCGGCCCAGAACGCCTCGCCTTTGCTCTCGAAAATGGGGCGGATGACTCCCCAGACACCTTAAAGCTCTAAAGTTTGCAAGTGAGGTGCAACATCGAAACACCGGTACCAGAGTTCCGAAAACCCTCGGAAGTAGGGATGAAACATCGGACCATCGAGCTCGACTTTGCCAGAGGCATGGCGGTGCTATTGGTGATGGGCTACCACTTTAAAACGGTAACGACCAGTTTCTTTCTCTGGCGTGCAATTGAAGATCCCTTGAAAGCATTCGGCGCGACGGGGGTGGACATGTTCTTCGTGCTGAGCGGGTTCTTGGTCGGAGGACTGCTGCTGCACGAGTACCGGAAGCGGGGAAGTGTGCGGGTAGGGAGGTTTCTTGCCCGGCGCGCGTTCAAGATCTTCCCGGCCTACTATGGGTATCTTTTGTTTCAGATTCTTAGCCATCACTTTCCTCTGCACACCTTTCTTCCGCAAAATCTATTGCAATTGCAGAACTATACAGGCACGTCGATCTCGCACACGTGGACAGTCTCGCTTGAGATTCATTTCTATCTCCTGCTAGCCCTTGCCATGGGGTTCATGGCGTCCCGTCAGCTGCGTCCGCGGACACTCATGATTGTCTTTGGGGCGGCAGCCTGCGCGTCGTTCGTGTCGCGCGCCGTGACGATCTATCTTGGGCATCCAAACGCAGCTTTGTTCTTTACGCATAACCGGTTGGACTCGTTGCTTTGCGGTGTTTTGCTGGCGACGATGGCATGCTTTTTCCCGACCCATTTTGAAGCCCTCACTGACCGCAAGTGGCCGTTTACGCTGATCGGCATTTTGCTTATCGGATATCTATACTTCATCTATCCGCGAACGATGGTAGCTCCGGCGCCGGGGTGGGGCTATTTTGGGTCGACGATTCTCTACCTCGGCTACTCGGCGATGCTGCTTTTCCTGATTCGTTACACGGGCACGCTAGGGGAGCTGCCGATTTACAAGGCAGTGGCATGGATCGGCACATACTCGTATGGAATTTATCTGTGGCATAACTCCGTGCGCCAGCCGTGCGCAACACTGGTCATGCATCTTCCCACAAGAGTGCAGTGGCCTGCGCTGTTTGTCATGCAGTATGCCTCAGCGATCGCGCTGGGGGCGGCGATGACGCGGCTCATTGAGTGGCCGTTCCTGCGCTATCGCGAGCACCTGATCCCGCAGCCCGATACCCGGATAGTGAGTCAATTTACGCACCCGGAGCTGGAGTCAGCCGGCGCGTCTCTCAGGATGATTGGCGCTCCTTCGCTTGAAGCTACACCGGCCTCTGCGGGAAGCCGTGTGCCCTCCGGTGCATCCTCTTCAACGAGTGTCAGCTAACGTGGAAGGCGCGGCGCGAGAGCGAACAACGGAGCAGAGTGTGCTGAGCACACGGAGCGGCTGCCGATCAGCAACGTTCAGGATTCTGAGCTGCGCGGTCCTAGGATTGTTATCGGGGCAGAGGACCTTCGCCTCCGGGGAGATGGACGGTCCTGCGCACAAGAGCTTTGTTGCGCTGGACGAAGCACCGCAGTGCACGGTTCAGGGCATCACCTATCAGACCAGGCTGGACTGTGCTTTCGCGCATGCCCGGGACTGGAGTGAACAGACCCAGCAGGGGGCAACCGTAGAACTGGGCTCTGGCGTGTATGAGACCAGGACCGGGCTGCAGATGAGCATGCAGGGCGGCCCCACGGTCAATATCAAGGGAGCAGGCAAGGGCGAGTTTCAGGGCGGCACGACGATCAAGCTCATTGCGCCGCTGACAACGGGAGTGTTGACGTATCCATTCCTGAGTCCGGACCGGCAGTCCGGCTACTGGAGCGACTTGCATTTGGAGTCGTTCTCAGTCGACGCGAACGGCAATGCGCCAATGTGCATGGATTTGTACGCGCTGCGTGTGGCGCATTTTTCGGACTTGAGCTGCATGGGCGCGACCGGTCCGCGCGCCTGGGTCCGCATCGGCGGGTATGGCGCGGACATTGGAGGTACGGTGCCGAAGGGCATGCAGGGGCTGGCGTTTCAGGTTATGGCGCAGGACATCTTTGTGTACAACAACGGCGCCGCACCGGCAGCCACGGTGCGTCCGCGCGTGGTGCAAGGCAGGATTGTTGACTACACGATCGACTCTCAGGGTCAGTACCGCAATCAGGCGCATGCGCCGGTGCTGTTGAAAGGGCCGATGGCCGGGGATGTGCCGTGTGCGGAGATGCCGAAGGGACTGGAGGCGCAGCTGGTCGAAGACGGCCTGCATCCCGGGATGCGGAAGCTTGCTCGCATTACAGCCGCGAGTTCCGGCGCAGGCTGCAAGAGTCCGCTGCATGTGACGGTTCCGGATATGCCGCAGGCGCAGTATGGATTTGAGATTGCGGCAACGGATTCCACCTTCTATGACCTGACGGATGACAGCGTGGGCACGGTGGCCGCCATCACTGATCGCGGCAGCGATGCCTCGGTGTTTTACCATCCACATGGCTGGAATACGGCTGACATGATGGATGCTTGGGGACACGATTCGATCGTCGATGCGGAGATCGACTCCATCTATGCGTTTGGTATTCGGGTGCGTTACGGCGAGTCGACGACGATTACGCGTCCATTGTTCGTTTACCTAAAGGGTCCGGAATATGACGCGGCAGGAGATTTTTACTTCGATGAAGGATCGCGCAACACGCGGATTGTGGACGGAGTTTGTCCGAATCGGCCACCGAACGAAGGCTATGCGCGCTTTGCCTCACGGGGAGGAGCGTTTCTGCCGGGCTATGGTTTTCCGCGGGTAGCGGACGACCAACCATGGCCCGGACCAAGGCCAGCAGGCTTAATTGTGGAAGGCTCACTCTCTTGCGGCACCGCGGCAAAACTCGAGCCGGGGGTGTCGGTGCAGGATGGTTTTGGAGCGGGAGAAGCGGTGCGTGGACGGGAGCTGCAATGGTCTGCGACCAATCGCGGCAAAACGGCAGCGACTCCATTTCTGCTGGCGGTTTTGCCTGCCGCGACCGAGACGCAGGGGAACGCGGCGCTGCGTGTGACGCTGGCGGGAGGCGGGCTGGGCGCGGTGTCGGGCGAGATGACGGCGATGCTGGTACAAAGCTCCCGATTCAGCTATAACTGGCGGGCGTCCGGTCGTGGCGGAACTTCCAAATCAGTCCGCTTGCTGGCCCACCGGCAAGCCAACGGCAGGGTGAATCTGTATGCGGCGGTTGCGGCGGAGGCCAGCGTGGCGGTGAAGATCGATCTGGTGCAAGACCCTGACATTCTGCTCATGCCGGAGCCAGGACAGGGGGTGCCAGCCGGAATGTTGCTCTTCGACTCAGGCGATCCAGCGAAGTATCCTCCAGAGCCAGGTCGATGAAGGTAGATCGTCCGATCCTGCGACAGTCGGGGATTTTACTTTAGGAGGGTTGAAGTTACAGTTATTCTGAGACAGCTAAGAACTGACGTTTTGGCGCAACGGTGGCTCGCACAACGCGGATGCGACGGAGTGCTATCAGCAGAGTGGTGACAGATGTCTTCTATTTTGATCAGCGTCATTATCCCGACATACGGCCGCGCCGCGCTGTTGCGGCGTGCGTTCATGTCCGCGCTGCAACAGACGGAGCAGCGCCTGGAGGTGGTTGTCGTGATCGACGGGGAGGATCCCGACTCCTTAGCGGTGTTGCAAGTAACCGGCGATGCCCGTGTGCGATGGATCACGCTAGCGGGAGCTTCTGGAGGCGCACGTGCGCGGAACTCCGGGGTTGAGGCCGCGATGGGCGAGTGGATTGCATTCCTGGATGACGATGACGAGTGGCTTCCGAACAAGCTGGAGCTGCAGCTGCAAGCTGCGCTGCTGAGCCGCGCTCCGTTTCCTGTGGTTTCGACGCGGATCATCGTACGCAGTGAAGGGGGAGACCTGGAGTGGCCACGGCGGGTTCCTGCCTTGGGCGAACCGATGAGTGAGTATTTGTTCTGTCGTACCGGGCTGTTCAGCGGCGACGGCCAGCTGCAAACGTCGGCGATTTTCACGCGCCGCGCCTTGATGCTTGGCTGTCCGTTCAATCCGCAGACGCGCAAGCATGACGACACGGAGTGGTATCTGGCGGTGAGCGCGAGAGCCGATGTGAGCTTCGTGGTGCTTCCGGAGGCGCTGACGATCTGGCACCAGATTGGCACCCTGAAGCGTGTTTCGTTGATGGGCGATTGGCGGTCAAGCCTGGAGTGGGCGCGAGCTAATCGCACGCGGATGACCCGAAAAGGGTATGCAAGTTTTGTGCTGTGTGCGGTAGCCTCAGAAGCTGCGGGAGCGCGGGACGCAGGGGGCTTTGTTACGAGTTTGCAGGAAGCATTTCGGTTTGGGCAGCCACGACTTCTCGATCTGACCTTGGCATTTGGCTTTGTCCTCTTCCCCAAGGAGTTGCGGCAAAGACTTCGGCAGATGCGTGAGCGGCTGCGCAGACGGGAGGCCACGCTTGGCCGTAGCCCAAGTCCCCGAGAAATTTAGTGCCGCCCTACCGCCTCTGTGGGTCTCCCCGTACTCGGAAATCGTGAGTAGCTTTGTACGCCGGGGAAAGAGCCAGGTGATGCCTTGAGTGAGCCTGCGACTACAGGCCAGCCTCTCATTCGGCGCAATGCTTCCTGGGCGCTCTTCGGGCAGTTTGCCAAGCTGCTGATCCAGATGGGGTACTTTGTGCTGATCGCGCGGGTGCTGAAGCCAAGTGAATATGGCGCCTTTGTCAGCGTCGCGGCTTTGGCGAGCGCGATGAGTGCGTTCAGCGGCATGGGTTCTGGCCATCTGCTGATCCGCGAAGTGACCCGCAACCGGGATCGATTTGCCAACAGTTGGGCGCTGGCGCTGGTGTTTCACTTCGGCTTCGGCACGTTATTTTTGCTGCTGCTGTTTTCGCTCTCGCATTGGCTTCTCCCTCGAGAGGTGAGCGGCCTGCTAATTTTGACGGTCGGCATCTCTGACCTGGTGTTCTCGCGGTTGATCGACCTGAGTGTGCAGTCGCTGCAATCGGTGCACGACGGGCGGCGAATGGTGATGATTCAGTTTGCCGGCTCCGGTGTGCGCCTGGTCGGCGCGGTGGTGCTGGCGTTGGCGCCAATCCCAAAATTGGCGGCAGTGTGGGGTATCTTGTACCTGCTGGCAAGCGTGATCTCAAGCGGGTTTGCCGTTCTGCTGGTGACGCGCACCCTTGGCCGGCCGGTGTGGAAGCCTGGCAAACTGCGGCCGCAGCTGGTGGATGGCTTTCACTTTGCCACGTCCCTCTCCGCTGAAACGATCTACAACGATATTGACAAGACGATGCTGGCGCGTATGTCGTCGCTCGATGCGGCTGCGATTTACTCGGTGGCGTATCGCTTTGTGGAGGCAGCAACGGTGCCGATCCGTGCCCTGGCCTTTGCGACGTACCCGGTATTCTTCGAGAAGGGAGTCGGTGGAATCGCCGCGACCTATCGTTTTGCAAAGACTCTTTTGCCGAAGAGCGTGGCCTATGGCCTGCTGGCGAGTGCTGGGCTTTTTGTTCTGTCCCCTCTTATCCCAAGGCTAATGGGGCCGCTTTATCACGACAGCGCGCAGGCGCTCCGCTGGCTTTGTCTGCTTCCGCTTCTGCGCAGCGTGCATGCGTTTCTGCTGGATGTGTTGACGGGCGCTGACCGGCAGTTTATCCGGTCTTCTGTGCAGTGGGCGGTGGCTCTGTTAAACGTGGCGGTGAATCTGTGGCTGATCCGGGCTTTCTCCTGGAAAGGAGCCTCGGCGTCGTCGGTGTTGAGCGATGGAGCGCTGGCGCTGGGCCTGGAGGCTTGCATCTTGTTTCTGATCCGGAAAGCACCGCAAACTCAACCGCTTAACGCGGTGGATAGTCTTCCGTAGGCTTGGGCCGTCCGCATGGAACACTCCGCTACTGGACAGCGGAGTCTTTGGTGACCATGCGTGGCGTCGGCAGGCCAATGCGGCCAGCGCTGCGCGAGCGCGTGATGGAGCGTCCGAGGACGTTCGCCGGTTCTTCAATCACAACGCAAAAGAGATGCGAGACCAGAAGTGAGACAAGCACAAAGACGGCAGCCAGCGCGTAGAGCGGCATCTTGCCGTAGTAAAGAATGACGACGCTGAACAAGACAGTGGCGTGCATAAGATAGAGACTGTAGGAGATACGGCCCAGGTACTCGGGAATGGGGGTCGTGAGCAGCTTGCTGACGCGGGTATGCTGCGCCGTCAGGACAAAGATGCAAGCTGCGGCGGGAAGCAGCATCAGGTGGGGCGAAGCAAAGACGATCAAGGCCATCGAAGCCAGGCAGAGGCGGAACCAGCTTGGCAGATTGGTATAGAAGAGCCCAATCGGTTTGTGCTTCCAGGAGAGAAGCGTGCCGTAGAGGAAGAAGGAGATCCAGAGCAGGGTCCAGCCAAACTCCGCCTGCACCGGCGAGTGGGAGGAGGCGTGGGACTGAAGATAGCGTCCTCCTGCACTCATCCCCAGTGTAAGTCCAAGCGGCCACCATCCACGCAGCCACAAGATCAGACGGCAGACCAGCGGCAAGAGCACCGACATCTCCATCTCGTAGCGGAGCGACCAAATGGCGGTATTGACCTCGCCCGTGGCCGGGACGGTGAGAAAGTGACGCCAAACCAGAGGGAACGTGATTGGGGTGTGCCAGGTTAGATAGAACCAAGGAGTCAGGGGAAGATTCGCATTGAGGAAGTGCCGGGCAAAGAGCAGCGCCAGCAAAATGGCCGCGGCATATGGGACATAGATCCGAAAGAAACGCCGAGCCAGGTAGCGCGTGTAAGAAAGCTCTTTGTTTCCCCAGTACGGAATGGAGAGCACATACCCACTGAGAACGAAAAAGACGACCACAGAGGCGGTGCCGGCGAAGAACGGCCTGAGGTACCAGTGAGGCTCACCGGCGAAGAAGCAGAGCCGGAAGTGATGACAGACGACGAGGACGGCGGCCAGACCACGCAGGGCATCAAACGCAAAGATGCGAGGACCCGAGGTCCTCGCTTTCAGTTCCTCCTCGATCTCATTGTTTACCATCCGGCGTTTGCTCCCGGAGCGCAGAAAAGTGCGGCGCAGGGCACGCCTAAATAAAGTGACTGCGAGAGAAAGTACACTAGTTTGCAGGAAGTAGCGACGAAAGAACTGCTTGCTAATACTAAAGTGCAATCGTCACGGACTTTCGTCCGGATTAGGATCGTTTCATTCGGGGCCGCATGCTCGACAACGATGATGTCAAGCATGTACTCTTTCGCTCCAGTCGGCTTGGAGCGGCCCTCGGTTCTGTAGGAACTGGATGCACCACTCAATAAGAAGATCAACTGCACTCCTCAAACCCGTAACTTCCTGAAGGGGAAAGCATGAGACATCTCAGTGAACTGATTATAGACACGACGATTCAGACCTCTAAGCAATCGCCGAAAGTAATTTCTTTTCTATCGGCGGCCATGGCCGTTGTGCTTCCGCGTGTTCGGGCGCGGCAAACCAGTGCAGTCCTTGTGCCGTCTTCCGGAGAAAAGGGCCATGCTCCGTGCGACGACTACTACTGCGAGCTTTGTTGACAGACATCCGTTTCGCAGAAAGGCCTAGTCGAAACTGGCGTAGCGCGTTCGCCTGGATTTGATTGGCAGAAAGAGGTCTTGTTGTTGCTTGTGTATTTCCCAGAAACGTATGCTTAGGGCAGGGCAGGAGTCGGAAGACATCCCTGAAAACGCAAACGTTGCGAAGAGGAGGTTCATGGGAGCTACATCGGCAGGGAGTCAGCAACGAGTCAATATTCTGGGGGTTGCTGTAAGCGCAATCAATATGCCCTCCGCGCTTGCTGCTACAGAAGACTTTCTTGCAGGCAAGGAACGGTCCTACATTTGCATTACCGGAGTCCACGGCATTATCGAGGCACAGGATGACGAGCAGTTTCGCGGGATACTAAACGATTCTTTCCTCACAACGCCGGACGGCATGCCGACTGTTTGGCTCGGCAAGCATCATGGCTTCAAAGAGATGACTCGGGTGTATGGCCCGGACTACATGGTCGCCATGTGCGAGCTTTCTGCCCGCCGCGGTTACCGGCACTTTTTATACGGCGGCAAGCCTGGTGTCGCGGAACAGCTGCGGGATGAGTTGGTGAGGAGGTTTCCAGGCTTGCAGATTGTAGGGATTTATACTCCTCCCTTCCGACCGCTGAATGCTATCGAGGAAGGTCAACTGATGGCGCAGTTGGCTGCTCTCAAGGTAGACATTCTATGGTGCGGTCTGAGCACGCCGAAGCAGGAACGATTTATGGATGCATACCTCAACCGGCTACCGGTCAAGTTGATGGTTGGAGTTGGGGCTGCCTTCGATTTGCTGACCGGCAACGTAAAGGAAACCCCAGATTGGATGAAGAAGCGCGGTTTGCAGTGGCTCTACCGATTGATTCAGGAGCCGCGGCGGCTGTGGCGGCGATACCTGATCAATAACCCACGCTTCCTGTGGCTCACATTTTTGCAGTTGACGAAGCTTCGGAATTTTCCTCTTCCCCGGGCGACTGCTGTTCGCTCCCTACGAGGTTCACTGGAAAGCAAGTCTTCTGAACTGACTTCCGCTAGCCTTACTCCCCTGCACACCTCGCAACGGTCCAAGTGAGAGACCAAAGGAGGACAAATCTTGTATAGAAGCGGAACATCGCCTTGGAGCTAGTTTTCCATGTGTCATTTCTCTGCGCTGACGATCTCAGAAGCAATGCTGCGCCTATTGGACGGGCTTCTCCGCCCTCGTGTTCGCCCGATGCCCTTTGTACACGGTTGTCTGGATTCGCCAGAGGCGCCAACGATCGTTCTAATGTGTGTAGGTTCGACCGGTCTGGCGTTCGGCTCAGTCCTTCATGGGGGCAAGGGCAGGATGACGGCACGCTGTCGCGCTCTTCGGAACAGATTTGTCGTTGGAGCAGGGCAGGCGAGGCGCTGAGGAAAACGCCTCGCCTGCCAGCTAGACCGATAGATTGAGGACGTGATTCAGCCGCTGCACAAAGCTCGCGGGGTTCTGGAGCGGAATGCCTTCCATCAACAGGGCCTGGTCGAAGAGCA
>CALMVK010000162.1 GCA_937873145.1 uncultured Granulicella sp. | reverse complement strand
ACGCTCGACCCACCCGAAAACTGCAGCCACATCGCTAAAACGTTCACTGAACCTCAACTGACGCTCTTGTCCGAAGCCGTAGAATCAGCATTCGCTTGAAACGAGCATCAGGATCTAAGCATCGCGTAGCGATTCAGCGAAGTCAAGAAGAACAGGCGGGGAACAACGACAGCAGAGACACGGACAGAATAATCGTGGGTCGCGACTGCGCGAGAAAGAAGCATTGAGTCTCGCACCGTTCGTCAGGTGCGCCTTAGTGTTTAGCAGAATGCTTCTCCCGCACACAACCATTTTCCTTCTCTCTCTTCTCACTTCATAGAATGCTTCAGGTTTGCCGCTGCTCTTGACGGGCCCGCTTTGTCGTCCGTCGGCTCAGGCACTTCAGCGTTGATAGCTGAGTCAAGAATGTTCGCCCCCGATCTCCCGAAACTAAGGAATGCTGACGTGACCACCGTTTTTATCAAGACCTGTTTTCTCCTGGCCGTACTTCCCCTTGCTTTCTGGATTCGCCCGCTCGCCGCGCAAACCCAGCCGACAACCCCGGACGAGAAAGCTCCCGTGCAAGCCGTCACCCCCCAAAGCACAAGCAACCAGACGCTCTACACCGACTATCCGTTCGACCGTGGAAAGCTGCAACCGTTGCAGTGGCAGGCGCTCCCGCCCTGGTTGACGATCAACTCCGAACTGCGCGGACGGCTCGAAGGACAAACCTCGCTCAGCGAAATGCAAAATGACGATCGCATCTATGAATTGACCAGAGCCTATGGCGGTATTGAGGTGCGTCCCCTTCGGTTTGCGACGGCCTATCTGCAGTTCATCGACACACACGCCCTCGGGCTGCCTTTGCATGCGGTCCAAGCCAATCAGCGGGATGTCTTCGATCTCCGTCAGGCTTACCTCGACTTGCATGGGAACGCAGACAAGGTGCCGGTGGAACTGATCAGCGGCCGTCAAGAGCTTAATTTTGGGTCCGAGCGCATCATCGGCATCAGCGACTGGACCAATAACAGCCGCAGCTGGGACGGCTTCGATCTGCGCTTGGGCAAGATAAACCGTGTCGATCTATTTACAACCTCCGTGGTCACCGTTCACGCAAGCTCGCTCGACAAACACGGGGCAGGCCTTACCTTTCACGGAGCCTATGCGTCTCTTGCCACCTGGGTACCCCACGTCCACCTGTCGCCCTACGTGCTATTTCATGACGTCCGCGGAGTAACAGGACTCCAAGGCTTAAAGGGCAATCAGGTAGAAACCACCTTTGGATCGGAGGCCGAGGGAGATCTTCCGGCCGGTTTCAGCTATCAAGGCAACGCCTCTCTCCAACGTGGAAGCTATGCCACCGACTCCATCCATGCCGGACAAGCCTTTGCAAAGCTCTATTTGCTGGCAAGACATCTTCCCTGGCAGCCCAGAATCGGGGGTGAATTCGACTATGCCACCGGAACCAGCCACAAGGATCCGCTGCGCTATGGAACCTACGATCAGTCCTATCCTTCCAACCACAACGCCTTTGGCAACGTCGACCTGTTCGGCTACCAGAATATCCGCCAGGAGCGAGTCAACCTCGATCTCGGGATCACAAAGCAGGTTGCAGTGCTCATCCAGGGAGGCCATCTCAACCTCGCCCAAACCCGGGATAACCTCTACTCGAGCGTAGCCGATACCCTTATCCGGGCACCCGTTTCAGGCTTTAGCTCGGGGACGATCGGCAATGAATTCGACGCGTCGGGAAAGTACGTCTTTGGCAGCTACCTGGTGTTGAACATTGGCGTCGGGCACCTGTTTCCCGGCGCCCTGTTGGTGTCGAGCGGGCACGCTGCCGCTGAGACCCTGGGCTACTTCGGACTGACGTACCGCTTCCGAGTCGATCACGAAGCACATCGAGACCCAGCGAAGTGAAGCGGCCCGGCGGCGTGCAGCAAGCCGTCCCAGCTGACGCTACTCTCAAGCTAGACGGCTATTGCCGGCACGTGCAGCAGGTCAAATCTTTACCTTTAGCCCAATCCCAACCGGGCCGCCAAAACTTCGAGCGCCCGCTCCTGCTCCCTCGCCGGTACCAGAACACTCATCCCAGAAC
>CALMVK010000161.1 GCA_937873145.1 uncultured Granulicella sp. | reverse complement strand
CCACCTGGATGCGCGCCAACGGCTGGATGGGATCGGCCTAGCGTTGGGCGGCTTAGCTGTTTGGTCCCGGAGTTCGAGGGTGCCTACTTTTCTGAGCGTCAGAAGAAGGCACTGTGGGACCAAGTTCTTCCTGGAAGCGCTCGTACGACAGAGGCAGTCCGTCGAGCGATTCAGCATCGTCAAGAGAGCTTGAGGACGCTCGCCCGGCGCCATGGCGTGGACCCGAAGACCATCGCCAAGTGGGACGCCCTCCCGGAGCTGACCCGATCGTCGCTGCATCGCTGTCTACAGCGCCACCGGATCTCCCGGCTTCCGGACGTCGACCGAGATCGCCCCAGGCGCAAGAAGTTCAAACAATCTCCGATCGGCTGCTTCCACATCGATCGCGCCGAAGCGACGGTCAAACGCTTCTACTCCAAGACCCACCAGCACTTTACCGAACCGTTATTGCAGACTTGGATTGGATGAGGGCGCTTCCGAATCGCTTCCAGGACCAAGTCCTAGCTTGATCAGCGCGCGGGCATCTGGAACCACCTTGATTTGCCAACCGTTATCGGCTTGTAATTTTTCCATCGCAGTTTGTGTACCGGAATCCCATGTTCCTGAAGCATCTTTCAAATAGCCGGCTTTGACGAGGGCGTTCTGAATTACGGAGGCTCTCTCAGGAGAGATCTGAGCAACGGTCTTTGGCCTAACCTGTGAAATACGTTCTCTGCCAGGTCGTGGCGAGGTTGGTCCGCGATGAATCCTAGGATTCGCCATTGCCGTCAGACTGCAACTGACAAAGAGGGAAGGAAGAAGAATCGAAAGAAGCTTTAGCCGCATGCGTTTCGTTTTGCTCCATCACGTACCAGGAATACACAAAGAGTATCGCTGAAGTACGCAAGGAACAATAGGAAGCTTTTGCCGCAAAGAAAGACATTCTTTCCACTATCGTTCCTATTCGTGATCTTGTGCAAAAACAACAAGGAGCGGTAAAAGATCTACCGCTCCTCTAGTCAAGCGAAAGCTTTCTTTAGCGAAGAGTTCCGCCCACAAAGCTATTTCCGCCTTTGCCCCGGGTGTCGTGAATGACAAAAACCACATCGTCGCCCGTCTTCAAACGAGACACAATGCTGCGATAACTTGGTTCGTCGGTGACAGGCTGGCGATTGATCTCGATAATGAGATTTCCTTTTCCAAGTCCAATCTCATCTGCGAAGGATCCAGGAGTCACACTGGCAATGACAACACCTCCTGGAATACTCATTTTTGATGCTGCGGCGGCTGGTATCGCGGAGACCGTGATGCCCAACTTGCTTTGTCCTGCATCGGATTCCTGCGGAGTTTCACCTTGACTTTGGTCTCCGGCTACGTCTGCATAGGTCTTTGCCCGATCTCCAATGACGACGCTTGCAGTGTGCTGTTTTCCGTCGCGCAGATAGCCAATCTCCACGGAGGAACCAACGGGTCGGGAGGAAATATCGGTGACGAGGTCATCTCCGTCCTTGATCTGACGACCGCCAACACTGACCAGAATGTCACCCGCTTTGATACCGGCTTTCGCAGCTCCTCCTGCAGGCGTTACGACAGAGACGATCACACCGCCACCGGAAAAGCCGTACATCCGGCTTACAGCGGACGAGGTGGAGGCCTGGAATTGAATGCCGATCGACCCGCGTACGACCTTGTGCGACGATCCGATCAAATCGTTGTAAACCTTGGCAAGAACATTCGAAGGCATCGCAAAACCAACACCCTGGGAACCCATGGACTGGGTGTAAATCGCGGTATTCATGCCGACTACGTTTCCTGTCATGTCGACGAGCGGTCCCCCCGAGTTACCTGGGTTGATAGCGGCGTCTGTTTGAATGAATTTCTGGAACTGCTTGACTAGTCCTGAGGCGTCGCGGTCGTCGATCGAGCGGTCCTTGGCCGAGACGATGCCCGCTGAGACGGTTTGCGAGAGACCGAATGGACTGCCGATTGCAAGCACCCAATCTCCTACCTGCGCACTATCCGAGTTCCCCAATTTGATCGTTGGTAAAGGCGACTTTGTATCGATCTTGATGACAGCGATATCAGTCTCAGGATCCACACCGACAACCGTTGCCGGACGTCCCTGAAGACGGGTGCCGTCATCTGGATCGCTCGCCAGCTTTACAAAGATCCTGTCTGCCTTATCGACGACGTGATTGTTGGTGATGATATAGCCGCGCGAATCGACGATGAAGCCGGAGCCGAGCGCCTGGCGTTCTCCACCTGCGCCGTCGGAGTCGTCGTCGCCTCCACCTTGTCCTCCCTGACCACCAAAGAAATGATTGAAGAAGTCCTGCATGTCTCCTTGATCAGGACTGTTTCCATCGGGGGTGCGCTGGCCTCGCCGGCCGGGCCGCGTTGCGGATTTCTTGGGAATCGTCTCCGTATTGATGTTTACGACAGCCGGGCCGACCTGTTTGACGATTTGGGAGAAGCCATTGGAAAGAGTGACGGGATTCGGAATGACGATGGGACGAGCGTCCGAGGTGTCCACGTGCTGCTGCTCCTTCGCACCCACGTCGCGGGTCAGGATAGAACCGGCAAGTACGCCTACGGTCAGCGTCGTGAGCAGCGTAAAGGTAGAGGCAAGGCGGTGGGTACGAAAGCGTTCAGACAAAGTGCGTACGGTCGATGATTCCATGTGCTGGTGAACCCTCATTTCGATTTCCGGTTGCGCCTGGGGCCGCCGGGCGCCGTCTCGTTCAGTATAGATGGTCATACTTCTAAAGCTTGAGACGCATCCGTGCGGTAAAGGTAGAAGCGCGTTGCGGTTGATAGGGCATCCGTGACCCACTTCGGCAGTAGGTTGGTTTGGGGGCTATCTGATGGTGAGGCGGCATCGACCATCAGCTACTCGCCGAGATCGACCAAAGTGACCGGATCGACAGGCCGGCCAAGAAACTTTGCTCCGAGTCTGCTGAACTTCTCAATGGAATCCGTGGCGAAGAAGCGGCAGCTGACGGGCTCGTTGGTTGAGATCCTGGGGACGAGACTAGAGGCGGCGCGGGCGGCCGCGGAGGCTGAGTCGACGATGTACATGGGATGGTCGAGGTCCGCGAGGGTGCGCTCGAGAATGGGCTTGAGTAAGGGGTAGTGGGTGCAGCCGAGGACCAAGGTTCGCGCATCGGGTGCGACTTCCAGAGCTTCGGTGAGATAGATGCGGACAACTTCGGCGGTGACGGGGTGATTGATCCAGCCCTCCTCGACTAACGGCACAAGCAGAGGGCAGGCCTTTTCGAAAGCGTGAAGTCCACGCGCGGCGCAGGAGCGTGCGTAGGCTTTCGAGGTGACGGTGGCGGCGGTCGCGAGGACGAGGACGGAGGCGCTGGCGGAGTTGGAGCGTGAAGCACTTGCGGCCGCGGCCTGGGTTCCGGGTTCAATGACGCCGATGACGGGGATGGGGAGTGCGGCCTGGAGTTCATCGAGCGCAAGGGCAGAGGCGGTATTGCAGGCGACGACGAGCATCTGGGCGCCCTCAGCCAGCAGAAAAGCGGCGGAGGAGAGCGCGTAGCGGGCGATGGTGGTCTGGGACTTGGCCCCGTAGGGAAGCCGTGCGGTGTCGCCGAGGTATAAATAACGGGCGCCGGGAATGAGCGGCAGGAGCTCGCGAAGGACGGTGAGACCGCCGAAACCGGAGTCGAAGACTGCGATGGTGGGAGGAGCGGCCATCAGTCGATCGGTTCGCCGTCAGCGCCGACGATATGGATGGAGTCGGAAGGATTGTTGATCGCGTAGGCGCGGCTCAGGTCGGCGTGGCCGTTCAGGGTGTCTCGGGCCTGGCCGCCGACGAGGAAACGGACCTGCTGGATCTGGGGAAAGTTGGCGTGGAGGGTGGAGAGGATGGCCCGGAGGGTGAGGTCTTCCGTTTCGATTCCGGAGGGATGAGCGTCGGCGAAGGCTTTCTCGAGATTGACGACGGCGAGCTGTCCGGCCCCGGCAGGAAGAGAGACGCCTCCGGGGCTGCCGAGCGGAAGTGAAAGCAGGAAGACGTCGCTGACTGACGGGCCGGCGGGCACCGGGTGTTGAGAGCTAGGCTGGGCGAGATCGCCGAGCATGCGGACGAGCAGAGCCCGGGCGCGCAGGGAGGGTTCCTCGGGGAGTGGGAGCGAGATCGAATCGAGCGAGACGGAACCGTCGGCTTCGTTGGGTTGAGCGACGGTGGCCTGTTCGTCGGGTAGGTCGTTCGGTGCGGGAATCGGGCTTTGATCGCGCATGGCGAGAAGGCGCGCCTGCTGATGGACGCAACCTCGAACCAGCAGAGAAAACATAAGCAGGATGCCGCCGACCAGGCACCAATAAAGGATACGTTGCGTGCGCGGGATGGGCTGAGTCGGTGAGATCATGGGCGGACTCCGGGGGGCGGAGTGGGAGGCAGTACCGGCACCGGTGCGGGTGCTGACACCGGTGGGGCAGGCC
>CALMVK010000160.1 GCA_937873145.1 uncultured Granulicella sp. | reverse complement strand
CAGTGGCGCATGCTGCCTGCAAATGGTTCACCTCGCCTTCCTCGTCCTGCTCCTCAGAAGATCGTGAACAGGTTCTTACGAAGCGACACAAGGCGCGGCACGCGAGGACGGCTCCGTCGAATGCGGTGCGACGCTCGGCACGTGGACGCAGAAGATCGCAGACATGCGGCTTTTGTGCGATCTATGGGCCTCTGTCCGGGGCAAAGATATTGAGCAACTACGAAAGCTGGTGGTCTGGATGGAAAAGGATGTCAGCTACAGGCTGAAAACTCCGGAGGGCGTGCACGACGCGACGCTGGCGCACGCCACTCTGCCGGGCATGTCAATGGATATGTACAGCCGGGGGGATGTGGTGCAACCGGCGTATGACGCACTGCGCCGGGAAATCAATTTGCGACTGGCGGAAGCGCCCATCGTCCCCCAAATGCTACAGCAGGTCCACTACAGGCCGCCCCATCTCCTTGCTGCCATGTGGCTGCAACTCGCCGAAGCGGTTGCCGGCGGGTTCGACTTCTATCCCTGCGATTCGTGCGGCAAATTCTACCAACGCGGGCAAGGTGGAGGCGTACCGATGCCACGACCTGCAGCAATGCTTGTAGGCAAAAGAAGATCAGAGCGGCGAACTGAGCGCATCGATTGTCTTACCTTGCCATCGATTCGCATTGCTTGTCGGCAGTTCGCGCACATTGTTTGCCTTGCCTGGACGTGCTGCGCGAGGTGAACCTATCGTTCGGTCAACCCTTGAACGCCGCTCGATTCGCATACCTCGTATGGTGTTCGACCGGGTGTTAGGGGCTGATAATCAAGTAGCACGTCCCCAGAGGCGGAGACTGATGGAACAGGCCACGGCTCCGTCTAGTGGAAGTCGTGGGAGCGCAGTTCAACGGCGGGGCCTTGTAGCAATTCCAGGTTGTCCGCTTTGACGTGCACCACTCCGTGCTGGTTTTGAAGCAGGCCGGACACCTTGAGGAACTTCGCACGCGTGACAAGTACACGTTCCAACTCGTAGAGCTGCGGGTGGATGATGACGTTTGCAATGCCCGTCTCGTCCTCCAATGAAAGAAAGATAAACCCCAGCGCAGTACCGGGGCGCTGGCGGGCTATGACGCATCCCGCGATACGGACGTATCTTCCCTCCTCCTTTTTCCGCAAGTCGAGCGCGGAAAGGATACCCATCGCGCGGAGTTCACATCGGCGGTATGCCATTGGGTGCGGCCCCGTAGTTAGCCCCGTACCGGCGTAGTCTGATACCAAGCGTTCTTCGGTGCCCATCATCCGCAAGGGAACAGTTCTTTGGTCCTGAGACGCCCCAGTCGCCTCGTGGCCGTGCAAGAGGGGACCTACAGGACGGCTTGCCTGCTCGATTTGCCAGATAGCATCGCGGCGGTGAAGCACTCCGTCCAAAGCATTCAGCGCACCGATGCGGGCCAGTTGAGCAAGATCGCTCCGAGTCAATGCCGGAACCCGCAGAGCAAGGTCCTCGACACTTAGGAAGAGACCCGCCTTCCGTGCCGCTACAAGCTCGAAGGCCGTTGCCGCCTTTAGGGCGCGGACGTAGTTCAATCCTAGCCGCACTGAGAGAATATCGAACGCTTCGTGCTCGATTGTGCACGCGGTGCCCGACTTCTGAATATCCACGGGTAGCACACGGAGGCCGTGGCGCTGAGCATCCTTGATTAGGACTGCCGGCGCATAAAAACCCATCGGTTGGTTATTGAGCATGGCACACGTAAACCCGGCTAGATACTTCACTTTGAAGTAGGCGGAGGCATACGCGATAAGTGCAAAGCTGGCCGCGTGCGATTCGGGAAACCCATAAAGCGCGAAGGACTGGATACTTTGGACAATCACCTCTTGCGTCTCGTGCGCAATGCCGTTGTCCCCCATGCCCTTGCGGAGCTTCACCACGAGTTCTTCCATACGCTTCCATGAGCGGCGCATCCCAACCGCCTTTCGCAACTCTTCGGCCTCCGCCCCTGTAAAGTTGCCGACAATCATCGCCATGCGTAAGAGCTGTTCCTGAAAAAGCGGGACGCCGAGCGTACGTCTTAGTACGGGTTCAAGCGAAGGAACCGGGTACGAAATCGGTTCCTTTTTCTGCCTCCGGCGCATGTACGGATGCATCATTTTCCCGACAATAGGCCCGGGGCGGATGATTGCCACTTGGACAACGAGGTCATAGAACGTCTTAGGGCCGTTGCGCGGTATGGAGGCCATCTGAGCGCGGCTTTCGACCTGAAACATGCCTACGGTATCCGCCCGGCGCAACGTCGCGTAGACTTCGGGGTCGTCTTGTGGAAGCTGGGCAAGATCGACGGATTCCCCGTAGTGCTCGGGAATGAGCGTGAGGCAGTCTTTCATCACGGCCATCATGCCGAGCCCTAGCAGGTCAATCTTGACGAGGCCGAGGTCTGAGCAATCTTCTTTGTCCCATTGCACGACGCTGCGCCCGGGCATCGATGCGCGTTCTAGCGGCACAACCTTGTTGAGGCTGCCCTGACAGATAACCATGCCCCCGGAATGCTGGCCGAGGTGACGCGGAAGGTCCTGCATCCTCCCGCACAACTCCACGAATTTGGCGATGCGCCAGTGCCCGAGGTCCAAGCCCGCGTGCCGGAAGTCATCGCTAAGCGTCTCGTTTTTTTTGCGCCACTCCCAACGGCCAATGAGGCCAGAGAGACTACTTAGGGTGTCTTCGTCAAAACCAAGAGCTTTGCCGACTTCCCGGGCAGCGGACTTGCCGCGGTAGGTGATAACGTTCGCGGTCATGGCCGCGCCGAGTTGGCCGTAACGCTCGTAGACATACTGAATTGCTTGCTCGCGCTTGTCACCCGAAGGTAGGTCAAGGTCTACATCGGGCCATTCTTTGCGGTTCTCATTTAGGAAACGCTCAAAGAGAAGGTCCATGCCGACAGGATCGATTGCCGTGACTTCAAGCGCGTAGCAGACTACGGAGTTGGCTGCACTTCCTCGCCCCTGAATCAGGATGCCGTTGCTCTTGCAAAAGCGAACGATGTCCCACACGATGAGAAAATAGCCGGCAAACCCGAGTCTTTCGATGAGGGCGAGTTCACGAGTCGCCTGCTCTTTGGCGCGTTCGTACAAAGCCGCATCGTGTTTTGGGGCATAGCGCTCTTCGAGTCCTTCGGTCACGCGCCGCCGTAGAAACGTTTCCATCGGCTCGCCGGTTGGTGTGTCGAATCGAGGAAATTCATAGCCGAGGTCGTCCAGCTCAAACTCTAGGCGCTGCGAGACGAGCACCGTGTTTTCGATGGCCTCAGGAATGTCCGCAAAGAGACGACGCATTGCGCGTGAGCTTCGTACGTGCCGTTGCGAGTTGGCTTGCAAAAGACGGCCTGCTTTATCGAGCGAGACGTGATGGTGGACAGCCGTAAACACGTCCAGCACTTCGCGCTCGTACTGTGTGGCGTAGCGGACGCCGTTAGTGGCAAGAACGGGCAGCCGAAGGCTTTCGGCGATGCGGATAGCTGCCTGATTGCGAGCCTCTTCCGCCCGGCTGCCGTGACGTTGCAACTCCACATAGACGTTGCTCGGGCCGAAGAGTTCGGCAAGTCGCTTGACGCACTCGCGCCCTTTAGACTCGCCACCGGCCTCTAGTGCTGCGGCGAGCGGGCCTTCGTCTCCTCCCGTAAGGCACACCAGACCGCCGGAGAACTCCGCTAGGTCTGTGGTCGATGCACTGCCTTCGCTCTTGTGCGGTTCGCGCATCTTGAAGCGGGTGATGAGTTGGCACAAATTCTGGTATCCAACCCGCGACGCGCAAAGCAGCGGCACGCGAGCCGGTTGTGGCACATGCTGATGTGGCAACCATCCGGGAGGCTGAAGGCGCGGGCCAAGATCGCTCACGGCAATCTCTGCGCCGATGTGAGCGCGGACACCGTTTGCCTTTGCGGAAGAGTGGAAGCGGGCCGCCCCGTAGACCCCATTGCGATCCAAAAGGGCCATCGCGGGCATCTGCGTCTCTACGGCGGCCCGAATCAAACCCTCGGGGTGTGAGGCGGCTTCGAGAAAACTAAAGGCACTGGACGCGTGCAGTTCGACGTACCCGGGGTCAGTCATAGAGCGCTTCGAGCTGCCATTGACGGCGCAAAAGATCGTGAGTGATGAGGCAGAGCAGCGTTTCATCCGCTGCGGTGGCGGATATATCCCACTCTTCCCTTGACCAAAGTCCGGAAGACCACCACTCACCGCTCATGCGCCAAGGGCCATACGCTTTCTGTACAACATAGCGTCTACCTTGGAAAAAGAAAGAAGCGAGACGTACACCCTCCCGCTGCACGGATAGGTTCACCGGAGGACGGCGGCGGCGTAGAGCCACGGTGCGCCCCGACTTCATAGCTCTTGGCGATGATGTGGGAACTGTAAACCGCTCCATGGTGAAGCTATCCGGACGGTGCGTATCGAGCAGCTGGGCACGCCCTACCCGCTCTTCCCCCACCAACGCCGCAATGCGGGCCAGCGTCACGTCTAGTTGTAGCGACTCCGGAAGCTGCGGGGCGAAAAGACCAAGCTGCACTTTACTCCGGTCACCCGGCTCCGCACGGAGAAAGACGCTCATTACGCCGGACGGAGGTGGATGGGCTTGAAGATCGAGATGCAGAAGCTTTAGCAAGACTTCACGTTGCAGAACCGGAAGCGCTGGTTTGATGGTGCGTTCGTGTTCGCCTCCCTCATCAAGGCCAAGTTTGGTCGTGACGCTTGCAATGGCAAATGCACGGTTTTGAGCCCGTGCAAGCAGTTGGTCAAGCATGGGTCCAAGCACAAAGAGCAGCGAATCCATCAGTTCCACGGGGGCATCGAAGACTAGGAACTCTTCGAGCGTAAATACAGGCTCTTCCGGAACCATCAAATGCGGATGCTCGCCACGTGCCAGCAATCGGAGCCGCTTCCCTTCTTGCCCCATGCGTACTACCAGCTCCACCTCTGGTAATACCGCAAGCTCTCCAAGCGTATGCAGCCCCCAAAGCGCCAGCGTATCCGCCTGTTGTGCGGTGAGGTTTAGAGCCGAGAGCGGGAGAATGTGCAGATATTCTCTTTCCACGCCTAGCGGAACAAGAATCGGAGCTTTGCGGGCCGAAGGTGCCATGCACACGGCTACTTGAAAGTTCGCACTCGCCGCAATCTGGACATGGAGGTTGAGCGCAGTGAACGCGCCCGCAATGCGGGTAACGGTCTGTTGGGCGTTGCCAAAGACGAGCGTTGTGCCCGTCATATCTAGAACTACGGCAAAAGCCGAACCGTCTTGCGCTTGTACCTCGACTCGGGGCGTAAACCCGCCCGCAACCTCCAGCAATGCAGTACGCGTGGTCCTCTCTTCCGGCTCCGAGCGGCTGAGAATCTTTAGACCGGGAAAGCTTTCTAATTCCGCGCGTGTCATGCCCCGGGTTACTGCCAGCCGGCGCGCTTGTGCATTCATACTGCACGCCTGTTGAAAGGGGGGATCGCCGGCGAGGACGACCACCGGAGAGTTTGTAAGTTCGGGTCGAAGACGCACCAACGCCTGCGAGGAAAACTCCGGCACATGGACGCAAACATACAGCGGTTCCGTTACTTTGATTGCGCCCATGCGGCCTCGCTCTTCCATTGACCCGGGGGCGCAGATTCCGGCGGCTTGCGAATCGGAACAACCCTAGCGCCCGGCTCTTGAGTGCCCGGCTCTTGAGTTCGGCTCCGTTCGACGGTAGCGCGGTAACGAACGCCGGCCATGACCTTGCTTTCGGCATCCATCGTTCCGGTTTCCAGACGCACAACGAGTTCGGCACTGCTGCGGGAACAAGGATGTTGAGTCAACAGCAGAAGGCTAATGCGGGAGCGCTCACACGCGGCGCGGAACCGGAACCACGTCGCCAAAGGGATACGCCACGCAATCTCTGGTGGTAAGCCGCCTAGATCAAGAACGATTGCGCCGAAGCCTCCCGCTTGCAGCAGCAAATCCGTAGCTCGCAAAGCATGGTCAAGCGCCCGCAGCGGCTTGCGGGAGGTGGGCGGGTCCCCTAGAGCGCGGCTTAGCGGCTCTGGGCGACTCTCGCCAGTGAGGCTAGCGATACGTCGGGCTTGTGGCTCGGCACATTTAGGGGCTAGCGCTAGGTTGTCGCCACGGCGCGCGGGCAGCCGATCCGAATTGGGTTGTTCTTCGCGCTGCTCAGACCAACGGGAAAAGGGCCGATTCGGCGCACTCGGAGTTCCAACCATCTTTTCTCGCCGAACCTGCCCATCCTGTAAGCCGCCCCGCGCGTCCAGCACGGCAGGATTGGCTTTCAGCCGGTCCCGCACCTCAGAACGCGGACTGCCACCACCTGCGCTATGGGACGATGGAGGCGACCCGTTCCCAGTACGCCCTATGTTCTGGCTTTCGTTGTGAGCCCGGGAAGACATACGCTGAGCTTGCCCGCACCGAACCCAAAGCAGTCTTTCCAGTTCGACCCCATTTGCTGCGGCGGATTCGGGGTCAAGTTCGTCGTCAACATCAATCCAGGCGCAGACCTTTCCGGCCTGCGTCAAGGACGAGAGATAGGCTAGCCCGGCAGTCATGCGGCCCGAGCAGGACGACCCTACCATCTCCGTAATCGCCGCTAAGGGTAGGCCGCCCTCTAAAAGATGGTCAAGCCCAGCAATGCCGGTGGGCGCGGCTAATTGCGTCGCGCGCTGCGCCGGGGACAGCGCCGCCGAAATCTTGTCTTTGAGGACGGCCTCGATTTGAGTTCGGAGAGCGTTGGCGGAAGGCATATATTCGCTTTATCTTCGCCTATCGACACCCATTCTGCAATGAGGAAAACGCCTTCGAGTCGTTCTGAGGGGGCCGGTGCGGGGCCTCTGGAGCAATAAGAATAGAAGCGCGGACAAACCTACGCGATACCTCTTTAGCCGGAGAGGCATGGCGTGTAAGTCATTCATTAGAGGATACTTGTCACTGTTATTTGTCGCGCTTAGTTGTCATGCTTACCGCGTGTTGTAAAGGAATCGGGGACCATCGTTCTGTCCCGGCTCGAAAAGATGCATAAACGCCGGTCTCGCAGCATCCGCATTCCGCGTGGTGTTCGACCGGGTACTCGCTAGGCTAACGGTCAAATGGCGAGCACTTATCCTTCGAGGATGAGTGAACAGCCTGACCCGATGGACACGGTTGACGAGCTATACACCAATCCTGCACATATTCTCGATTTCGTAAGGATGCAAATAGGTTTCTGGGAGAAGTTGGTCGTGCTTGACGCGGCGACCTTAGCCTCGTCCTTTACCGCCTCGACATTTTTCCAGAGGTCATCTACAAGGGGACGCTGGAGTGCACTATCTTGCGGCCGCTTGGAAACTGCTCTTCTCTGACCCTCTGCACACTCTATAAGTCTCCGGGGCGCGTGTTCTTCGACGCCGGGGCATTCCGGGATTTGACAGAACTCGCCCGTAATGAAGTAGCCCTGCCGATAGAAGACCCTTACGGACTGGAGAGAAGGCAATGGTGTTGCTGTTGGGGAACCACCAAGAACCGTCCAGTACGCAAAACCAATGGCAAGAGCGCGGGCTTCATCCAGGTACGCAATGGCCTGTTTGAGGCGCAACTAGTCCAGCTAAATAGCAACCTCATCGACAGTAATTATCGACCTGTATACCTGACACAAAAGGGTGTGCCACACGGCTTCGGGATAAATGTAGATAAGAAACGAGAAGAAGCTGCGAACAATCCGGCTGTAGCCGCGAGGTTCTCAGCGCATTCAGGCGCTGAGTTGCTGAGACTGTTAAATGAGGCGTCGAAACAACCAAACAGCGGGGTGGGCCGGCCTTTCAGTCTCATGCTCCTAAAAGCTGATGGAAGCTTAGAGGACCACTCTGATACTCAGGTTTGCGAGAACGAGCACGGGCTTCCAATGCTGTGAGGCTGCTTTACACATCGCTCTAAGATCATTGCGCACTTTAGTAGGGAACGAACGTGGGAACGGAACCAGTGCCCGATTGCTCTAAACAGGCTTTTCCGCTCCCTACGCTCTCGCTAAGTCCTTTGTTTCTAGTAGCTCTACAGAGTGTGAAGGTGGCACTCTACCGCTGAGTTATGCGCCCTACCCTTTCCATTCAATCAGTTGCATCCTGCCCCGTCAACCCTCGCGGAAACGGTTTAAAGCCCTGCGATCCCTCTTTAGAACTCGAGTTTCATCGAGACCTGGCCGGTGCGGTTGCCGCCGAAGTCTGAGCCTCGGGATTGGGTGATCTGGCCGAAGTTGGTTTGGGTTAGGTCGAGGACGGGGTCGGCCAGGTTGGTGTGGTTGAGGACGTTGGTAAAGGTTCCCTCGGCGCGGAGGTGGACGCGGTCGGTGAGGATGAAGGCTTTGCTGGCGCCGGTCGAAAGGGTAACTGTACCGGGGCCGGTGAGATCTCCAACCGACTCGGTGCCGAAGCGGCCGATGGGGGCTTGGGTTTGATGGGTAACGGGGTCAGGGTTGGTGCTGCCAACGATGCAGTTGCCTCCCTGGAGCGAGGCAAAGCCGGTGGTACCGCTGGCTCCGCGGCCTCCGGGGCAGGTGAAGGCGGCGGGGTTGAACCACTGGGTGCGGTTGTGGCGCGGTGTGTTGCCGGAGGCGATCCGGTCCGGGCGCTGGTTGCGGGTGAAGAGCGAGCCGGAGCCGGTGCCGGAGGGATCGGCGCCGCCCGAGGGCAGGAAGGCGGTGAGGAAGGGGCCGGTCTGGTCGACGAAGATTCCGGAGATCTGCCAGCCGCCAAGGGCTAGGTCGGCGGGGCGATTGAGCTTGCCGAGAAAGCGTTTGCCGCGGCCGACGGGGAGTTCGTAGACGCCGGTCGTGATCCAGCGCTGGCGGCGGGTGCCGGTGACGTTGCCGTAGTCGAGGTGACGGTTGCCGGTATAGGTGGCGTAATAGCCGCCTTGCTCGTCGACGAAGCTTCCGGGTTGCGAGAAGGCTCCGGCGGTGCCCTGGTTGTCGGAGAGGTTGCGGGCGAAGGTGTAGGCGGTTGTGAAGGAGAGGCCGCGGGCGAAGCGGTGGGAGAGCTCGGCCTGGCCGGAGTGGTAGTCGGCCTGGGCGGAGGTGGAGCGCTCGGCGATGGAGTAGAAGTTGGGGTAGGCGAAGGCGGTGCGCGGCTGGTTGGCGGCGATGGTGGAGGTCGAGAGCGGGAGCATGTTGAGCTCCGGCTGCCAGACGAGGTGCCAGGTGTGCAGGCCGACGTAGGAGACGCGCAGGCCAAAGCCGTGGCCTAGGTCCTGGTCGATGGAGAGGTTGGATTGAAGCGAGTAGGGGTCGTGCCAGTGGATGTCGATGGCGGAGTTGAAGGCGACGGAGCCGTAGGCGGGTGCGAAGTTGCCGCTAGCGAAGGAGTTGGTGCCGGCGGTCGAGATAGCCGGGAAGGTGAAGGCGGGGCCGGTCGGGGTCAGGACGTTGTTGAAGGTTTGGACGTTGGCCTGGAGGGTTCCGGTGAGGGCGTAGAAGAGCGCTCCGGAGGTGGTGATGTTGTAAAAGCCGGCTCCTCCGCGGAGGGCGGTGCGCTCGTTGTTGAAGGGGCGGAAGGCGAAGCCGAGGCGAGGCTCGAAGCGAAGTTTGGGGCTGGTGCGGAGTCCGGCGGGAAGGCCGGCCTGGGTGTTGGAGAGGACGGGGGTGCAGGGCGCGCCGTTGACGACGGAGTTGGTCGCGTAGGGGTTGACGACGCCGGCGGTGGCGCAGGCGTTGAGGTTGGCGAGCTCGGCGGGGGCGAGATTGGCGGCGAAACCGGCGGGGTAGAGCAGGGTTCCGGATTTGGGGGTAGAGGGGTCGAAGTTTCCGATATTGCCGCCGGAGTCGGCAAAGGCGGGGTGGAACTCGTAACGCAGGCCGAAGGTGAGGTTGAGGCGGGTCGTGGCCTTCCAGTTGTCTTGGGCGTAGGCGGCGTAGGCGTTTGAGGTGCCGTTGTTATTGGAGGTGACGTTATCGATCTGGGTCTGGTAGGGCGAACCGAGGAGGAAGTCGGCGAACTCTTGGCCGGTGAAGGAGTTGGCGTTCGAGAAATAAAAGTTTCCGTAGTTGTCGGAGAGGGAGAAGTCGAGCGGGGTGATAGCTCCTAGATGGCGGACATCGACGCCGACGCGGACGGTGTGCTGGCCGCGCTGGAGAGTGACGTTGTCGACGTACTGGAAGATGCGGGAGCGCTCGGTGGAGTCAAGTCGCTCGCCGATGGAGGTGATGGCGCTATCCGTAAAACCGATGTGGCTGATGCCGTTGAAGGGGTAGGCGGGGCCGACTCCGGCGAAGGCGGCGGCGTTGGTGGTGGCGGCGCCGTTGTAGGGGTTGGTGGTGCCATCCTGCTCGAGGGTAAAGCCGAAGCGGAACTCGTTGGCGATGCGGGGGGTGAAGGCGTAGTTGAAGACGGTGGCGAAGATGCGGTATTGGCCGATGTTGGCGGAGTTGGGCAGGGTGAGATCGACGGGCTGGACCTGGGAGATGTTTTTCGACGTGTAGCGGGCGAAGATGGTGCCCTTCTGGCCGAGCGTCTGGTCGACGCGGAGATCGTACTGGTTGGAGTTGATGTTCCGGCTGCGGAGGCTGAGATAGTTATAGCCAAGGCCGCCGGGGCCGGTGGCGGAGGCAAGGCTTTGCGTCGGGTTGATGTTGGGGTCGGGATAGAACTGCAGGAAGGCGGCGGAGCTTTTGCTGATGGAGGGCAGGGTCTGGTTGGGGTAGGGGGTTCCGGTGAAGGGATCTTTGAGGGTGGAGGTTTCCTGCGAGAAGTTACCCTGCTTCATCAGCGCGGTGGGGACCAGGGCCTGGAGACCGATGGATTGCGGGTAGCGCAGACCTTCGTAGGTGGCGAAGAAGAAGGTTTTGTCCTGGCCGTGGTAGAGGTGCGGCAGGTAGACGGGGCCGCCGATGGAGACTCCGAAGTCGTTGGCGACTTTCTTGGGCTTGGGGGAGCCATAGGGGGTGGCGTCGAAGGCGGAGTTCTGAAAGTACCAGAAGGCGGAGCCGTGGAGCGCGTTGGTTCCGGATTTGGTGATGGTAGTGATCTCTCCAGGCTGGCCGTACTCGGCGTTGTTGTTGACGGCATCGACGCGGATCTCAGAGATGGACTCAGCGGAGGGGAAGGCGTCGCCCAGGATGTTGTTGGTAGTCTGGTTTTGGGCGGAGATGCCGTCGATGGTGGTCTCGGATTGCGAGGGGAGACCGCCCTGGAGGGAGAACTTGACCGCGGGGGCAGGTGAGGCGGAGGCCTGCGGCGGGTAGGGTGCGGAGTCGGGCTGGACGCCAGGCAGGGTCTGGATCACGTTGAGCGGCGAGGTGGAGCCGGCTCCGCGGTAGTTGGCAGGCAGGTCAAGTACGTCGCGGGCGGAGAGCGAGGCGGAGATCTGGGCGTTGTCGCTGTTGATGGTGCCGGCGTTCGAGGCGTCGACCTGGACGGTGTCGGAGGTGGAAGCGACGGTCAAGGTCAGGTCGAGGCGGAGCTGCTGGCGGGGTTGCAGAGGGATGCCGCTCTGGACAGTAGAGGCGAAACCAGGCTCGGTGACGGTGAGATCGTAGGTGCCGGGGTCCAGATTGAGGGCGGTGTAGGCGCCGGAGGAGTCGGCGGTGAAGGTGCGGTCGGTGTTGGACTCGCGGCGGTGCAGGGTGAGTTGGGCGTTGGGGAGGGCGGCGTGGCTGGGGTCCTGAACCTGGCCGGCGATGGAGGCGAGAGTGGATTGCGAGGAGGCCGAGAGCGTGCCGGCGCCGAAAAGAAAGAGCAGAAACAAGAAGGTGCGGATGGGCATGGGCATAGGGGTCTCTCGATATAGAAGTTCAAGTAAAAAGTGCGTTAGTCAACGTGCGTTAGTCAACGTGCAAAGGGGTGAGAAGCGTAAGCGGCGAGACTCGGCGAGCGGCGGTGGATTGACGGATACGGACCCGCCAGGCAATCGCCATGGCGAGGGCAGTAGCGATCGCCGCCACCGCCCGGCCAAGCCAAAGACCGGCAAGCGAGAGCGGCGTGTAAAAGGCGAGGACGTACGAGAGAGGCATGCCGAGCAGCCAATAAAAAGCGGTATTGGCGAGAAAAGGCGTGCGGGTATCCCCAACCCCGGTGAGCGCGGCGGAGAAGAGGACTTCCGCGGCATCGCCGAACTGGATGAAGCCGCAGATGAGGAAGATGGGTGCGGCGGCGGCAATGACGTTCGGGTCGGTGGTATAGAGCGAGGCCCAAAGACGGGGGAAGCCGGCGAAAAGCAGCGCAGCGACGGAGATATAGCCCATGCCCAGGACCAGGGAGGCGTTGGCAGAGCGCCGAACCCGCGTGGCGCTTCCCTGCCCGGCGGATTGGCCGACGCGAATAATAGTGGCGTAGGAGAGGCCGAGAGGCACCATGTAGACGAGCGCGTCAAGATCGAGCACAACCTGGTGAGCGGCAAGCAAAGTGGTGCCAAGTCGGGCGCAGACCACGGACATGTAAGTAGAGAAGCCGAGATCGGTGATGTTTTTGAGAGCATCCGGCCAGCCGATCCGGGCGAGCAGGCTGAGACGTTTGAAGTCGGGGCGAAGCTGGACGAAGCGAAGCGGCGTGCGGAGCTTGCGTGTGGTGAGCAGAAACCCGGCGGCCAAGAGCGCGAGCATGTAGAAGCGAACCAGGCAGGTAGCCCAGGCAGAGCCGGCCAGCCCGAGAGGATGAGCGCCAAAGTGGCCAAACAGGAAGGCGTAGTCGCCCAGCCAGTTGACGAGGTTGGCGGTGAGCAGCGAGACGGCGATCAGCACGACGCGGTTGACCGACTGCAGATAGCGGCGAGCGGCCATGTAAAGCAGCAGCGGCGCGGTCGACCAGATAAGGGCGTGGAGATAGCGGCTGGTCTCGGAGACGATCTCTGCCGAGACGCCGAAAAGGCGCAGCAGCGGCAGCGAGCCGAGCGTGAGCAGCATAACGGCGGGCGTTCCAAGTAGAACAAACCAAAGGGATTGCGCGAAGAGGTAGACGGCTTCCTGGCTGCCCTCCGGAGTGTTGCGGCCATAAGCCTGGGCGGCTAGAGTTTCAAGTCCGGTGAGGAAGCGGATAGCACAGAAGACGATGGCGTAGTAAATCGTATTGCCGAGCGAGGAGGCGGCAATCGAAAGGGCCGAGTGCGGCAGACGCCCGACCATGACGGCATCGACGAGATACGTCGACATCCAGCCAAGTTCGCCGAGGGCGAGCGGCAGACCGAGCAGAGTGGTGCGCTTCAACTCCACGCGGAAACGCTCGTCGCCTGAAGCGGGACGCGCGACGGTGGCTGCGACCTGACTTGTACTTGGAAGCAGAACTGTCTCCTTGCCGATAAACAGTAGCATGACAGACCGATAAAAACTCCAGCGGAATGTCAGATGATGGATGAGGAGCATCTGCTGTGTGATTGGGTGAAAGAGGCTCAAAACTACGGTGCACATCGTCGGACAGCGCGGCGGCACGGCATCCTCGCTCATGCTAAGCGCGTTCCGCAACACTGCGAGCGCGCTGAGTGTGTACGGTTGGCCCTGCAGGTGCAAGAGTGTTTTGGCCGAAGCGATGGGAAGAAATGGACTTCAGCAAAGTCTTGACTTACCTTGGCAGGAACGCACTCGAATCGCGTAGAGGTTTGGCCTATGAAACCAAAGCGTTGCATCTGCTTCGGAAAATGCCGGCGAACCTATCTCGGCCTCGCCATAGCAATCGCTTCGCTCTGGGGCCCAGCAGTGAGAGCAGCGCACGGGCAGGACGCGACCAAGCCGGAACCGGCCAAGACAATGGCCAAAACTGCCGACCCGGACTGGGAAGTCGCTACGGTTAAGCCGAGCGATCCAAAGGACACCAGAGTCCAGCATATCGAGCTCACTGGGCGGCATGTAATTTTGATGGACACCACATTAGAGCAGTTTTTGCTCATCGGCTACGGATTGCAGAAAAGTCAGCTTGTGGGAGAGCCGGACTGGGTTAAAACGGAGCGATGGGATGTAGACGGCGTACCGGATATGGCGGGTCAGCCAAGTTTTAGGCAATTGCAAGCACTGATACGGAAATTGTTGGTCGAGCGGTTTGGTTTGCAGTTCCATCAGGAACAGCGGGAGATGCCGGTGTTTGCCCTTACGACGGCCAGGAGCGGTCCAAAACTAACCGCAAATACCAGCGATCCCGACGGTTGGTTTCATCAGCAGAACGGAGGCAGCAATGGCCAGCACAACGAAGCTTTAAAGAACGCGTCCATGGCGGACCTGGTGAAAATCCTGCAATTTTACGTAGACCGCCCTGTCGTGGATCAGACCGGCCTCAAAGGACGCTACGATCTCAAGCTGCAGTGGATGGTAGAAGATGCGCAGATTTCGGTGCCCGATGCGCCTCCAGGATTATTTACAGCCATTCAGGATCAGATCGGGTTGAAGCTGGAGCGCACAAAAGCGCCCGCAGACACACTTGTGATCGACAAAGTTGAGCGGCCAGAAGCCAATTAGCCCCGCTCTATTCCGCAAGCAGCGTTTCGACTACCTCAATCGCCTGCAAGCCCCAATCCTCAAGCCGCCGTCCTCACCCGCACCTCTTCCTGCACCCTCATTCCCTGCGCTCCACCCGCCATCTTCGCCGCCATCAACTCCTCTGCAATCAACGCCGCACTGCACACCACCAACGGAATCAGCTCGCCAAACACTCGCGTCTCCACCAGAATTCCGTAGCTAAACATAAACACTAGCCACAGCGGGATCAGCCACAGCCAGGCCCGCAGCCGCTCACTCGGAATCCGCTTGCGCAGCAGCACCACAAACGGCAACAGATAACCGCATGCACTCAGCATCTGCGGCCAGGCCTGCGGCGCCAGCACCGACTTCACGTTCCAGTTCAGCCGCGGATAAAACTCTGACCGGTTATGCGCAAAGTGGTGCCGAATGAAGATCTCCCAACCCACCCACGCCACAAACAGCGGCAGCACCACCGCCACTGTCTGCACCTGAAACACCCGTCGCCAGCGTACCCTTCCGCCAAGCATGCTCCGGTCCAACGCATAGAGCGGCAACAGCAGCAGCGTCGTCTCCCGGTTGATCGTCGCCACTGAAAACAACACCACAAACCACGCCCAATGCCGTCGCAGGTAGATCAAATAGAGCGCGCCCGTAAACAGCGCCAGGCTAGGTAAGTCATAGATAAAGCGGAAGTTCTGCACCGTATGCAACACATAGGTGGCCGCCCACACCGCCAGTACCAGCGGATACACGAAGTAGGTCAATAAATGCCGCCGCGAACTCACCGCATACATGCGGGTCGTCAGAACACCCGTCACCGCCAGGCAAACCACGCCGATCGCCGCCTGCATCAGCACCTCCGGCTGTCCCGGCTTCGGAAACCAGAAGTGCGAGTGCGCGAACAGGCGATCCAGAAACCGCAAAGCCGCATTTCCGTGCGCCAGGCGCATCGGCAGCATCATCAGGCAGCGGCCCTGGAACGGCATGCGCTCCAATCCCTGCTCATAGAGATGTGTATCGACATACGGCCGCGTCAGCCAGAGATAGCACCAGATCAGTTGTATGGTGGCCAAAAGGTAAAAGCCATACAGCAGCCAACGCTGTCTTCGATCCATGGTGGTGCCTCGACCTCATCAACGGGATGCTCTTTCCTTCTAATTCGATGCAAAGAGAACCATTCAGAGAGGACGATCCTGTGCCCGGCCTCTAAAAAATACGTGGATAGCTGTCTCCAATCCCTGCCTCAGCCAACCGCAAACGCCCAGACCTCCTCCAATCGCTCAGGAGACATTCGAATGGCTGACACACAAACTCTTATCAAGACAGTGATCCAGGTACTCAACGACGGCAGCACCGGCTTTGCCGACATCGGCGAAAACATGAAAAGCTCTGAACTGAAAAGCTTCTTCGTCACCGAGGCGCAGACTCGTGCCAAGTTTGCCCAGGAGGTCGCCTCCGCGGCCGGGATCAGCGCGCAGGATGCAGGCGGCACCGCGGCCGGGGCCATTCATCGCACCTGGGGCGACCTCAAAGCCAAGCTCGGCGGAGGAGACCACACCCTCCTCGAAACCGCGGAGCAGGGCGAGGACGCCTCCAAGAAGGCCTACAAGGAAGTGCTTGAAGATACCAGCCTTCCCGCAAACGTCCGCTCCGTGCTCCAGACCCAGCAGTCGCACATCCAGGCCTCGCACGACAAGGTCAAGGCGTTCCGCGACAGCGGCTCGAACAACTAAACCATACAGTGCAGAATCGCCCATCCAGCGCAACCTCTAACCTGGATGGGCCTCTCTCTTTAACCTTCTGAAACGACACTCCCCTCTCCTGGCGGTGCAGTTCAAGCCACATCGAACTCCTACGCCATAAGCTTGAGCCTTCTTCCGAGACGTGCGATTGATTTACCATCACACGTGCCGTATAAGGAGTCGCCGTGTACAAGACCTGTATCGCACTCTGTACGCCCCGCTGCAAACACCTCGTTCTACTGCTAGCTGCGTTCTTCCTTGCCCGCTTCAGCCCTGCTCAAAACCGGCCCAAACGCCCACGATCTCCACGCCAACCTACGATGTCGTCTCGATCGTTCCCCACAAGTCCGACGTCGACAGCAGCGCTTGGGAAACTCAGGATTCCGCCTTCACCGCCACCAATGTAACCATAAAGATGCTTCTTAGCTTTGCGTTCGGCCTTCGTCAAGACCTCATCTCCGGTTTTCCGGCCTGGGCAAACTCCGATCATTACGACATCAAGGCGAAGATCGTCGACGCGGATCCCTCAACCTTGAGAAAACTCACTGGCAAGCAGCACGACGAGATGCTGGTAAAGATCCTTACGGATCGCTTCAATCTCAAGTCTCACACGGAAACCAAAGAGCTTCCCGTCTATGCCCTTGTCCTGGCATCCCATGGTTCGAAACTGAAAGAAAGCGCTATTCAGGACAACTCTAAAGACACCTGGACCATGAACAACGGGGACTTCACTGGAACGACGATCCCCATCACCTCCCTAGCTGACATGCTCGCCAACCAACTCCATCGCACCATCGTCGACCAGACTCATCTGTCCGCCCTCTACGATATGCATGTCACCTGGGCTCCTGATCTGACCGCCCCGGCCGGCCAGGAGAACGACGGAGGGGAAGACACCGCACCGTCCCTCTTCTCCGCCCTGCAGGATCAGCTTGGCCTCAAACTCGTCCCAATGAAAGGACCTGTTACGACCCTTGTCATCGACCACCTTGAGCGGCCTACCCCCAACTAGGTTTATGAGGAGGGTGTAGCCCAGACTGCCGGTCTTTCCCGCGCGCGTCGCTCCGCCTCAGCCCGCCGTCGCCCTGAGCCCCGCCCGCCGCGTCCGATAGACCTTGAACCAACCAAGCATCCATGCCCGCGCCCGCAACGAAGGCTGCTCCACCAGGAAATACGAAGCCGACGCCGCCACCGCCACCCCCAAATAGTTCCCCGGATACCGCCCGATCCAGGGCCACCACGTAAACGCTCCATCGTTCCCCGGATGCAGAAACAGCGTCTGCCAAAGGTAAATACTGTAAGAGAGCACCCCAACCTTCACCATCGGCCGACTGTTAAGCACCCATCCCACCGCCGACTCACCATTGCGCGTACACCACAGCAAAAAAATCGCAATCGCGAATCCACTGATCGTGTAACCCACCGAAAGGTCGAACCGGTTGCCCATATACGCCGACAGCACGCTCGACACCACAATCACTCCCGGCGCCAGCCACGCCGTCCGGGTCACCGCGCGGTACATCGCCTCAAACCTGGGCGTTCCATCCAGCAGCGCCACCAGGCAGCCAAACATAATAAAGTCGAACCGCAGCGAAGCCACCGCCAACCGGTGCAGAGCCTCCACCGGCGACCAAAGCAACAGCAATCGCACCATCGGCAAAGCCACAATCACCACCGCCGGAAAGACGCCTGCCGCCTTCACCCCCCGGCGTCCCGGCCGTCGCAAACAAACCACCAGCACAAACGGCCACACCAGATAAAACTGCTCCTCCACGCTGATCGACCACAGATGCTCCAGCCAGGACGTTCCCCGTCCATAAAAATCATGGAAGAACAGCGCCGAGCTCACCACATCGCTCCACCGCACGGCCAGCCGTCCCGCCAGCCCGAGCCCCACGATCACCCCTATATAGAGATACAGCGGAGGAAAAATCCGAAAGAATCGCCGAACATAAAACCCTTTCAAGCTGATCGACCCGCGCTTCCGGTGCTCCGCCAGCAGCAGCGACGTAATCAGAAATCCGCTAATCTCAAAAAAAATAAAGACGCCAAACCCGCCATTGAACACCGCGAACCAGGCGCGGCTCACCGGGTGTGCCACCCCATACGCCTGCAGCGTATGCAAGCCGAGCACCAGCGAAATAGACACTGCACGCAACCCGTCGAGAGATGGAATGCGCGCAAGCGTAGCGGAGCGAGGAAGTGCGGTGGTCATAGCCCGCCCCGGCTCCAAATCTTACTCCGAAGCCCGCGCACCGCTTCCCAACACGACTCCCATCGCATTGGTTCCCGTGCCCGTCCGCGGATAGTATCCACTCCGCGTCCGCACCTCCAGGCGTCCCATGGCCTTGTCCTTGGCATCCACATGCACCGTGCGATACCCGCCCTTGGACGGAGGATTGGTCGAGTGATACGCAATCGTGTACTGCGTCCGGATATCCGACGCCACCATCGCCGCGATCGCATCCACATCTTTCAGCGACTTCGGAAAATACGCCACTCCACCCGTCTGTTCGCTGATCGTCTCAAGCACCTTGCGCGCATGCCGAGCCTCCCGCTTATCCGTGTCCTCCCCAAACAGCAGTCCGATCGAGTAGATCACTGGCCCATCCAGGTCCTGAATCCGCCGCACCGCCTCCTCCAGCGTCGCGCTCGAAGCATTGTCCTCCCCATCCGTAATCAGAATCAGCACCTGCTTGGTATTCTTCGCATTCTTCGACAGGTAATCCGCCGACGCCACAAGTGCGTCATACGCCGCCGTCCCGCCGCTCGACTTGATGTACCCCAATCCCACCTGCAGCTTGTCCAGGCTGGACGTAAAGTCCTGATCGATAAACGCCTCAGAGCTGAAATCGACCAGGAACTCCTCATCCTGCGGATTCGACAGTTTCACCAGGTCGACCGACGCTTTGTCCACCGACGCCCGCTTGTCGTACATCGACCCCGAGCTATCGATCAAAAGCCCGATCGACACCGGGAGATCCTCATGCCGAAAGCTCGTAATCGTCTGCGGCACCCCATCCTCGTACACATGGAACGCATTTTCTGCCAGCGTTTGCACCAGGCGTCCACTGCCATCGAGCACAGAAGCGTTCAGCCGAATCTCAAAGGCATCCTGCGTCAGCGTATATCGACCATTTGCACCTTTGCCCACTGCGGCAGCCGCCGGCGCACCCGCCGGCCCTGTGGATGCCGCGCCCGTCATCGCATCCGTATCTGGCGAAGGCGCGGGATCGCTATCGACCGTCAACGAAGATGGACCTGAGCCAGGCACCGCCTGCGCCTCCGCCCTGACCACACCCATCCCGAAGGCCCACCAGGCCAATATCAAAAATACTTTACTGCGAAGGTGCATAGTACCCCTGGCGAAAGTGAACCGTTAGCTGGGGAAGACCCGGCGGAGGCACCAGACGCACCTTCAATTTACGCCAGTTTCCATCGTTCTTGATCTCCGAAGGCCGATACCCGACAACATATTCATTGCGAAGCTCCGCGCTGATCCGCGCCGCGATATCGCCCATCTCCCCAATATCGTTTACCTTGAACATACGTCCGCCTGTCATCTCGCAGACATCGGTTAACAGAACCGGCCCCAGCTCCTCCTCCGACGTCGGCGCATACGCATCGAAGATCCCAATCGAATAAATCTGCACATCGCTCTCACGCACCACGCGCCGCAGCTCCCCCTGCGTATACCGGCTCCGGTTATCCCCGCCGTCCGAGATAATGAGCAGCGCCTTGCGATCGTACTTGGCCTGCTTCAACTTGTTCACGCCCAGGTACACGGCATCGATCAGCGCCGTACGATTCTCCGGACGCAGCATCACCATCCGCGCCTCTACGTCGTCTACGTCAGACGTGTAGTCCACAATCACCGCTGGCTTGTCATTGAACCCGATCACAAAGAACTCATCGGCAGGATTGCTCGTTCGCATGAACTCACTCAGCGCTTTTCTTGCTCGCGCAAACTTCGACCCCATACTTCCGCTCAGGTCGAATACGATTCCGATCGTCACCGGAGCGTCTTCGGTCGAAAAGCTCTTAATCACCTGTCCTATGTTGTTGTCGAAGACTTGGAAGTTCGGAGCTTCTAAACCCGTCACCAGCCGGTTCAGCGGGTCCGTTACGGTCATCGGCACCAGCACCAGATTCGCCGTCACACGCAGCCGCGGAACACTTGATCGCGGTGCGGAGACCGACCCTGGAGCCTGAACCTCATTCTCCTCTGGCTTCGGTGCCTTTGGGGCCGCAGTGGGCGTACTCACCTGCCCCAGCGGATTCTCCTGAGCCGTCGCTCCTTCCACACCGCCCATCAAAAGCAACAACAACGCCAACCACTGCGCAGGCACGCCTACGTGCGAGAGCATCTGCCTCCACCGCCGGTTCGCTCCCTCCAGCCACTCCGCCGAACTTCGCTTTGACTTTCGCATCGTCAACTCTAATCTCTAAGACGGCAGCACAGTCGTTTTTGCTGCACGCTCATAGCCTCTGTCTTCTCGGCCAACGAAGACTATCCTCAAACGCTAGGAAAGAACCTATCAGCCTCCACACTCCACAGAGCAAGACAATCTCATCCTATACACCAGGCGCACGAATCGGTATCCCCCTAACGTTCGGTGCAGTCGGCATGGCCATCCTACTCGCGCTCCTGCCCGACGCGGGCCACGACCAGCTTTGGCTTTTGCTCGCCGCCGCCCGCATCGGCCCGCACACCGACCCCTACGGGCCTCTGGTCTTCGAGTCCAACCCACCGCTCGCCCTCTGGCTTTCGGGCCTGGTCGTCGCTCTCGCCAAGGTCTTCCATCTCTCCTTTACCGTCACCTTCAAGCTCTCCGTTATCTTGCTCGCCGGGGTCAGCGCCCTTCTCTGCGCCAGGCTTGTGCACCTCCGCCAACGGCCCATCACCGACCGCTGGTATCTCAGCTTCCTCTTTCTCCTCATCTCCGGAGTCCTCCCCGCGCGAGACTTCGGCCAGCGCGACCACATCCTCATGCTCCTCGTGCTTCCGTATCTTCTCGCCGCCGCCTTGCACCTGGCCGGCAAATCCCTTTCCTCGCCCCAGCGCTGGGCGCTCACCCTGCTTGCCGCCCTCGGTCTCGCGCTCAAGCCGCATCAAGCCCTGATCGCCCTCGCCGTCGAGCTTACCCTTCTTCTCAACGCACGCCCGCGTCGTCCCCGCCTGCTCGAACCGGCCCTCTTTCTGGCCTCCGCCGCAACCTATCTTCTCGCCATCCAGACCCTCGCTCCCACCTACTTTACCCAGGTCGTCCCCGCGCTCCGCAGCACCTACTGGGCCTTCGGCACTCTCCCCCCGGCGCAACTCCTGCGTGCCTCCTTTCAACTCCAAATCCTCCTCGTCGCCGCCCTCACCTTTGTCCTCCTTTCGCGCCCAAAGTCTCCCATTGCCGTTATCTTTCTCGCCGCCGGTCTCGCTGCCGACCTCGCCTACGCCCTCCAGGGCACCGGCTGGTACTACCAACAGCTCCCCGCACTCAGCTTTCTCACGCTCGCCCTGGCCGCTCAGCTTCTCCGCTCCAAGGTTCTCCGCCGCCTTCAACCCCCTCCTGGACCCTCCCCGCCATCTCCGTCCTCGCCCACCTAGCGCACACACTTACCATAGTTAACACCAACGT
>CALMVK010000159.1 GCA_937873145.1 uncultured Granulicella sp. | reverse complement strand
CGAGTACGTCGCCCTCTCCGCTCACCTGGACGGCTATGGCTTCGGCACTCCCGTGCTCGGCGACTCACTTTACAACGGCACTCTCGACGACGCCGCCTATGTCGCCACCCTCCTCGAACTCGCCCATACCCAGAGTCAACCGGGGGCTCAGTCAAGCACCGCCCACCCGCCCAAACGCTCGCTCCTCTTCTGCATCTTCACCGGCGAAGAAAAAGGCCTGCTCGGCTCGGTCTACTTCACCCAGCACCCCACCGTACCCGCCACACAAATCATCGCCGACCTGAACCTCGATCAGCTCCGCCCCATCTTCCCCCTCAAGATTCTCACCATGGAAGGCCTCGCCGACTCCACCATCGGCGACACGGCCCGGGGCGTAGCCGCCACCTACGGGATCGAGCTCCGCCCCGACCACGAGCTCGAGCGCAACCTCTTCCGCCGCGCCGACAACTACAGCTTCGTCCGCGTCGGTGTTCCCATCGGCAGTTTCATCTTCGGCTACAACCCCGGCACCGACGAGGAACGCATCTACCGCGACTGGTACGCCCGCCGGTACCACAAACCGCAGGACGACCTGGCCACTCCCATCGACTGGACCGCCGCCGTCACCTTCAATCATTTCTACCGCGACCTGGCCGTTGCGCTCGCCAATAGCGCCAGCCGCCCCCACTGGCTGCCCTCCAGCCCCTACGCGCCAAAACACTGACGATGAACGCTCCCTTAGTTATCCTCGTCGAAGACGAAGAGCACCTCGCCCAAGGCCTTCTCTTCAATTTGGAAGCCGAAGGCTACCGCACCCGCCACTTCGCCGACGGCTCCGAAGCCCTTACCTATTTACTTGAGACCAAAGAGGATCTCCGCGCAATCCTGCTCGATGTCATGTTGCCCGGCAAGGATGGATTTGAGATCGTTCGCGCCCTGCGGGAACAAGAGCTCTACTTCCCGGTTCTCATGCTCACCGCACGCTCTCATCCGGAGGACGTGCTCGAAGGCCTCAACGCCGGAGCCGACGATTACCTTGCCAAACCCTTCGACCTTGAGATTCTACTAGTCCGCCTGAAGTCCATGCTGCGCCGCGCCGCCTGGACCCAAGCCGACCGGCTGCATCCGCTTGCGGCTGTGCCGCCGCCCCCGAAACTCTCGGCAGACCTTTACCTCTTCAGCGGCCGCACCATCCAGTTCGACACACTCCAGCTGGTCGCGCCCAATCGCACCACCCAACTCACCCTGATGGAAGCCGACCTGCTCCGCTACTTTGTCGACCATCAAGGTGAGATTGTGCCGCGCAAAGATATTCTTGAGCAAGTCTGGCGGCTGCACGAAGACACCGACACCCGCGCCATCGACAACTTCATCGTCCGCCTGCGTCGCTACATCGAGGACGACCCCTCCGCCCCCCGGCACCTGCTCACCGTGCGCGGCGTCGGATACCGCTTCCTCGCACAACCCGCGCCGTAACGGACTTCCCCGGCGGTCGCAGGCTACACTGAAGCAAGAGGCCTCTGCACCGGCAAGCATGCGCATCCTCACCCGCTACATCCTTCGCGAAGTCGTCTCCCACGCGTTTCTTGGCGGAGTCGCCTTCACCTTCATCATCTTCAGCTCCAAGCTCGGTACGATCCTTGAGATCTGGGCGCGCAACTCGGCTTCCCTCACGGACGTCCTCCGGCTCATCCTTTATCTACTACCCGAAGTCCTGATCGTAACCCTGCCCATGGCGGTGCTGGTCGGCATCCTCCTCGGCCTGTCGCGCCTCGCTGCGGACTCCGAGATCACCGCCATGCGCGCCTCCGGCATGGGTGTCTTCACCTTCGTCCGCATCGTCTCCATCGTCAGCTTTCTCGCCTTGGCCGCTGGCCTGTGGAACTCTCTCTCGCTTGCCCCTCGTGCCGCCGGCTCCCTGCTTAGGCTTGAAAACTCACTCAAATATGCGCAGGCTTCCTTCGAGGTCCAGCCTCGCGTCTTCGATGAAGATTTCAAAAATATGGTGCTCTACGTGCAGGACGTCCGCCCCGGCTCTGGAGCTGCCCTCTGGCGCCACGTCTTCCTTGCCGATCTAACCGAGCCTGCCTCACCCAAAGTAACCACCGCCGATCAGGCGCTCGTCACCTCCACGGGTCCCGGCAACCTGCACATGTTCATGCGCGACGGCGGCCAGCACCAGATCTCGTCGACCGATCCCAACCAGTACAACATCTCCACCTTCACCACCACGGATCTACCTATCCAAAACGGCGCCCAGGAGGACACTCATCTCTCCCGCTCCGACACCCGCATGACTGCACTGCCGATGACGGAGCTTCTGCGCAAAGCCGATCCCGCCCGCAATCCCGACCCGGCGCTCTCCCCTACCGACCGGCTTCGGGCTTCCCGCCCCTATCGCATTGAGCTCAATAAACGCTTCTCCTATCCCTTCGCCTGCCTGGTCCTTATTCTGGTCGGCGTCCCGCTCGGGTTGTCCTCTCAGCGTGGAGGTAAATCTACCGGCTTTGTTCTCACCATCCTGCTTGTCTTCATCTACTACTTCTTTTCTTCCGTGGGCATCGCCTTCGCCTCGCAAGGCAAACTGCCCCCCGTTGTTGGAGTCTGGGGCGCAAACTTCCTCTTCGCTATTGCCGGCCTGCTGCTGCTGCAGCAGATGTCCCGCGGGGGCGTCGCCCTCTCCGTGTTCTCCGGACTTGGAATCGCGCTCGCCAAGGTCACGGCCCGCTTCGACAAGGACTCTCGCCGCTCCCTCGAACGCACCTCCGAGCCCGAACGCAGCCTGCAACTTACGCAGAGACTTCGCTCCTTGCTTCACATCCGCTTCCCTCTCATTCTTGACGATTACGTCTTGCGTATCTTCGCTTCAAACGTCGTTCTCGTTCTTGCCTCGTTCTCTACTATTTTCCTTATTTTTACCTTCTTCGAGCTCATCGGAGACATCATCCGCAATCGCACGCCGCTGGTCACCGTTGGCCTCTATCTTCTCAATCTGACTCCTTTTATCCTCTATCACGTCACGCCGCTCTGCGTGCTCGTTGCGGTGCTGATCACCTTTGGCGGCCTTGTCCGCACATCCGAATTTACAGCCATGAAGGCCGCAGGCTTCTCACTCTATCGCGTGGTTGCTCCCGTCCTGGCTCTTGCCGCTGTCATCGCCGTCAGCCTCTTTGTCTTCGACAACTTTTACCTGCCTACAGCCAATCGCCGGCAGGAGGCGCTACGGGCCGTCATCAAGGGCCGGCCTGCCCAGACTTTTCTCCGTCCCGACCGCCAATGGATCTCCGGACAGACCTTTGCTCCGCAAACCTCTCCACCTCTGCTCCAGCAAAGCCAGGATGTCGCGTCGTCCAATCCCGGGGCCGTCTCGCCGGTCTTTCCGCGCCGCGCTCCTGAGCCCGCCCGCATCTTTTACTATCAGTTCTTCGATCCCGACCGCGATGTCTTTGCCAATCTCACCGTCTTCGAGTTCGATCCCACTACCTTCAGCCTTCGGCGCCGTATCTTCGCCGCTTCCACGCACTGGGATACAACCGTCAATCGCTGGATCTTCGAGAATGGCTGGGTCCGGACCTTCGAAAGAGAGACCGTCGCCTCTTACCAGCCCTTCCTCATTCAAACCTTCCCCGAGATTCGCGAGCAGCCGCAGTACTTCAAGAAGGAAGACCGACAGTCGCAGGAGATGAATTTTTCCGAGCTGTCCAGCTACATCGCCGACCTGCAGCAGTCCGGCTTCGCCACACAACGGCTTTTGGTTCAGCTCAACAAAAAGCTTTCTTACCCGCTTGCCACCTTCGTCATGGCGCTACTGGCCGTTCCTTTCGCATTCTCCACCGGCAAACGTTCCGGAATCACCGGTTTTGCACTCGCCATCCTCCTTGCCGTTACCTATCTGGGCGTGTCCAGCCTCTTTGAGGCTATGGGCGACGTCAATACCCTGCCCGCCGCCTTGGCTGCCTGGGCACCCGACTTGCTTTTTTCTCTTGCAGGAACCTGGTTTCTGCTGCGCACCGCCACCTAGCCGAGGTCTCTCCTTCTTCAACTTAGTAAAGGCAGTGCCCGATTGGTTCTTTTCATTCTGGCGCAACAGCAAACATGTAGGATTGTGATCAATGATGAAGCTCACTTCCGCGCTGCTCTTCGCCACCGCCTCCTCCCTGCTTGCCCAGACTACGCGTCCCGCCGTCCATCATGCCGCCAGCGCGAGCAATTCCACAGCCGCTCAAGCGTGCGCCAAGCTTCCTCAGCTCTCTTCTAAAATTCCGGCTCTGCCTGCCGACGCATCTTGTCCCAAGCCGCTTTACACACTGGAGCCGCCGACCGTTAAGCTGGCCTATGCCTCACCGCTCGAAGGACCCGACCTGCGCGAACAACTCGGCATCGAAAGCTCTTCGATCTCGCTGGACTTCGTGGACATCAAGACCGGCACAGGCGAGCTCGTTGCACCGCATAAATTCCTCAGCATTCACTACACCGGGTACCTGGTTGATGGCACTAAGTTTGATTCTTCGGTCGACCGCGGAGAACCACTCGACATCGCCTACGGAGCCCACAAGGTCATTCTTGGATGGGACACCGGCTTTGGCGGCATGCGGGTCGGGGGCAAGCGGCGGCTCTTTGTTCCCTACCAACTTGCCTACGGACCGAGCCAGTACCAGACGATTCCGCCGAAATCCATGCTTATCTTCGACGTGGAAGTGGTGAAAGTGTCCGACACGGCGCCCGTTCATAAGGATACGCACGCTGCTCCGCCGGTGTCCCAACCGTCGACTTCCCAGCCCCCCGCGGCCTCTGCCGTTCCCCAATCGTCCAGGCCGACGACTATCCCGGGTGCCGGAACCTCGCCTGCTCCGGACGGAACCAAGCCAGCCCAGCCCACGCCTTCGACCGATCCAACCAAGCCGACGGCCGCTCCGCCACCTTTGTCGAAGCCTTAGCCCATCGAGGGGCATCAGACTCCTATGTTGGACAAGCTCAAGCCACTGGCTCCCTATCTCAGACGTTATTGGAAACCCTTTGCCTGGGGCGGGGTCGCAGTTGTTTGCTACAACCTTCTCCGCGCTCTGGTTCCCATCGTGGTAGGCGACGCCGTGGACGACATGAAGCATGGTGTCGACCAAAGAAAAATTCTCTTCCACGCCTTGCGCCTGCTTGCGATCGCTTTCGGCTCGGCGGTCTTTCTGTATGTCGAGCGACAGGTGATTATCGGAGCCTCGAGAGAGATTGAGTTCGACCTCCGCAACGACCTCTTCGCCAATCTCGAACGGCAGTCTGCCAGCTTCTTCCAGACACACCGCACCGGCGATATCATGGCACGCTCCACCAATGATTTGAGTGCCGTACGGCAACTGCTTGGCCCTGCCATCCTCTACTCGGCCAACGCGCTCTTCTTCACTGCCGCTGCTCTGCCCGTAATGTATCGGATCAGTCCGCGTCTTCTGTTGTGGGCTTTTGTACCGCTGCCGATTGCGTCGGTGCTCGTACAGCAGTTCGGTGCGCGTATTCATAAACGCTTTGAACGTATTCAGGCCATGTTCTCTGACATCTCTGCCAAGGCACAGGAGAACTTCTCCGGCGCGCGCCTCATTCGTGCGTTCGCCCAGGAGCAGGCCGAAGCGGCTTCCTTCGAGACTGCCAATCTGGAATACATCTCCCGCTCTCTGCATCTGGTTCGCCTCATGGCCATGCTCTGGCCTACGCTTGAATTTGTACTCGGTCTTTCGATCATGATTACGCTGCTGATCGGCGGACACGAGGTCGTACATCATGGCATCTCGGTTGGTCAGTTCGCCGAGTTTATGGTCTACATGGTCCAACTTACCTGGCCCATGATCGCAATCGGCTGGGTGGTCAACCTCTTCCAGCGTGGCACAGCCAGTATCGTGCGTATCGACGAACTGCTGAAGGCCGAGCCGTCGATCGAAACCAATCCGCAGCTTTCCTTGAATCAACGAGTTCCTCTTGTTTCCTCTGAGTTTGAGGATCCTGCCACCGCGCTCATTCCAGCCGGCTTACAAGGAGACGTGGAGTTCCGCAATCTAACCTTTGCCTATGAGACTGGGCCAGCAGTCCTTCAGGACATCCGTCTTCGCATTCCTGCCGGTTCCTCCCTTGCCATTGTGGGACCGACTGGTTCTGGTAAATCGACGCTTATCCATCTCATCCCGCGACTCTACGACGCTGCACCCGGGATGGTGCTGATCGATGGTGTGCCCATCCGCGACTGGTCGCTCGAAGAGCTTCGTGCCAACATCGGTATGGTTCCTCAGGAGACCTTTCTCTTTTCAGACTCGATTGCGCATAACGTTAGCTTTGGGGCGCCGCAATCTTCCATTCAGGCGATTGAAGACGCGGCTTCCGTCGCCCACATCCGCACGGAGATTCTAGATTTCCCCCGAGGTTTCGAGACCCTTGTAGGAGAGCGAGGGATTACGCTCTCCGGTGGCCAAAAGCAACGCACCGCGATTGCTCGAGCAGTCCTCCGCAACCCGCGTATTCTCATCCTCGATGACGCTTTGGCCAGCGTAGACACGTATACGGAAGACCAGATCCTTTCTGGCCTGAATCGCATTATGGCAGGCCGTACCACGATTCTCATCTCCCACCGCACCAGCACAGCCCGCAACGCGGATCAGATCGCCGTTCTGGTGGAGGGCCGCATTGTTGAATTAGGAACCCACGATCAACTGCTCGCTGGACGCGGGTATTACAAACGCCTGTACGAAAAGCAACAGCTTGAAGAAGAGTTGGCCGTAGCGCACTGATCGCCCGTTGGACCTATGTATCCCTATTGGCACTTGAGTCGAGCTTAGGCGTACGCCAATATTTCGCCAGCCGACCCTTGAAGGGACTGCATCGATCGCGGCATCGTTTTGCCCGTTTTCGCCTCTTCGGTGGATAGCATCCAGGCATCGCGTACACGAGCGACACAGTGGATAACCTCATCCAGCCCCTCTACCGACTCACATTGCGAAGCTTCCAGGGTCAACGTGAACATGGCGGCGTAGAAGTCCGACAAAGAAACGGTCGCGCTTCTACCTAACCGCATACGCTGCGTCGCCTGCAGGCAGGTCAGGATGTCGGTTACTTTTTTCACCTCCATGATTCGGCCGATGCAATCGTCCTCTGCGATCGATTGCCTTGCACGGGAGAGCGACCGCAGTGCGGCCTCATATAGAACCGTCTCAGGGTCTTCCTGCTTTCGCCACACCCCGCTGTGCTGCATCACCACGCTCACTTGCATTCTCCTTCGTTCGCTCTGCCAGGAATCTTGCATGTGTATGGCCACGATTCCAGTACAAAGCATTAGAAAGATTTAATCATTACGGGCAAACACCCTCGCACTCCGTCTACCCCGTCACGCCAAGGACCTTGACGATCACCCGTTTGGCCCGTTGCCCATCAAACTCCGCATAGAACACCCGCTGCCAGGTGCCTAGATCCAGCCGACCGCGCGTTACCGGGAGCGTCGTCTCGTGATGCAGCAGGAGCGCCTTCAGGTGCGCGTCGGCATTGTCCTCGCCCGTCCGGTGATGCTTGTACCCCGGCCAGCTCGGAGCCAACTTCTCCAGCCAGGTCGAGATGTCCTCGATCAATCCATTCTCGTGGTCGTTCACATAGATCGCCGCCGTGATGTGCATTGGTGATACAAAACACAGCCCGTCTACCACGCCGCTTCGCCGCACAATCTCCTCTACGCGTGGCGTAATGTGCACCATCTCGTATCGCTCTTCAGTGGTAAACGTCAGGTATTCCGTGTGTGCTTTCATCGATCCTCCAGGCTTGTCAGGTGCTCGCACTTCGTTTATACGCGTCTCTCCAAGCCTCAAGCCGGCCGCAGGACTACCCTCAACACATGCACCTTTATCTCGCCACCACGAATGCGGGAAAACTCCGCGACTTCGCTTACGCGCTCACCCCTGATTGCACCTTCACTCTGCTTCCCGGCCTCGATACTCTTCCCGTTCCCGAAGAGACGGCCGACACCTTCGAGGGCAATGCCCGCCTTAAAGCCATCGCCTACTCTCTCACCCAGCCGGACCTTCTCGTTCTGGCCGACGACTCCGGCCTGGAGGTCGACGCGCTTCAAGGCGCCCCAGGCGTTCGCAGCGCCCGTTTTGCCGATGACCACGATTACCAGACCAGCCGCCCGCTCCCAACGGACCGGCGCAACAATCTTTGCCTGCTGGACGCGCTCGCCAGCACGCCAGAGTCCCGCCGCGGTGCGCGTTACCGCTGTACTCTTGCCCTCGCCCGCAACGGTGAGGTCCTCGTCATTGCGGACGGCCTGGTCGAAGGCGAGATCCTGGCCGTGCCGCGCGGCTCCGCAGGCTTCGGCTACGATCCTCTTTTTCTGCTGCCTGATGAGGGTCTTACCATGGCAGAGCTTGCGCCTGCAGCCCGCAATCAGCATAGCCACCGAGCGCGAGCGCTTGCCGCGCTTCTCGACAAAATCAACAAACCGCATCCTGCGGAGTAACAGTGGAGCAAAATCGCACAAACTGACTGATAACCGCACAAACCGCTTCAAGATGCATTGACGCTCTTCTGCACGCAGCGGAATAATTCAGATGCCCGTATCTTCCTCGTGCAGGAGCAATCATGGCCGCTGCCGCACCCGTCGCACCTCCCGACCTGGCCTCTTCCCGGGGAGTAAAGCCGCTACGCGCCGGCCAGGGCCACTCCTTCCTTTGGCGCCGACTCCATTCGCTCTCCGGCATTGTGCCCATCGGCGCCTTTTTGATCGAGCATATCGTCTCGAACTTTGAGGCGCTCAACGGTCCTCTCGCGTATGCGCAGCAGGTCAAGTTCCTCAACGGCCTGCCGCTTGTCCGCGTCCTCGAGTGGGCGTTCATCTTTATTCCGCTGCTCTTTCACGCCGGCTACGGCCTTTTCATCACCTTTCGCGGACGCGCCAACGTCAACGTCTATCCTTGGGCCTCAAACTGGATGTACCTTACCCAGCGCGTGACCGGCATCATCGCGCTGGCCTACATTATTCAGCACGTCTGGCGCCAGCGCTTCTCCGGCGTCAGCCTGCCGGAGCACCCCGGCGCCGCCTTCCACAAGGTCCAGGTCGAGCTCTCCAATCCCTGGATGCTCGCCATCTACGTCATCGCCATGATCGCCACCTGCTGGCACTTCGCGTACGGCATCTGGCTTTTCTCGGTCAAGTGGGGCATCACTCCCGGCGATCGTGCCCGTAAACGCTTCGGCTATGTCTGCGCTGCCGTCGGGACCGGCCTTTGCGCCCTCGGCCTTGCCGGCATGTGGGCCTTCGTCAGCCCCAAATACGCTAACGCACCCGCCGACGTTATGCCGGAGCAGCCTGCCGGCGTCGTCCTGCCCGCGCCATCCGTCGCTCCACCCAACTCCACGAATCCATCGCAGCCAGGAAGAGTAGCTCCTGAGTAATATTCACGTTGATTGCGTGATCTTTCGAATTTGTCGCGCTCCCTTTTTGTTAGCTAGAGGTAAGCTCCATGGCAACTACACCCCGCATCATCGTCGTCGGAGGAGGCTTGGCAGGTCTCTCTTCTGTCATCAAGATCGCCGAAGCCGGCGGCAAGGTCGACCTGTTCTCCATCGTCCCCGTTAAGCGCTCGCACTCCGTCTGCGCCCAGGGCGGCATCAACGCCGCCAAGAATCTCAAAGGCGAGGGTGACGACGTTCTCAAGCACTTCGACGATACCGTCTACGGCGGCGACTTCCTCGCCAACCAGACCCCCATCAAGAACATGACCGCCATGGGTCCGGCCATCATCGACCTGCTTGACCGCATGGGCGTTCCCTTCAACCGTACCCCCGAGGGCCTGCTCGACTTCCGCCGCTTCGGAGGCACGCTGTATCACCGCACCGCCTTCGCCGGAGCTACCACCGGCCAGCAACTGCTCTATGCGCTCGATGAACAGGTTCGCCGCCATGAGTCCGAAGGCAAGGTGACCAAGTACGAGGGCTGGGAGTTCCTTTCCGCCGTCCTCGATGATAACGGCGTCTGCCGCGGCATCTCGGCCATGGATCTCCGCTCGATGGAAGTCCGCACGTTCCCCGCCGACGCCATCATTCTGTGTACCGGAGGCATCGGAGCGATCTTTGGAAAATCTACCAATTCAGTGGTTTGCACCGGCTCCGCTCAAGCAGCGCTTTACCAGCAGGGTGCCTACTATGCCAATGGTGAATTCATTCAGGTTCATCCCACCGCCATCCCCGGTGAGGACAAGCTGCGCCTGATGTCCGAGTCCGCCCGCGGCGAAGGCGGCCGCGTCTGGGTGCCGCGCGACAAGAACGACAAGCGCGTCGCCAAGTCGATTCCCGAAGGCGAGCGTTGGTACTTCCTTGAAGAGTGGTACCCCAAGTACGGCAACCTCGTCCCGCGCGACGTAGCCACCCGCGCCATCCACAAAATCGTCTACGAGCATGGCATGGGTATCGACGGCCAGCCGATGGTCTACCTCGATCTGACCCACATCGACCGCGCTACCCTGAACCGGAAGCTTGAAGGCATCCTCGAGATCTACGAGAAGTTCGTCGGCGACGACCCGCGCGATGTGCCGATGAAGATTTTTCCCGGCATGCACTACACCATGGGCGGCCTATGGGTCGACTTCAACCAAATGACCAATATCCCCGGAGTCTTTGCTGCCGGCGAGGCCGATTACTCCATTCACGGAGCCAATCGGCTAGGTGCCAACTCGCTCCTCTCCTGTATTTACGGAGGCTTCGTCGCCGGGCCAAACGCCATGAACTACGCGAAAGCTCTTCCCGCCCAGGCCGGAGACGGCGGCCACTCCGCCGAGTTTAGCCGGCAGACCCAGCTCAACCAGCAACTGCTCAGCTCCACAGGCTCTGAGAATCCCTTCAAGCTCTGGCGCGAGCTCGGGGACACGATGACCCGGCACGCCACCATCATCCGCTACAACGCTGGCCTTGCGGAGGCCGACGCCAAGATCGTCGAGCTTCAATCTCGCTACAAAAACCTCAACCTCTCCGACAAGAGCCAGTGGGCGAACACCAGCTTCGCCTTCGCTCGCCAACTGGCAAACATGCTGGAGCTCAGCCGCGTCGTCGTCCAAGGCGCGGCCTGTCGCGACGAGAGCCGGGGAGCCCACTACAAACCTGATTTTCCCGAGCGTAACGACGCGCAGTTTCTCAAGACCACCAAAGTCTCCTACGTCGATCACGCCCCAAGAATCGAGTGGGAAGACGTCGACATCTCACACATTCAACCTCGTCCCCGCAACTACGCGGCAACGGCATGATCGCAAGCTTTCCAGGCAGCAACACCCTTTGCCTCAAACCGCCATCTTATAGAGGATGCAAATCGATCCTCGGCTCACGATGGCCATCTATATCGGTGGTCCTATTATTTTCCTCGTTGTTCTGATCATCATGTTCGTCTACACGCGCAATCTGAAGACCAGACAAGCAACTATCGCAGCCAAGGGCCGCCCGCCCATCAGTAAAGAAGAAGGCATCGCCATCGCAACCGAGTCCAAGAAGCACTGAAGTAATTTGGCCGGTCCAGCATGGTGAAGACTAACCCTGACCCGCCCTCTCGTGGGGGCGTCCGTATCGATCGAGGGCACCACCATGGCTACTGCCACACTGCCGACGCCGACCACCACCGCGGCTGCACAACGCACCGGAACCCGCACCATCAAGGTCGAGATCAAACGCCAAGCCACACCCGATGCTGCCGCACGTACCGAGAAGTTTGAAATTCCGTACCGACCTGGCATGAACATTACCTCGGTCCTCGGGGAGATTGCCGCCGAGCCGATCACCGCCGATGGACGCGAAACCACCGCCATCGCCTACGACGCCAACTGCCTTGAGGAAATTTGCGGCTCCTGTGCCATGCTCATCAACGGCAAGGCTCGCATGGCCTGCTCCGCACTCGTAGACAAGCTGCGCGAGGGCGACGAGCCTATCACGCTGGCCCCGCTCTCGAAATTTCCCGTCGTTCGCGACCTTGCCGTCGATCGTTCGGTCCTCTTCCAGAACCTCAAGGCGGTCAAGGCCTGGGTGCCCATCGATGGCTCCTACGAGCTTGGTCCCGCACCGCGCCAGTTTCCGCAGATTCAGGAGCAGCGTTACCCGCTCTCGAACTGCATCTCCTGCACCATCTGCATGGAGGTCTGTCCTCAGTTCAACGACTCCACCAACTTCGTCGGCGCCGCCACGATCGCGCAGGTAAAGCTCTTCAACATGGATCCGAGCGGTGCGGTTCTCAAGGAAGAGCGCCTGCGCGCGCTGGCCGGCGATGGTGGCGTACAGGAGTGCGGCATGGCCCAGAACTGTGTCGCCGCCTGCCCCAAGCAGCTTCCCTTGATTGAAGCAATCTCCGATGTCAGCCGAGACGTCGTCTTCCAGCAAGTTAAGGATCTCTTCGCCCGCTAGAGGCGGCGATCTGAAGAGAGAAGAAACGCTCTATGAATAGATTGAACCGTGTTCCGGCTCAATCTATTTATAGGAGCCGTACCTAGACCTTTTCCGCTCAATACCCCCAGCGCACCTGAGCGCTCTTTCCAGCGCGTCCTCCAGAGTGCAATACTAGGAAACTCATGCGTAAACCCGTGATTGCCGGCAACTGGAAGATGTACAAGACTCCCAAGGAGTCGCTTTCCTTTCTCGAACGCTTCCTTCCTCTGATCAAGGATCACACGCGGGATGAGATTGTTCTGTTTCCGACCATGTCTTCGCTCGGCTATGTACTGGATGCGACTCAAAACACAAACGTCCGGGCGGGCGCGCAGACCATGCACTGGCTGAATGAAGGGCCGTACACCGGGCAGACCTCGCCGACCATGCTCGCCAGCATTCACTGTACGCACGTCCTGCTTGGCCACTCGGAGCGCCGTATCTACGCGCACGAGACCGACGACATGGTGAATTGGAAGCTCAAGGCAGCACTCGGACACGCGCTCACGCCGGTCGTCTGTGTGGGGGAGACGCTCGACAAGCGCCAGTCCGGACTGACCGACGCCGTCCTGCGCTGGCAGGTGGCCTGTGCACTCAACGGCATTGAGCCGGCGGGCTCGGAGCCGCTGATCATTGCGTACGAACCGGTCTGGGCTATCGGTACCGGCTCCACCGCTACCCCGGCGCAGGTGCAGGATGCGCATCGCATGATTCGCGATGAAGTGGCCGCGCGCCTCGGTCCGGACCGCGCCAACGAGACCCGCATCCTCTACGGTGGATCGGTCAAACCGGAGAACGCCTCCACGCTGATGGCGCAGCCGGATATCGACGGCGCCCTGGTAGGAGGAGCAAGTCTGGACGCGGAGACCTTTGCGCAGATCGTCAAGTACACCTCCCAGCCGTGACGTAACAGGCCTCGTACAAGCGAAAATCAATCCCTGTCCAGCGAAACCGCTTCTAAGCCGTCATTCTGGCGAAGCCAGAATCCCCGTATTTGCTTGTCGCTCCGGCAAGCTGCCGTTAATGCACGACGCCGGCCTGGTCCATCGGCCAGTAGACGAAGGCGGCTTTACCGTAGATGAGCTTGCGTTCGACCGGCCCAAAATCCCGGCTATCGCTCGAGATGGATCGATGATCGCCCATGACGAAGTATTCGCCCGCAGGAATGGTCTTTTCGGGTTCTGAGCGCTCATCGGTAAACCGAGCCGGAACATAAGGCTCCGCCAGGGTGCGGCCGTTGACCACAACGTGGCCATGGTCGATGCGCACCTGGTCTCCAGGCAGGCCGATGACGCGCTTGATGTAGCTCTTGGCCTGGTCGCGCGGGTACAGAAACACGACCACATCGCCGCGGTGGATCTCCCCTACCCGGAATGCCAGCTTATTAATGAAAAGACGATCCTGGTCTTCAAGCATCGGCAGCATCGACGTTCCTTCCACGCGCACCGGCTGGTACAGGAAGATGATGATGAAGCCCGACACCGCCACCGATAAAACGAGATCGCGCAGCCACACCAGCACATGCCAGCGGCGGCGCTGGGGGAGAGCGGTGTCCAGGGGCGAGGACTCAGAGGTCTGGGAGAGAGGTGGCATCATGCGACGATCACAATCCGCAAAGGGATCGATCTCATCTTAGACGTTCGAAGGGACATTTTGCACAGCATCGCCTTTTCCAGCCTGGCAGGCAGATGTCTGCCGTGGCTTGCCGGGTCTTCGCTACAACCTAGGATGTAGCTGTCGCGTACGGGGTATGCAGCCAGTGGTATGCAGGAATAGTATATGAGGGCACGTTAAAACCATATGGCAACTCTCACCATGTCAGAGCAGGCACCGTCTGAAAAGCCCGAGAAAGTCCTGAACGGGCACAAGCCGCACGACCTTTCCTCCCTTATCACCGAAAGCCCGAACTCCGCTTCGCAAGGTCTCGACACCAAGAGCGCCGTCGAGATTGCTCGCATTATCAATCACGAAGATGCGAGAATCGCTGCCGCCGTGAAGAAGGCGCTTCCGGAGATCGCCATTGTGATCGACACGGTGGCTCGTTCGCTGCGCGACGGCGGAAGGCTTATCTATGTCGGAGCGGGCTCGAGCGGGCGTATCTCCTCGCTGGACGCAAGCGAGTGTCCTCCCACGTTTTCCACTTCGCCGTCTCAAGTGCAATACCTGATGGCGGGCGGCCCCAAGGCGCTCGCTTCGGCTTCCGACGTGAATGAGGATTCGCCGGAGATCGGTCAGCGGGATATCGCGCGACGCCGGCCTACACGTAAAGATATCATCGTCGGCGTCTCCGCCAGCGGACGCACCCCGTATGTTGTGGGCGCGGTGGAGTACGCCCGGGCGCGCGGCGCGAAGACCGCCTGCGTGACCTGCAATGAAGGTACGCCGTTAGCCGATGTCTCCGATGTGACAGTCATTGCCGATGTCGGGCCAGAGGTTATCTCGGGATCGACACGCATGAAAGCGTCTACCGCGCAAAAGATGATCCTTAATATGATCACCACCGGAGCGATGACGCGGCTGGGTTACGTCTACGACAACCTGATGGTGAACGTGCACATGAAGAATGCGAAGCTTGTAGAGCGCGGCATTCGTGTCCTGATGCATCTGTGCGGCATCGACCGGGATACGGCCATCCGCACCATCAAGTCCGCCGGCAAATCGATCCCGATCGCCGTCGTTATGCTGAAGGCCAACGTGGACAAGATGGAAGCTGTGCGACGGCTAACCAAATCCGATGGGAATGTACGCCTGGCCATCGACGATTCGCGCTTGGAGCTGTAGGCGAAACTGTTTGCCGCGTTCCGGGGTTTACTGCTGTGTACGCTCGCAAGGCTGTATGTGCAAGCTGGCTCTTGCAAGCACGTACGGCACGGAATGAGGAGACAACAGTCATGAAGCATCTATTTACCCACTCAGTATGGATGGCGTCGCTTGTAGTAAGCGGCTCACTTCTAACGGCACAGGCACAGACCGCCACTCAACAGCCGGACCAGACTCAGCAGAACCAAGCACAGCAGGGGTCGGCTCAGGGCGGGTCGGCTCAGGGCGGGTCGGCTCAGGGCGGTCAGTACCATCACCGGCATGGGATGAATCCTGAGCGCGAGACCAAGATGCTCACCAGGCAGTTGGGGCTCTCGACCGACCAGGCGTCGCAAGTCGAGCCGATTCTTGCCGAACGCGCGCAGAAAATGGCTGCCTTGAAGTCTGCCAGCGGAACGCAGACCGATTCAGCCTCTCTGCATGAGCAGCGCCGTGCCATCCTGCAGGAGACGAAGCAAAAGCTGGATGCGGTCTTGACCCCAGCGCAGCAGCAGCAACTGGCCCAGATGCACCATGACCATGAGAAGCATGGGCAAGGCCAGCAACAGACAGCGCCCTCCACGTCCCCTTCGCTGTAATCTACTTGCATGGATCACAGGCCGCCGAGCTTTGAGCTTGGCGGCCTGTGTCGTCTCCGGCAGCTTGAATCCAGGTCGGCACCTATTTTCGCCGATATGCCTCGTAGCATCGGCCAATATCCTTCGTAGAATCGAAGGATGGACAAGTTTGTGGTGCGCGGGGGCAATCCCCTGCTGGGTACGATCAAGGTTTCTGGCGCAAAGAACTCCGCCCTGCCCTGTATGGCAGCGGCCATCCTGACCGAGGAGGAAGTGATCCTCGAGAATATCCCGCAGGTGCGCGACATCGAGACCGAGCGGCGGCTGCTCGAGAGCATGGGTGCCGAAGTACAACTGGGCTACGGACGCGCGCAGCATCGCACGCACATCCAGTGCGCCGTGCTGAGCGATCCGGTGGCCAAGTACGAGATTGTCAAGACTATGCGCGCGAGCTCCCTGGTGCTCGGCCCGCTGATTGCGCGGACCGGGATGGCTCGGGTGGCAATGCCTGGAGGCTGCGCCATCGGCGGCCGGCCCATCGACCTGCACTTGAAGGCGCTTGAGGCCATGGGCGCAGTCATCACGCAAGATCACGGCTACCTCGAAGCGAAGACGGACCGGCTCCGCGGAGCGCACATCGTCTTCGACAAGATCACGGTCACCGGAACCGAAGACATCCTGATGGCGGCGGTGCTCGCCGAGGGCGAGACGGTGCTCGAGAACTGCGCACGTGAACCCGAAGTAACGGATCTGGCCGCGCTGCTGATCGCCATGGGCGCGCAGATCACCGGGGCAGGAACCTCCACCATCAAGGTGCGCGGGGTGAGCAAACTGCACGGCGCACGGCACAAGATCAATCCAGACCGCATCGAGGCAGGAACGTTTTTGATTGCCGGCGCGATTACGGGAGGCGACCTGAACATCGATAGCTGCGACCCGACGCATCTGGGTGCGCTGATCGCCAAGCTCGAGCAATGCGGCGTGCGGATCGATGTGGCGAAGGATCATATCCGCGTGCGCTCCGGTGGCGAACTGAAGGCGGCGGACATCTCGACCGAAGAGTATCCCGGGTTCCCGACCGACATGCAGGCGCAATACATGGCTTTGGCGACCCAGACGGCGGGCACGACGACGGTGACCGAAAACATCTTCGAGAACCGCTTCATGCATGTGCAGGAGCTGAACCGGATGGGCGCGAACATCTCCGTGCAAGGCCGGACGGCGACCATTCGGGGAGGCACTCCGCTGCAGTCCGCGGCGGTGATGTGCTCGGACCTGCGGGCCTCGGCCTCTCTGGTGCTGGCGGCGCTGGTGGCCGAAGGCGAGACGATTCTCGACCGGGTCTATCACGTGGACCGGGGATACGAGCGGCTGGAGGAGAAGCTGCGCGGAGTGGGCGCGCAGATCCGGAGAATGGGCGATGTGTTCGGGAAGAAGTAGATCTTCGCCTCCGGCCGGCGCGAAGGTCAGCCCAGAACCTTGCTGTAGATACGAGCGTCCAGCCCCTCTCCGTAAAAGTCGGGAACGAAGACACGCGGACTGAAGCCGATCCGCTCGTAGAACCGGATGGCCTCGCGATTCGTGGTTGAAACGTGAAGGCGCAGGACGCCGGCGCTCGTTGCCGCGGCCCGGGTCTCGCCTGCACTCATCAGCAGCTCGGCAAGACCTTGCCGGCGGTGATCCGGGTGGACGTCAAGGGTGGTGACGTAAGCAAGGTCGAGACTGCGCCGGCGCAGCAGGTTGAGGAGCACAAAGCCGAGCAGCTCTGGGGGATGGCCTTGGCTGGCAAAGGCAAGCAGCACAATCGCGCCGGGCTCAAGGGCATAGTGGCGCATGGTAGCAAGATCGAAGCGGAAGGGCTCGGCAAAACAGAGCTGGTCGAGCCGATGCATGGCTTCAAGATCGAAAGGACTAGCGTCACGAAGAAAAAAGGGAGAGGACATGAGAGGCTGCTTTCCAGGGCATTCGATCGTAAGAGCAACGTTTGTTCCTAACAAGCTTTTTTTGCCGTCGTTCTGGCGCAGCCAGAATCCCCGTATTGGCTTCTATCTCTGCGGCACAACCTTAGACCACTTGCTCCAAGCCTTGCTCCCTCACCTGAGATGAAGAAATCCTCTACGATGAAGCCTCCAGGCTTCCACATCGCGCGCAAGACAAACCATGCGATTCAACGGACGTTCATCGTCTGTTTAGCGAATCGTAACCGTCTGCCTTGTAGCGTCGAGGCATGCCCAGAAAGTTTCTAAGCTCTCCCGTTCGACCTATGTCCGCTTGCCTATTGGCTTTTTCCTGTGTTGCGCTGCACGCACAGTTTGAAAATGGCAGCCTGGTGGGTACCATCAAAGACGCTACCGGAGCACCCATTGTGGGAGCTACCGTGACCATCACCAACACGGCAACCGCCAACGCCACGCAGAGCAAAACAGATGGTGCCGGCGACTACGACGTGCCTTCCCTGCGCGTAGGCGTGTACAGCATCTCGGCCACGGCGCCGGGTTTCTCCGATGCAGAGGCGCAAAACATCACGGTTTCGGTCGGCAACCGGCAGCATGTGGACCTGTCGTTGAAGGTTGGCTCGGAATCGACCACGGTCGAAGTAAGCGATGTAGCGCTGCAGCTCGAGACCGAGACCAGCGAGCGCGGACAGAACATCACCAACTATCAGACCGAGGCGTTTCCACTCGTGACGCGCAACTACTCCGACCTGCTGGCCCTCATTCCGGGCTCGCGACAGGCGCCAACCGCGGCAACGACGAGTTCGATCAACTCACTGGTACGAGCCGGATCGTACAACGTCAACGGGCAGCGCAGCATGTTCAACAACTTCCTGCTGGATGGCCTGGACAACAATGCGTATGGCGAAAGCAACCAGGGCTTTGACAACCAGATTATCGCTGTGCCGCCGGACTCAGTGCAGCAGTTCCAAGTGGTAACGAACAATGAAGGGGCAGAGTTTGGACGTTCGTCCGGCGCGACCATCAACGTGGCAACGCTGAGCGGGACCAATCGCTTTCATGCAACGCTCTACGAATTTATTCGCAACACAGACCTGAATGCGGAGGGTTTTTTCAAACCGCTCACGGTCAGCAATCTTGGAACGACGATCCCATTCCAGAAACCGGTCTTCAACCGTAACCAATATGGCGTGAACTTCGGCGGACCCATCGTGAAGAATAAGGTCTTCTTCTTCCTGGACTACGAAGGCTTTCGCCAGGTATTGAAGCCGCTAAACGTACTGACGCTGCCCAGCCAGGCAGAGTTGAACGGCATTCTGGTAGTTCCGGTAAGGAATGCGACGACGGGCACGACCTACGCGGCAGGCACGCCGATTCCGCAGAGTGCCATCAATCCTCTCTCGGCGCAAATTCTCACCTATTTCAAGCAGATCTCCGGGCTGCCGACTACCGGCCTGGCAAACGCAAGCCTGACAGCGGCGCAAAACACCGGTATCGCAACCAGCGATTACGCAGTCCAGGTACCGTTTACGGACAACTCGGACAAGGGCGATCTGCGCTTCGACTGGCAGATCAATCCATCCACTTCATCCTTCCTGCGTATCAGCGACCGCAAGGAGGATGGAGTAAACGACCCGACCATTCCTATTCCGCTCGATGGGCAGACAAACGGAAAGATCCGGGTTCTCGACCAGCAGATTGCGCTCGGGATCACGCACCTGTTTGGTGCGGACAAGGTGCTCGATGCGCGGCTCGGTCTCGATCGCACCAAGGCCGGCAAGTTCAATCTTTCGATCGGCAACACGGCGTTCAACTCGATTCCCGGCCTGCCGACAAACAATCCGGTCGTGGCCGGCGGACTACCGTCGATCGGCATCTCGGGAGGATTTACCGGATTTGGCCGTCAGAGCACCAATCCGCAGTGGCAGGATCCAGCCTTCCTGGATCCGAAGCTCAACTTTACCTGGATCAGAGGACAGCACTCCTTGAAGTTTGGCTATGAGTTTGAGCATAGCTGGATGGCGGTCAACGACAACAATCCGCTCTATGGTTCGTTTGCTTTCGGAGGAGGATATAGCCTGTGCACGGCCGCTACCTCCACGACGTGCGCGAAGAACTCCCTGGGGCAAACAGCACCGACCTCTCCCGTAGCCGATACCTACTGGGCAGACTTTTTATTTGGAACAACCAATCAATATTCCTTAGCAAACTTCTATGTTGCCCATCTTACGCAAACTTTCCAGAATGTGTATGCGCAGGACGATTGGCGTGTAAGTTCGAATCTTACTTTGAACCTGGGTCTGCGCTGGGAATACGGTTCACCTTACTCGGAGCTGCACAACAATATCTCTAACTTCGATCCAGCCTCGCAGACAGTATTTACGATTACTCCGGGCGCGGTGGCCGGTAATGGAATTACTCCGGTTTCTCCGGGTGGCACCTATGGCCATACCTTGGTCAATCCGGACTACAAGGACTTTGGGCCACGGCTGGGATTTGCCTACTCAGTAGACCCTAAGACGGTACTGCGTGGCGGCTTCGGCATCAGCTACTCGCACTACACGCGCGCCGGATCAGGCGATATTCTGGCGATCAACGCACCGCAGGCGCAGTTTGCGTCGGTGACGCAGATTGCTCCTACGACCACCAATCATTGCGCGACGCCGCTGCCGGCACAAATCATAGCAGTCGGCAAAACGACTCCCTCCTGCTATGCGACGGCGGATCAGGGCTATCCTACCGGTCTTGTAACCAGCTTCAATCCAGCAACCGATAACATCACCTATATTCCCAAAAATACAAGAGACAGCTATGTGGAGAGTTACTTTATTAGCGTGCAGCGTGCGTTGATCAAGAACTCACTTTTGGATATTGCGTATGTAGGAAATCATGGATTAAAACTGCAGGGATTTCTGAATGCCAACCAGAGAAATCCGTCGCTGGGCTTTGCTCGTCCCTATGGAAACTGGCCCTCGGATATTACGGAGGCACTGAACGAATTTTACTCAAACTATAATTCGCTGCAGATAAAGTACGATCAGCGATTTACCGGCGGGCTGACGCTTTTGAACAGCTTTACCTGGGAGCACTCACTCGATAACGCCAGTGCATCGCTCGAAGCCAACACGCCTTCGCCGCAGGATGCCAACAATACGCGCGCAGATTACGCACAATCGGACTACAACCTGCCGCTTGCAAACATTACCAGCCTGGTCTACGAGCTGCCATTTGGACGCGGACGCCGGTTCCTGAACGCGCGCAATGGTGCGGTGGATGGAGTGTTGGGAGGATGGCAGGTGAGCGCGATCAACACGACGCAGGCCGGTACCCCGTTCAACGTCACTTACTCTCCGAATAGCGCGCAAGCTTTGTCTCCACAAATTGCAGCAACCTATCGCGGAGCCAACGAGTATCGGCCCAACCGGGTTGCGGGGCAGTCAGTGACGCAAGGCAGAAACAACCGGGCTCCGAACACCGGCTATGTCAACTACATCAACCTGAATGCGTTTGTGCTGCCGCCGATCAAGGATGCCTCCGGCAACGTACTGAGCCCGTTTGGCAACGCAAGCCGCAACCCGGGACGGACGCCGCCGTTCAATGAGACCAATCTTGCGCTGAACAAGAAGTTCACTACGCCGATCGAGAGCCTGAAGGTGGAGTTCCGGACCGAGTTCTACAACGTCTTCAATCATACGAACCTGTATCTGCCGGGAGCAATTTCGGGAACACAGGGAACCGTGGCAGCCGGACAAACCTTCGGGGTGGGTGGAACGGCTCCTCTGGGCAGCATCGTCAACGGAAGCCCAAATCCAAATACAGGGCAGATCAGCAGCACGTTTGAGCCGCGGATCATCCAGTTCGGGCTGAAGGTGCTGTACTAAGACCTAGCTGAAGATGCGAGCAAAACAAACGGCCCCGGAGGCAAATGCTTCCGGGGCCGAGGTGCATTTGGCTGAGGATTCAGGCTGCGACAGTAAACGTGTCTTCAGTTTGGCTACGAGTGACGGCGCGGTAGAGGGTGTCGCGCTCGAAGGGAACACGGCCAGCCTCGGTGATGAGGCGGACGAGGTCAGCGCGGCGCATGCCTTGAGGCGTAGTGGCTCCGGCGTCATGGTAGATCTTTTCTTCGATGACCGTGCCATCGATGTCGTCGGCACCAAAGCGGAGGGCAATCTGAGCCATGCGCGGCGAGACCATCTGCCAGTAGCTCTTAATATGAGCGAAGTTGTCGAGCAACAGGCGGCTGACAGCAATCTGGCGAATGTCCAGCATGCCGGAGGTCTTAGGAATGTGGGCCAGGGCTGTATTGTCCGGGTGGAAGGAGAGCGGAATAAAGGTCTGGAAGCCGCCAGTATCGTCCTGCACAGCGCGGAGCCGCAGCAGGTGATCGACGCGGTCTTCGTCGTTTTCGACGTGGCCGTAGAGCATGGTGGAGTTTGAGCGGAAACCCATCTGGTGGGCGAGCCGAGCGGTGTCGAGCCACTCGGAGCCGTCGATCTTATGGTCGCAGATGATGTGACGGACGCGGTCGGCAAAGATCTCGGCGCCACCACCGGGCATCGAATCCACCCCGGCTTCCTTCATCTGCGTGAGAAGGTCCGGGACAGACAACCTGCCACGCTTGGCAAGAAAGTTGACCTCGACCATAGTAAAAGCCTTGACGTGGACCTTGGGATAGCGAACTTTTAAGCCGCGGACGAGGTCAAGGAAGTAAGAGACGGGGAGGTCAGGGTGCAGACCTCCAACGATATGGAACTCGGTGACAGCTTCGGTAAGACCGATGCCGGCAGTCTCCCAGGCTTCTTCAAGCGCCATGGTGTATGTGCCGGCTTCTCCCTTTTTGCGGCCGAAGGCGCAGAGCCGGCAGGAAGCCATGCAGACGTTGGTGGGATTGATGTGGCGGTTGACATTGAAGTAGGCAAGATCACCGTGGAGACGCTCACGCACAAAGTTAGCGAGCCAGCCGACAGCGAGAATATCTCCGGAACGATAAAGCGTGACGCCATCCGTAAAGCTAAGACGCAAGCCAGCCTGCACCTTTTCCGCAATAGGAGACAAAGCTGGATCGTCGGTTTGGAAGCCGTGACGGGAGCGGGAGATCGACGCACTCATCCTTTAATTCTATGCCTGTAGGCTATCCGGCGGGAGTCCACCTCAAGGCTGTTGTGGTGCAGTGGAAGGAAGGCTGGCGGCTTGCGCGGGGGACGAGGAAGGAATCATGCGGGGCTGTGCGACAACCCCATCGAAAAAGGTGACCGCAATCAGGTGATCGCCGAGAGGACGAGCGAAACGGAGATTCCATCCGGAGTCAGTGTAAGTGACCGTTTTTTGAGGAAGCTGAACGGTAAAGATCATGCTGTTCGCGCCGCCAAGGGTCACGGTCATGCGCTGTTTGGCTTCGTCGTAAAAGAGGTTGTTGACCAGTTGGACGTAGAGATTTTTGATCGTGGTCCAGGTTGCGCCAGCGTCGGAAGAGACGAAGCAGCCTTGCGGCCCTCCGACCCAGACGGTGCCGGAGGGGTCGACGGCGACGGCATCTATCTGCGTAAGTTTAGGTGGGATTTGAATAGGAGACCAGGTTTTTCCAGAATCAGCGGAGAACTGGACGATATGCATGGTGCCGACGACGACGTTCTCCCCGGCAGAGCCGAGCAGACGCCAGTTGGCGCTGTCCGCAGGACCGGTTGAGATCCAGGAAATTCCCTGGTCAACACTGGCGAGCAGACCGGCGGAAGTGGTAGCAAGCAGAGTGTGGTCGGCAGTGGTAATGGCGTAAACGCTACCATCGAAGCCGTGTGATGGAGACGCTGCGGCAGATGCGGAAGGCGCGGGGACGACAGCTCCGGTGTGAGGAGGAACCGGGTTGTCGCGAAGCGCTGGGGCAAGCTTAGTAGAGGCTTTGAGAGAGGAAGCAGGTCTCTTTTGCGCGTTCGCTGAGGCAGTCGATGCACTTTTGCTGCGCGAACCCAAGATCGGCTTATGGGCAGCGGCTGTGCTGCTGCGGGTGGGAACGCCGGTACGCTGGGTATAGCGATTGCGAGTCACAGCCACCGGAGGACGGACGGGTAGCACCGGACCGCGAGGAGCGATGGCGATGGGATGCGCGGCGGGAGAGACGATGGTTGTATCTTCAACGCGCGTCCAGCTTTGGCTGGACGCATCCAGGCGGAAGAGGCCGTGAGCCGTGCCGGCAATCATCGTTCCGTTGGGAGCCTGGCCGAGGGAGAAGACATCGCGACCGTCCAAGCCCTCGCTACGCTGAGTCCAGTTGAAGCCGTCGTTATCGCTTTGAAAGACGCCACCCCATCGTCGGTCGTTGACTACCCCAACAAAGATCGTTCCCGGGCGACGTTTATCCCGTTCAAGCGCCGTAACCTGACGAGCGGAGAAGCCTCCATTGGCAGAGTGGAAGGTATCTCCTCCATCGTCTGAGGCGACAACGCCCCCCCGATCGGTGGCGAGCAGCACGCGATGCGTCGCAGGGTCAATGGCGACGCTGTTGACCGTGATCTCGGGGCCGGTGGTACGCTTCCACGTCTTTCCGGCATCGACAGTGCGATAGAGGCCTTCGGTGGTTCCGGCAAAGACGATATTCGGATTTTGGGGATCTTCGAGCAGCACACGAGTGCGGCGGGCAGTGGAGGGAATTCCCTGGACTTTGTGGAAGAGCAGGCCCGCATCCTCACTCTTATAGATACCGGAGCAGGCACTGGCATAGACAGTTTTGGGCGATTCAGGGTCGACGATGATGGAGAAAACGTCAGAATCGTCGATGATGCCCTCCTTGATGTTGTTCCAGTGCTCGCCGCCATCGGTAGTCTTCCACGGCAGATGCCAGGTGCCGGTATAGATAACGTTAGGGTCTTTTGGATCAATCGCGACTGAGGCGATCTCATGGATCTCTTTGCTGTCGGGCGGGCTGATCTCACTCCAGTGGCTGCCGCCATCCTGAGAGCGAAAGACTCCCTGCAGGCTTCCGGCAACGACGATCCTGGGATTGAGTGAGGAGATGGCAAGCGCACGCACAGATTGGCCACGCATCTCGGCCTGACTGGTCCAGTGCAGGCCGCCATCGTTGCTGATGTAGATGCCACCATCGGGATGATCGAGGACCCAGGCTCCGACGATCAGGTGACGGGAGTTCGAGGGGTCGACAACGATGGAGTCGAGCACCAGATCATCGCGCTGGCCAATCTGCGCAAGGCGTTGCCAACTCTCCCCGGCCGTGTGCGACTCATAGACCCAGCCATCCACGGCGCCAAGAAAAAGGTGACGGGGGTCATGCGGGTCAGGTGCAAGACGACGAGCATCGCCACCATCCGGTCCAAGGGCAAGCCAGGGCGCGGCGTGGAGAGAAGCGGTGAAAAGCGCAGTACACAGAGATGCGTGGAGAAGTGCGAGTAGTTTCAACCTGCCAGACCTTCTAGTTTCTATCGACCAAATATCTAATGTTAGACACAGAATACGTGAGGGTAGGTGGTAGGGGAATAACACCAAAGGGTATGTGTGAAGTCAGAAATTTATACGGCTACGATTCTTTGCGTAGGAGCGGTGGATTCATTCACCGGATACAAGCATCCGCATTCTATTGGACCTTCGAGCGGTGGAGTCCTTCTTCAGTGCCGACTCGAAGCCTAGTTATGAGAGACGCCGAGGCGCCGTAGGACCTCATCGGAAATAGATTGCGTGATTC
>CALMVK010000158.1 GCA_937873145.1 uncultured Granulicella sp. | reverse complement strand
GTGTTGTCCGAAGTGCTGGTGGGTCTTGGAGTAGAAGCGTTTGACCGTCGCTTCTTTGAGGGTTCGGTTCATGCGTTGCACCTGTCCGTTGGTCCAGGGGTGTTCTGGCTTGGTCAGGCGGTGGTCGATGTTCTCCGATGGCGCAGGCATACTCGAAGGCGTGAGCGCGGAAGAGTTCGGATCGCTCGACGGACTGCCTTTGTCGTGCTGGCGCTTCCAGAAAGAACTTGGTCCCACAGTGCCTCCTTCTGACGCTTAGAAAAGTAGGCACCCTCGAACTCCGGGACCAAACAGCTAGACTTAGGTTTCAGCCTCGTATTTTCGCTTGAAATGCCTAACGAACTCGTCTCTAGAACGATCAAACGTGTTGTATAACCGCGCCAGCCATTTCTGATGGTCGCTAAGTCCTGTTTTCGGGTCGAAGATCTTCGAAAGGCGGAGCTTGCCGTTGCTGGGCTTCGCCGCGTGCGGTCGATCCTACATCCAGAAGGTCAATAGGTTGCTGTGTCCGTTTTGCACAACTACAGCGTCGGAGGGCAAGCTTTTCCATCACCGTCCCCTTCGACAAGCTGACCAGCATCATGAGCGTCGCTGCCGTCGAGCAGAAGCGGCGCGCCGGCCTTCGCAGGCAACTCACCACAGACTATGGGACGAGCGAACAACTGGTGCTGTCGTTCACCTGAGTGAGGATCAACTGGTCGGCCGTCAAACCGCGGTAGATGCAATTGCCTTGAGCATCCTTGGCTCCGTAGGTTGAGGTAGTGTGATTCGTGTCGTGGCCAAGCAAGCTACCAGCCGCACTGTAGCGCAGGGTGTCGGAGGACTCGACCACCTCGGTACTCGTGACTGGTGTGCTGTTGCCGCCGAAAGGTGTGCGCAAGGTGTCAAACTTTTGCTGTTTGACATAGTTGGCGATGTAGAAACCACCATCGTTGTTGTCATCGGGCGTCTGGTTATAAAGGATGACCAGCGGATAGCTGGCGTTGTGCTGCGTCTGTATTGTTCCGCTGGCAGAAGTTGTGGTGACGAGTTCCTGTTGTTCGGTGTCCTGCGAGAGATTCTGCTTGTAGATATTAGAGTTATCGGAAACTTTTTCATCCTGCAGATTACTGAAGGAGTTCGAGGCCTGCAATGTGGTGTCGACGCGGCCAGATGAGGTCATGACGTATCCGGAGATGGTCCACGCGCGTTGTGAGCGGACGTTGACGGGACCAGAGACGGTGCCGTCGGCAGCAGTATTCAGAGCTTGATCGATCTGCGGTGTGGGTAAAGCGGCAAGGGTGTTGACCGTGATGCCGCCGGATACCGTTGCTGCATTCGGATCGGTGTAGAGCAGAAGTGTCGAAGCTTCATCAAAGCCGCTGTCGGCGTTGAACACAGAGACCGCAACGGTATGCGGAGTGCCGTCCGAAAGCAGGCCGGCAAACGGGGTGAGGTCTACGCGATAAGGCTTGAAGTTCAATGTTTCCACGCCGGGCAGAGGCTCCCACAGGTAAGGGTCGATGCCGCCGGTATAAATCCAGGGGTAAACGGGTGCAACACCGGCTGGAACTCCGTCGATGGTGATTTCGGTCTCGCGAAAGGCGGAGTTGCCACAGTTCTCCAAGGGCCCGGCAACGTCATTGGGGACACAGGTGTACCAGAATTCGTCGGTGGACTGTGACTGCGAGATGACATCGAGGTAAGCACGGGTGACGTTGCGCGGCAGCGTGAAGGTGGCTGCCTGCTGATCGGTGGTGGAACTGACACGCGTGGTGGTGTTGTTTGCAAGGGGAAGTACCACAGAAGGCACGGCGGGCGCGAGATTGGCAGCGTTGGCCGGATAGAAGAGCAGCGTCGCGGAGCCGTAGATCAGGCCGGTATAGGTAGAGTTAACAACATTCTGGATGCTGGCCACGCCAACCTGCGGCACCGTGAAGAGCGCGCTGTAATCGGTAAGATCGCGTTCTATATGCCAGGAGGGCGACAGGGCGGCGCGCGGCTCTGCAGTAGTGCCGAAGTAGATGTCGGCACCGCCGAGAAAGAACTTGGCAGTGCGGTCGAACTGGCGCCCAGCGGTGACGGTGATATCTGCCGTGAGCACAACCTTGCTCCATGGACCGGTACAGCCCGAAGGTGGCGTAAAGCTGAGGGTGCGCGTTCCGTAGTCGTTGAAAGGAAGGTTGGAGAACAACGAAACCACGCAGGGAGTGGTGGATGGTCGCGCGACGGCCGGTTCGGGCGAGATGGGCTGCGAGGTGCCGGTTTGTGGAACAGTGGAGGCAACGACGACCTGCGCTGCGCCAATGGTAGGCAGCAACGCGCCAACAAACAGGGATGCGGATAGTAGCAAAGCCGATGACTTCATAGGGACCTCACGATAGGGTGATCAGGCTTGTACAGAAGTGAATAGTGTTTCATCCTACTCTAAGTGTTCGCCATTGCCTTATGCCAGCTTTTATCGTGACCCTCGTGTTGAGAGATTAACGGGGGAGGCCTATAGTCTGTCGCGGAGGTAGTTCTGTCTTCAAGAGCTTCCTTCACCGCAGAAAGGAATCAGCTTCGACACAACGCATCTCTGGAGAAACTTTATGAAAAAGCTTTACGCAGCCGGCTTTACCCTTGCACTTTCCTTCCTAGCTAGTCACCATGCCTTCGCGCAAAAAACCGATCAGATCATTGGCGGGTACACGACCCTGACCTTTTCTTCAACGTTTCTCGATTTTACGCAGGAAAGTGGAATTACCGTCACCGATTTGGGAGGCAATGCACTCTTGAACGGCATCGATATTCTGCCGGGAGCCCAGGGCGCCATCGATCTACAAACAGGGGTCACCAATGTAGTCTTCAAGGGCGGTTTGCAGGCCGTTTACCTTGGGAAAGTAACGGTCCGCGTTGAGAACCTGATTCTCCATGCGAACGAAACAAGCTCAGCAATTACCGGAGATGTCATCGAGAACGGAACATTGCTTGGGCGTCAGGAGATCTTTGTTGTCAACCGGAACCCTGACCTTTCGCTTCCTCTACAAGTAAAGAATGGTGTTCTTACGCTGCCCACACTCAGTTTGGGCCTCTCACCCAACTTTGTGACGCAGCTGAGCAAAATTATTGGACCACTGGTAAATGCTGGAACTGTGATTGCTACGGCGGCCCCGATCGCTGTAGTCGTTCCAGATACTCCCGCAGCCCGGTAATAAACCCTGATTTTGCATCGTTTAGCTTTTGGGGCGCTCGGTCCATGGACCGGGTGCCTTCTTACTTTCAAGCCAAATAACCGTGTTCGAACTGTATTTTGAGACCAACTTATTTATGTCTCAAAGTCCGAGTTTGCTGGCCGGGGCATCTCTGAAGATCTGGGCATCGCGCACATACCGTGACACGGTGGTGATGGAGCGGTGCCCTGTCTGGCGCATGATGTCGAAGGCGGAAGCTCCATTGCGTGCGGCCTGGGTCGCGAAGCCCGCTCTGAGCGAATGCCCTGCGAACCCCGCCGGATCAAATCCCGCCCGCTTTACAGACCGTTTCAGGATGGCTCCGATCGAATCTCGATGCAATCCCAGTTCACTCACTTTGCCATGCCTGTCGACCTCACGGAAGAGCGGGCCTGAGACAATGGCCGCGGCTTCGAACCACCGGCTGAGCGCCGTAATGGGACAGGTAGCGGCATGAGCTCCCCGGGGGATGGCGATCTTTCTTCCCTGCCCTGCCTGGTCAGTCTTCGAGCGGCGCAGGGTCAACACCGCACCTTCGGGAACCCAAAGCAGATCATCGACCGTGAGTGCCGCGAGTTCCGAGCGGCGCAGCGCTCCCGTGTAGCCAACCAGCAGAAGCGCCCGGTCGCGCAAACCGGCGAGACCGGAGGGAAGATGGGCCAGCACCTGGATGAGGTCCGCAGTCAGGAGCGGCGTTTTGCCTGGCTGCGCGGTGCCGAGGGTACGCCTGATTCCCTGCAAAGTTTCAGCAACGACGGCGTGCTGGGTGGTGGCGGGATTGGCGTGACCGGCGGTCGCATGCGCTTTGGCAATCGAGGTCAGCCGGCGGGTCAGGGTGGCGGGCCGGTGGGTCTCGGCGAGAGCGACCATATAAAGAGCCACGGTTTCAGGCGCGGCCGGCAGAGCCGAAGCCCTGCGGCCGTCGCACCAGGCGACGAAGTGTTGCCAGTCCGAACGATAGGCCCGAAGAGTCGAAGGAGCTTTCGAAGCTTGGAGAAACGCCCGAGCCTGCGCATGCAGCCGCTCCTCGCCGGACGTTGTATCCGGCACTGGCTTTGGCGAGACCAGCTCCCGGCTCTCCACCATTTCGATTCCGCTTCCCTGCCCTGTTTCTTCGATCATCGGGCTCTCTTTCCTCGTCTCAGAAAACCTGAGATCCTGCTTTGGATTGAAATAGCTCTCATTGCGAGCCTACTCTTCTCCCATCTGAGAATCCCGAAATATCCAGCCGTGATCGGAATCTCTGCTCCCACCCCCATCATTGGAGGAGTCCCAAAAGAAAGACTGAACGGGCCGGATGAGTAGTTTCCAAAGGCCGCAAAGTTGCTCTCAACCGCTTCCATCACCTGGCTTGCCGATGAACTGCGAGGGACAGTCACCCCATCATGTTTACTCACGTTACTTGGAGCTAAGTTGTTGTCGGTAAAAGGCCTTTTGCTCGAAAGGCGCGACAGGGGGCTTGACAAGGTAGTCCGGGCGGAGAGGGTAGCGGTCCACAGTTACGAGACGCTCTGACCGGGAGCTAAGGGGTCCTACTTGAGCTGGCCGAGAAGCGTGGCGACAGCTTGCTTGAGCTGCGCGTCTTCTCCGGACTCGGTTTCGCCGAGGGGTTGGGCTACGTCGACGTCCACGGGCCTTGGGTGCATCTCCATGTCTTCCCCCTTGAGGTCACGGATGCGTTCGCCCGGAATGCGGACCGCAGAGCCATCGAGCAGACGCTGCGATCCGGTGAAGATGATCCATCCGGCGGTAGGCGTGCCGACGACCTTGCCCAGGCCGAGCGCGCGATAGCCCTCGGTGAAGTCTTCGCCGTCGGACAGGGTCGATTCGTTGGTGACGAGCACGGTGGGCACACCGAGGGCGCGTTGTCCGAGGGCTTGCCGGCTGGGGACCGTCGTGCCGTCCCGAGGAGTCATCTCGAGATAGTTGCGGCGAGTAAAGATATCGATCACGCGTCCGTTGACGTAGCCGCCGTTGTTGTTGCGGATGTCGACCACGACGCCCTGCCGGCTCTCATTCTGCACATCGAGGTCCACGTAGAGTTGCGCCAGATCGCGGTCTCCCATGGCGGCGATGTGGACGTAGCCCAGCTTGCCTCCGGAGATGCGCTCCACGTAGGCGCGCCGTTCTTCGACCCAGCTGTTGTAGAGCAGGCCGGCCTCCACCTGGAGCGGGACTGGGCGAAGGATTGCATCCCGGGTTTTCCCTCCCGTCTGGACGCGGAGAACGACGCGCTTGCCGACCTTGTCTTCGAGCAGCGCATCGAGATTGGTCGCGGACTGGATCGGGGTTCCGTCGACGGCGAGCAGGCGGTCTCCGGGATGAACGGTGCCTTCAAGCGAGGCGGGGCCGAGCGGAACGACCTCGCGCACGATCAGCTCCCCTTTGCTTTCAAACGGCGCACGCTCAAAGCGCAGGCCAAGCCTTCCGGTGCGTACGGGGGGCGTGGCAGGTTTGGCGATGCCGGAGTGCGAGCTGTTCAGCTCGCCGATGAGCAGGTTGATGTTGCGGCGCAGCTCGGGTCCGGTGCGGGCCCCGGCGATGTAGGGATCCCACTCCGCGCGAAGAGCTGTCCAATCGTGCTGGTTGAAGTCAGCACGGAAGAAGCGATGGTTGAGGGTGCTCCAGGCCTCTTCAAAGACGGCCTCCTTCTCCCGGTTGAAGTCCACCTCGATCGAAGCGGTGACGGGGATGGTTCGCGGTACGCGAGTCTCGACGGAGATGGCACGGATGCCGGAGAGAGCGTCGCCGCCGGGAGCCGGCTGCTGAGGATTTTGGCCTTCCAGATAGTAGATGGTGCGGGAGTCTGGCGACCAGGCGATGGAGGATTTGAAGGCCGGCGTGGAGGTGAGCTGCCGGGGGGTGGCCGGCTCGCGGGCAAGCTCATCGAGCGAGTAGATGTAAAGGTTAGTCTGATCCGCAACCGTGGCGATGAAGGCGAGCGTTTTGCCGTCGGGACTGATCACGGGAACGCGTAGCTCCAGGTGCAAAGGCAGCAGCGTGAGCCGGTCGCGGATCCCCTCGAAGACGATCCGGGT
>CALMVK010000157.1 GCA_937873145.1 uncultured Granulicella sp. | reverse complement strand
GGAGGGAGTGGAACGGGTGGTGCCAGTGGTGAAAGCCCGACGAAAACGTACCGTATAAACTACTTCTAGCTCTGTTCACCTGTGAGTCAACGCACCCGTTATGAAACTGAGATTAGTAAACGGACAATACGATTCCAACATCGACTCACGCGACTTAGCACTCTATACGCCGAGCGATGCGTCATGCTATTTAGGAATTCATTCACAAACGCTTTCCACTTGGTTGTGGGGAAGAAAGTATCCCACTGTCTCCGGCGATCGCTTCTTCAAGCCGCTCATACAGGTAGCTGATCCAGAAAACGAGCTTTTGTCCTTCTTCAATCTAGCGGAGCTTCACGTATTGGCTGCAACTCGCTATCAACACAAAGTGAGTATGAAGTCAGTGCGTACTGCTATGCAGACGTTAGAACAAAAGTCCACATCAAGTCACCCGCTGATCTCTCGAGACTTCATGACGAACGGCAAAGACCTTTTCGTTCAAACTGTAGATGTGAATGAGAACCTTTCTCGGCCTCTTCAGCTGAACTTCAAAGCTATTATGGATACTTTTCTTGCACATGTCATCGCTGATGAGCACGATTTAGTCAAGAAGATTTTTCCAATCATTAAGGGCCAACCAGACGACCGTGTGATCTCCATTACTTACGGGATTTCTTCTAGTCAGCCAGTAATCGACGGCTCGGGTGTGCCAGTCTGGCTGATTTATGATCGGCACCTTGCAGGCGAAGATGTTCCTTCGCTGGCCGAAGATTTTGACATTCCTATGGACAAGATTCAGCGAGCGATTGATTACTTTGACCCAAGGAATTCTTAGTTTCGAGCATGACATCTTCCTCGATCGAACCCACGGGAAACGCATGGGTGAGATGTTGCGTCGGGCTGGTTTCCGAGTACATCCCATCTACGAGGTCTACCCGGGCACAACACACGAGAGCATTTCAGATCCTGAATGGATTCGTCTTTGTGGATCCAATGGTTGGATAGCTGTCTCAGGTGACAAGAGGCTTGAGACCGCGCCGGAGAATCGTCAGGCAATTATTGAAGCCAAGCTTCGTGTTTTCGTCCTCACTGACAGTAACAGTCGCCCTGAGATCTGGGCGGCCGCCATAATCGTCGGACATTACAAGATGCAGGAGATGATTGAGGCGAACGCAGGCCCGTTTTTTGTGAACGTGAGAAAAAGAGCTGATAGCCATGTGACAAAATTACGCTTGCCACCCGGGTACTCTATTTCTGAGGAGACTAGACCTTGATAGAGCTAGCGTTTTCGATTTTGGCTTCGGACTTTGCGTATCTGGCGGATGAGGTGGCGGCAGCGGAGCGTGGAGGCGGGACGATCATCCATGTGGACGTGATGGATGGGCATTTTGTGCCGAATATTACGTTTGGGCCTCCGGTGGTGAAGGCTCTGCGGGCGGTGACGAAGCTGCCCATGGATTGCCACCTGATGATCGAGAATCCGGATGCATTCATTGAGGATTTTGCGAAGGCCGGGGCGGAGATGATCGGGGTACACCAGGAGGTTTGCCGGCATCTGCACAGGACCCTGCAGCTCATTGCGGACCACAAGGTGAAGCCGGGGGTGGTGATCAATCCGGCGACCCCGGTCGAGACGCTGATCGAGGTGCTGCCGATGGTGCACCATGTGCTGGTGATGAGCGTCAATCCGGGGTTTGGCGGGCAGAAGTTTCTGCCGCTGGCGATCGATAAGATTGCGCACTTGGCGGAGCTGCGGGCGGAGATGGGGCTGAACTTTCGGATCGAGGTGGATGGCGGGATTGCTCACGATACGGTGACGAGCGTGGTCCAAGCGGGAGCGGATATGTTGGTGGCCGGTTCGGCGATCTTTGCCTCGGGAGACCGGGCGCAAACGGAGCGGAATGCGCGGGAGTTTCTGGAGATAGCTCGTGCGGCGGCTTCGGGTCTGGCCGGGGATTAGAAACCCGCCTGTGTGTAGTGTTCAACGCAGGAACCCAGGTCTCAGGTGCGAGACCTGGGGCACCCGGAGTTGAGATTTGTTCTAGAACGGCTGGAGCAGGGATAAAATAAGGTTAGTCTCGCGGAGTTGCGGGGCGATGAGGTTTTACGGCGTGACTCAAGATCGATTCTTCTTTCCTACTTTGCGTGCTGCTGTTCTGGCGGGTGTTGCTGTTGCGGCGGTGGTGGCGGCTTCTGTTCAGGGGTTGGCCCAGACGATACCGCAAACGACACCTCAGACTGATCCGGCGCTGCAGACGCAAACCCCGACGACGACTCCGCAGGGAACGACCGGCGGGTCGACCGACAGTGCCGGCCAGACGGTGCCGACGGCGACACTAAGCCCGTATACGCGCGGCAAGAAAAAGAAGGCCGACCCGGACGACAAGGTCCTGCAGTCGAAGGATACGAAGAAGGCGCTCAAGAAGGACGAAAAGGTGCAGTCGTTGGCCGGGGCGGATGCCAAGCTGCCGGATAAGCAGCTGTACGATAAGGCGCTGGTAGCGATGAACAAGGGCCACTTCGATGTGGCGCGGCTGGATCTGCAGACGATGCTGAACACGTATCCGGATTCGCAGTATCAGATGCGGGCGAAGCTGGCGATTGCGGACAGTTGGTACAAGGAGGGCGGGACGGCGGCGCTGACGCAGGCAGAGAGCGAGTATGCGGACTTCCGCGTATTTTTTCCGAATGCTCCGGAGGCGGCCGAGGCGCAGATGCGCATTGGCGACATTTATTTTCGGCAGATGGATAAGCCGGACCGCGACTATGCCAAGACACTCCATGCGGAAGAGGAGTATCGCCGCATGTTGACCGACTATCCGAACGCGCCGAAGCAGCTGATGACGCAGGCCAAGCAACGGTTGCGCGAAGTGCAGGAGGTGCTGGCGACGCGGGAGGCGACGATTGCCGCTTTCTATGCGAGCCGGGAAAATTGGGCGGCGGTGATTGCGCGATACCAGACGGTGGCGGATACCTATCCGTTGTATAGCCACATGGATGACGCACTGGTAGGGTTGGGCGATGCGTATGAGGCGCAGGCGCGGTATGTGCGTGGGCTGAAGGTTCAGGGTTCCGGTGAGGCGGGCAAGGCGAAGCTGGAGGAGCTGTACGACGGGCTGGCGGCGGATTGCTATCGCAAGGTGGTGCTCGAGCACTCGGCTGCACCGCATGTGGAGGATGCGCGGGAGCGGCTGGAGGCGATGGGCGTGCCTGTGCCGACGCCGAGCGCGGCACAGGTGGCGGCGAGTGAGGCGCTTGAGAATAGCCGCAGCACGTACACGCTGGCGAGCCGGGCCAAGGTGATGTTCCTGCACCAGCCGGATACGGTGGTGGCAGCACGGGATGGGGATCCGACATTGTCCGACCCGAAGCCGATGACGGCACCGACGGTGCTGAAGCGGGTGAATGAAGACTTCAAGACGGCGTTTACTCCGGCTCCGGCTGGAGCTGCGCCGACGGTGGCGAATGGGCCGACGGTTGCTGAGACACCGGCGGTGCGGCCGGCGGCGGCGGCGAGCGGGGCGGCGGCTCCGCTCGCGTTACAGGATGTGGGGACCGGGGTGGATGGAGCTCCTTCGACGGCAGATTTGACGTCGACTCCGGCGGCGAGGACCGGTGCACTGAGCGGGGGTACGGGTCTGGGCGCGGAGATCGTGGCGCCGGGAACTCCGGATGCGGTGGACACGGCTGCGCCGGGGGCTCGGGATGCAGGCTTGGGGCTGAAGGCGGTGGGACCGGTAGGGGGAGAGGCTCTACCTCCGATCGAAAGGGCGACGCAGGCTCCGGACCCGGTGAACGAGGTGGATGGCCAGAAGACGCCGGGGGCGCAAGCTCTCCCGGCCAAGGGCAAGGCCGCCAAGCCGGAGTTCGATAAGGCGGATGAGTCGTCCAGCAAACATAAGAAGAAGAAGGGGCTGAAGAAGCTCGATCCTTTGCCGCAATAAGAGCAAAACCGAAATGCGGATACGACGGACAAAGATGGATCACCACGGATAGGATTGGAACATTCTATCCGTGGTGATCCGTGTCTTGCGTTTGAGCCGCGTCGCTCTTCTGCTGCTAGGCTTATGGGGATGAGCGAAGACAGACAAGAGCAAAGCAACGAGCTCGCGAAGGCGTACGACCCTTCGGCGATCGAAGAGAAGTGGGCCGCGTACTGGGTGAAGGAACGGTTGTTCGATACGCCGGTGGAGAGTGTCGGGGCGAAGGCGTTTACGATGCTGCTGCCGCCGCCGAATGTGACTGGCCGCCTGCACATGGGGCACATGCTGAACCAGACGGAGATGGACATCCTGACGCGGTGGCACAGGATGCTCGGCGAGACGGCGCTGTGGGTGCCGGGGACCGATCATGCGGGAATTGCGACGCAGATGATGGTCGAGAAGCAGCTGGCAGCGGAGGGCAAGACGAGCCGGGTGGAACTCGGGCGCGAGGCGTTCACGGAGCGGGTGTGGGCGTGGAAGCGTCAGTACGGCGGGGCGATTACGGACCAGATGCGGCGGCTGGGGGCGAGCGTCGACTGGTCGCGCGAGTACTTCACGATGGATGAGGACCTGTCGGGCGCGGTGGTCGAGGCGTTTGTGCGCTTGTGGGAGCAGGGGCTGGTGTATCGCGGGGCGTACATCGTGAACTGGGATCCGGTGATGGGGACGGCCGTGAGTGACCTCGAGGTAGTGCACGAGGAGCGGGTGGGCAAACTCTACTTTGTGCGCTATCCGCTGGCGGAGGGTGAGGGCTCGATTACGATTGCGACGACGCGGCCGGAGACGATGCTGGGCGACGTCGCAGTGGTGGTGAATCCGACGGACGAGCGGTACACGGCACTGGTGGGCAGGCAGGTGCGGCTGCCGCTGAGCGCGGTTTCCGGTGGGCAGGAGCGGGTAATTCCGATCCTGGCCGATGAGTGGGCGCAGCCGGAGTTTGGGACGGGCGCGGTGAAGGTGACGCCGGCGCACGATCCGAACGACTTTGCCATTGGGCAGAGGCATGGGCTGCCCAGTCCGTCGATCTTCGATGCGCAGGCGCGGGTGTCGCTGGCGGGATCGAAGTATGACGGGATGGATCGGTATGCGGCGCGAGAGGCGATTGTGGCCGACCTCGACGCGCTGGGGCTTTTGGTCGAGGTGAAGGATCACGGGATGAGCGTGGGGCTTAGCCAGCGGTCGGGGTCGGTGATTGAGCCGCGGCTTTCGGACCAGTGGTTCATCAAGATTCAGCCGCTGGCAGATAAGGCGATCGCGGCAGTGAAGGGCGGCCACATACGGTTTACGCCGGAGATGTACGAGAAGACGTACTTCGAGTGGATGGGGAACATTCACGACTGGTGCATCTCGCGACAGTTGTGGTGGGGGCATCGGATTCCGGCGTGGCATTGCGTTTTATGCGGGACGATCACGGTCGCACGCACGGAGCCGGAAGCTTGTAGCTTCTGCGGCTCGACGATTGACTTGGTGCAGGAGACAGATGTGCTCGACACCTGGTTCTCCTCTGGCCTACTGCCGTTTACGGTATTTGGGTGGCCGGAAACAGGCGGTGGGCCGACGGCGGACATGCGGGCGTTTTACCCTACCGATCTGCTGGTGACGGGCTTCGACATCCTGTTCTTCTGGGTAGCGCGGATGATCATGCTGGGGACGCACTTTATGCTGGATGTGCCGATGCCGGATGGGAGCGCACGCACGCTGGCCGAGGCGGTGCCGTTTCGCGAGGTGTACATCCATGCGCTGGTGCGGGCTGCGGACCGGCAGAAGATGTCGAAGACCAAGGGCAATGTGATCGATCCGATCGACATCATTGGGCGATTCGGGACGGATGCGGTGCGGTTTACGCTGGCGAGTATGGCGAGTCCGGGAACGGATATTGCGTTTTCGGAGGCGCGGACGGAGGGGTATCGGGCGTTCGCGAACAAGATCTGGAATGCGGCGCGGTTTTTGTTTATGAATGTGGAGCGGGGGCGAGAGGCTGGGTATGCGGTAGCGCTCGGATCCCAGGTCTCAGAAGCGAGATCTTCACCTCAGCGAGCAAGCTCTCTCGCCGGGGACCCCGAACTTGGGGCACCCGGTTCCGTTCCGCTCGAAACGCGGTGGATCTACTCGCGGCTAAGTGCAGTGGCGGCGGAGGTGGAGCGGGCGCTGGCGGTGTATCGGTTCGACGAGGCCGCTGGGGCGGTGTACCAGTTCTTTTGGGGTGAGTTTTGCGACTGGTATTTAGAGCTGGTGAAGGTGCGCCTGGAGTTTGGCCGAGAGGACGATACGGTTGCGCGGCTGACCCTGGAGGCGCTCGTGGAGGTATATGAGGCGGCGCTGCGGCTGCTCTCGCCCTTCATGCCGTTTTTGACGGAGGAGATTTGGCATGCGCTGTATGCGGCGGTGGGTCAGGAGGCTCCGGCGAAATCGATTGCACTGACACGCTTTCCGCTGGCGGCAGACTTTGCTCGGGATGAAGCAGCGGAAGCATCCCTGAGTTTGCTGCAAGAGCTGATTGTGAGCGTGCGTGCGTTGCGCAAGGAGATGAGTGTTCCGGAGAAAGAGCCTGCACCGATGCTGGTTTATTCCAGGGACATCCGCGTGGTAGAGCTGGCGATTGCGAACGCCGATACGCTGGCCAAGATGGCTCGCGTGTCGTCAGTGTCGGCTTCGGCGGAGGCGCTCTCCGGCAGCGGGTCGAAGAGTACGGTGAGCTTCGATGTGCGCGTGATGTACGAGCGCGTGATCGATGTGCCGGCGGAGCGGGAGCGGCTGACGAAGGAGATGGCCAAGCTGGAGAAGGGATTGCTTGCGTCGCAGAGGCAGCTAGGCAATGACGCCTTTATGGCGAAAGCTCCGGCGCATATTGTCGAAGGCCTGAAGAAGCAAGCGGCGGAGACCGGGATGCTTTACGAAAAGGCTCGTGCGGCTTTGCTGGAGTTAGAGGCCTGAACTGGTTGGCTCTCGAGGTGGAGTAGGTCAAATGATGCGCTGACCGGAAGGTGTCTTGCGTATGCCGGAGGGGTGCACCTCTTCGGCTGGCTCCGCCGAGCCGAGGATGGCATCGGCGACATAGGCTGCGGTACGGGCGGAGACCACATCGTGGACGCGAACCAGATGCGCGCCGGAGAGGATGGCGGCTACATTGGCGGCGGTAGAGGCATCTTTGCGCGCGTGTGGATTGGGATGGGTGAGGTGCGCGGTTAGAAAGCGCTTGCGGGAGATTCCGGCGAGCAGCGGCAGCGCAAATTGGTGGAGTTCCGCGAAGTGAGCAAGAAGGGTGAAGTTCTCGTTTCCTGCCTTGCCGAAGCCGAAACCGGGGTCGAGCACGATGGTTTGCCTGGGGATGCCGGCGATGCGGGCGACACTTAGAGTGTGGGCGAGTCCCGAGACCAGCAGCGGAAGGATGTCGGCGTGCGGCAACGGAGGGAGATGGTTCCACATGCGTGGCGCGCCGCGGGTATGCATCAGGATGGCCCCGGGCTGATGCTGCGCAAGCACAGAGGCCATGCTTTGATCCCAGAGCAGGCCGGACACGTCGTTGATGATCTCCGCGCCGAGCGCGAGGGCACGCTCGGCGGTAGAGGCATGATAGGTATCGATGGAGACGATGGTGTCCTGGCGGGTCTCGAGGAGGGCTTTGAGAACGGGCAGGATGCGGTCCTGTTCCTGCTCCGGGGTGACCGGCGTGGAGTTGGGCCGGGTCGATTCCCCACCGAGGTCGATCAGGTCGGCCCCGTTATCGAGCATCATGAGGGCATGGTCGACGGCCGTGGTTAGGGTGGGGAAGCGGTGTTCTTCAGAGAAGCTGTCCGGGGTGACATTGAGGATACCCATGACCAGGGTTCTACGTCCCAGGGGAAGGGTGCGGGAGCGCAGCCGCCAAGTAAACCGCGGGCGAGCAGGAAATGCCATGATCAATCCGTTCCTAGACAAAGAAGTGCAGACAGGGAAAGAGGCAAGTAGTTTTTATCGGCGCTCTCGAATTTGGGCGCTTAGTAACATCATGGAAGCGGAATTAAGGTTACTCGGGTTCATTACTTGAGAGAAGTACGCGGTCAGACGGTCATCAGTTCTTTTTCTTTTGCTTTAAAAAGTTCGTCCAGCCGCTTGATCTCGGCATCAGTGAGTTGTTGGACCTCTTCGGTCGCGCGTTTCTCGTCATCGGCGGAGATGAGCTTGTCCTTGGCGGCTTTTTTGATGGCTTCGTTGCCGTCTCGGCGCAGGTTGCGCATGCTGGTTTTGTGGCCCTCGAGGACCCCGGCCAGATTGCGGACGGCCTCCTTGCGGCGCTCTTCGTTCATCGGCGGAATGGGCACGCGGATGATGCGCCCATCATGCATGGGGTTGAAGCCCTGGTTGGAGGTGCGAATGGCTTTCTCGATGGCCGGCACGAGAGAGATCTCCCAGGGTTGCACCAGGATGAGCTGTGCCTCGGGCGTGGTGATCTGCGCGACCTGTGCGACCGGGGTATCGGTGCCGTAGTAGTCGACCTTGATCTGGTCGAGCATGTGGACGCTGGCACGGCCGGTACGCGCGGAGAGCAGGTTGGCGCGGAAGTCGTCCACGGTTTTTTCCATCCGGCTTTTGAGCTGGCTGTAGGTGTCTTTGAGGGCGACGATGCTCGCCATTGCGGATGCCATACTTTCGTCCTTCAGGGCGCGGCTGCGCCGAGGTCTATTCTACTGAAATCTGCAAAGGGCGGAGATCGGTGTGGCGAATGTGCCGGATACGCGCGCTACAATCAGCGGATGCAAGATCGTTCCTCACAGGCCAAAACGGCTATCTCGACTTCCGCGGCTCCGGCGGCGATCGGTCCGTACTCACAGGCGATTCGGGTGGGCGATACGTTGTACACCTCAGGCCAGATTCCGATCGATCCAGCCACGGGGGAGTTCGTTCCCGGAGGGATCGCCGAGCAGACCGTGCAGGTGCTTGAGAATCTGAAGGCGATCCTGGCTCAGGCAGGCGTGGACTTTACCCATGTGGTGAAGACGACGGTGTTTTTGAAGGAGATGAAGGATTTTGCGGCGATGAACGAGGTCTACTCCCGCTATCTGGCTCCGGAGGGAGCAATTCCTCCGGCGCGCTCGACGGTGCAGGTAGCTGCGTTGCCAAAGGATGCGCTGGTAGAGATTGAGATTATTGCGAAGGAGACAGCCGCGGGCTGAGGAGCTTCCCGTGCGGAGCTATGCATTTAGCGCGTGTTTAGCCTGGCTGGAGCGGTTGGGAAGGTCCGAACGCGCTTCCTGGCGCATCTAATGGATGACCGCCAAGGAGGCCGCACCATGTCCCAAACTGCAAGCAGTATTGAGTCTCGTCCTAAGGTTCAGAAGTCGCCTGAAGAGTGGCGCCGGGAGCTGACCCCTGAGCAATTTCACGTCATGTTTGAGAAGGGTACGGAGCGCGCGTTTACTGGAGCGTTGGTCAACAATCATGAGACCGGCACGTATCTTTGCGCTGCGTGCAAGGCTCCGCTGTTTGCCTCGGATACGAAGTTCGAGTCAGGTTCCGGGTGGCCCAGCTTCTGGAGTCCGATCAGCCCAAACGCCGTAGAAGCTCACGAGGATCGCACCTACGGCATGCGCCGGGTGGAGACTACATGTGCCAATTGCGGAGCGCACCTTGGGCATGTCTTTCCGGACGGTCCTAAGCCAACCGGTGACCGCTATTGCATGAACTCCGCTTCGCTGGCTTTTGAAAAGAAGTAGCCGGGCGCAACGATGTTCCTAGACGGCCTTCCGTTGGAAGGTCGTCTTTTTTGTGTTGGCAAATGAGTCTTTGGCCTTGAAGGAGGCTACGGGCGTGTTTGGAGCTTGCTTCGCGCCGTGCTTGCCTTGTTCTGCCTTCTCGCGAGCCGACTGGAGCTTCTGCGCCGCGCGCCCCAGACCGCCGATCTTGATTTTGCCTGGCTTTGGAATAAAATCGCTCATAAGGAAATCCTCTCACGAGTGTACGGCGGTTTCAAAGCCTGGATGCATCCTAACTCCGTCTGACTACCTTCTTCTAAAGAGGATTTATGCCTGAGTATCTTGCCTACACCCCGTCGATCGAAAAGCCTGAAGCGGACGAGCATGTCATCTTCGATGAGATTTCACGCACCATGCAGCATATTACGAGAACCATGGCCTCGCGTTACCGGCATGCCTATCGGCCCGTGCATGCGAAGTCGCATGGGGTGCTGGTCGGTACGCTCGAGGTGCTGCCCGGGCTTTCGCCGGAGCTTGCGCAGGGGCTGTTTGCCGCCTCGGGAAGCTACCCGGTGATTCTGCGTTTTTCGACCAATCCGGGCGATATGCTGGCAGACAATGTTTCCAGTCCGCGCGGGCTGGCCATCAAGGTGCTGAACGTGAAGGGTGAGCAGTTGCCCTCGAATGCCGGTGCGACGACCCAGGACTTTGTCTGCATCAACGCGAATGTCTTCGGTGCGCCCAATGCTGCGGGATTTCTCAAGACTCTCAAGACGTTGGATAAGACGCTTGAGACCCCGGAGGGTGTAAAGCATGCGGTGTCTGTTGCCGCGCAGACAGTCAATACCGTACTGAAGGCGGTGCATCTGCCTTCTCCAACGCTTGAGTCTTTGGGTGCGCCCGCGACGCATATTCTGGGCGAGAGTTTTTCGACCGTTGCGCCGCTGCGTTATGGAGCGTATGTGGCCAAAGTAGGGTTTGCTCCTGCGTCAGAAAACCTGAAAGTGCTTACGGGAAAACATGTCGATCTTGGCGCGGACTATAACGCACTGGAGGAGATGATCCAGCGTTTTTTCCGAGATCAGACTGGAGTGTGGGAGGTGAAGGTACAGCTCGCTCTGGCGGAAGACTCCTCGCTGGAAGAGAAGGAAAAATCGTTTCCGATCGAGAAAGCCGACACGGAGTGGCCGGAAGCTGACAAAGGTGGAAAGCCTGGAAGTCCGTGGATTCCGGTTGCGCGGATTACGGTTGTGGCTCAGGCTTCGTACTCGGATGCACGACAGCTGTTTGTGGATGAGCAACTTTCGTTTACGCCGTGGCATGCGCTGGCAGCGCATCGACCGCTGGGCAACGTTATGCGGTCGCGGCTGAAGGCGTATGAAGAGGCGCGCAAGTATCGTGCGCAGAGAAATGATCGTACGATTGCGGAGCCGAAGAGCATTGACGAAGTTCCGGCTTGATGCGGAGAGTGTACTGCACATACAGAAAGCCCCCGGCAGCGACTCTGACGGGGGCTTTCTGCCTTTCCGGGATAACTAAGCTTTGACGATTTTTCCGGTCTTGATGCAACTCGTGCAGACGCTCATCCGCTTGGAGCCTCCGACGACTTTGGCGCGGACGGGGCGTAAATTAACGTTCCAGCGGCGACGAGTCTTGTTGTTGGCGTGGGAGACGTTGTTGCCGAACTGCGGACCTTTGCCGCAGAGTTCACATTTGGCTGCCATGGCGTGGTGCTCCTAATCTCTATATGGGTAGACACGAGCGAAGGCATCCGCTGACCTCTACCAAGGTCGACTCCAGCCACGCGCACCCGGAGACACAGGGCAAGACGCGACCGGAGAGGTCGTGAGCTACCAGAGTAGGGCATCTTCGCCCGGTGCGTCAAGCGAGGCAGGCTCCCGTTAGACTGGTTGCGGGAGAGACGTATGCCGCGTGAGATTGAGTGGAATGACACGGAAGAGATTGGGATTCAGCTGCAAGAGAAGTACCCGGAGATTGAGCCGTACAGTGTCCGGTTTACGGATCTACATCGGTATGTGACTGAGCTAGAAGGATTTCGTGGCGATCCGGCAAAGTCGACCGAGCCGCTGCTCGAGGCGATCCAGGCGGCCTGGAACGAAGAGTATGAAGACGCGAAGCTGGCGTGAGGGAACTAGGCAGTCTTTCTGCGGAGTACCTGCCGAGGCAGTTTTGATCGCAGAAGGAGCAGAATTGCCGTGCAGATCGCCAGCCAGACGAGGCTTCCGATGGCCAGTAAAAGGGCGTTCCAGAGATGGGCGGAGTGTGCGGGCAGCCAGGCCAGGGTTAGCCGGACGCCCAGATAGGCGAGGGCCGCGGCAAGCGTGGCGCGGGCGAGTTCGCCCCACTCCAACGTGGCCAGGCTGACCAGGCGAAAGCGATGCAGCAGGATGGCGAGAGCCAGGGTGTGGGCTGCGATGCCGAGGTCCGAAGCGAGGGCGAGGCCGTCGATGCCGATGTTGTGGAAGAGCAGGCCGTAGACGGGGATGGAGAACAGGGTGACCACGGTGCCGGAGATGGCGGGGACCAAGGTGTTGCGGGCAGCGTAGAAGGCGCGGGCGTAGATTCCCTGCGCGGACCAAAGCGCGAGCGAGACGGCGAAGAGGGTGAAGTAACGAGCGGTGGCGAGTGCGTCGGTTTGGGTGTAGACGCCACCTTTAAGAAAGCTGACGATGGGGACCGCAAGCGCGATCATCCAGGCGGAGGTCAAGAGGGCAAAGGCCATGAGGCGGGACACGGCGCCGTTGACGGCCGCATTGAACTCGTAGAGTTTGTTTTGGGCGAAGAGCTTCGAGAAGAAGGGCAGAGACGCCGCGCCGGCCGCGGCACCGACGATCGTCAAAGGGGCGGTGAAGAGCGTCTTTGCGTTGTTGAGTAAGGTGATGCCTCCTGGGTCGGAGGCGGCGTAGTGGCTGAGGATCCACTTGTCTGCCATGGCGAGGGAGACGCCGATCATGAGTGGGAGTGAAAGCTTGACCCATTCGAGGAAGGCGGGATGGCGCAGGTTGAGGATCGGGGAGAAGCGCAGGCCGGAGCGAAAGGCGCCAATGGCATTCAGCACGGTGGAGCCGAGGAGTGCTCCGGCGAAGACGCCCCAGGCAAGCGAGTCGATGCCGATCCGGCCGGCGAGTAGAAGGCCGCCAAGCAGAATGCCGGCGTTGTAGATGAGAGGGGTGACGGCCTGGTAGAGAAAGATTTTGCGGACGAGCAGGCGTGAGCCGAGCACGCCGCCGGCGAAGAAGCAAAGCTGGGCCGGGAGAAGCAGGCGCGTGAGATGCGTGCAAAGCGCGCTGGTCTGGGGGTCGAAGCCGCCGAAGAAGGTGTGGGTGTAGACGGAGGCGAGCAGCTCGGCAAGGAAGATGGCGGTGCCGAGGACGACGACCATGCCGACCAGGACCACGGAGAGCGCGCGGTCCGCGCCTTCCTCATCGCCGGCCTCGCGGAAGCGGTTGAGAATGCTGACGAGGGTGATGGAAGCAACGCCGCCGACCAGAAAGTAGCTGATCATATCCGGAAGCTGGAAGGCGGCGTTGTACGCGTCGGTGATGCGGCCGGCACCGAAGACATGGGCGATGTATTTGACCCGCAGCAGACCGAGGATCGCGGAGAGTAGCGAGGACAAGCTAAGCAGCAGGGTGGCGGAGAAGGCGGAGTGCTGGCGCGAGAGGCTGAAGAGGCTGGATCGGCCCGGATTGGACAGGGTAGCTGGACTCACGGCGAGAGGGCGCGACGGGTGCGCCTACAGTTTACCGTGGGTTGGTACGGCGTTCAGAGGCTAGGAGGCGTCTTCTGCCGTGCTGTCCTCCTGGACGGTGGCAAAGCAGGGGATGAGCAGCATGGCGACGAAGGAGAAGGCGACGAGAAGGTCATGCATGGGGCAGCCTCAATTCGGTGATACTTGCGAACTGAACTAGTGTCCCAGGTAGAGCGGAGCGGGGGAATACGTCTTTTGTTTCTGGAGGACTGACACCGTTGGGGTAGGGAATACTACGTTTGTGGGAGAGCTTTGGGGGATTGAATCCAGGTCTCAGAGGCGAGACTGGGCACCCGCACCCTTGGGTATCCGATGGGTTGGCTGGTTGGTCTAGGAATCGGGGAAACCGAAGAGGCTTTCGGAGCGAGGGACGGAGGGCTTTGCGGGCTGCAGAAGAGTAGGCCTGGGGAGAGGTGTGTGCGGTGGCCGGGGCGCAGGGACCACGGGGCGTGGAGCACGGATGGGCTGGAGCGATTGTTTTTCGGTGGCGGGCCGGGAGAGCAGAGCGTGGAGCTCGCGAAGTTCTTTCTGGAGGACAAGGAGATGGCGTGCGTCGACCGTTGCTCCGGCTTCAGGGCCAGATTGGGCGTCTTTGCCTCCGCGCAGCTCGGCTTTGAAGGCCTGACGCGCACCGGGGATGGTGTAGCCCTCGTCGTAGAGAAGCGTTTTGATGCGTAGAGCCATCTCTACATCGCGGCGGCGAAAGAGCCGTTGGCCGGTGCCTCCCTTATTGGGGCGAAGCTGCGGGAATTCGCCCTCCCAGAAGCGCAGTACATAGGCCGGGACCTCGCAAAGTTTGGCAACTTCACCGATGCGGAAGTAGAGTTTGTCAGGGATCTCGCGGGTAGGCGGGGTGCCGGGGCGCTTGCGAGTTGGCTCCAGCGGCACCATATGCCCCTCAGTATAGGACAGCAGGATGCCGGCGAAGCAAGGGTTATTGTTGCGGGATTGCCTGAAAGGTAACCGGTATTTGGTGAGATAGAGGCTTGGCAGCCTTAGTGAGAGTGGGCGTGACCATGATGGTGGCCGTGTGCAGCGAGCGATTCGAGCGCGGGTGGGGCAGAGCAGCCGTGGGTGGTTTCACAGCCTGTGGTTTCGAACTGGATGGTGGTGTGGGCGATATGGAACTTGTCCCAAAGGGCATCTTTCAGGTTGTCGAGAATGCCGGCGCACTCGGCCACACTCACCTGGCGGGTTTCGTCGTTTTCGATGAGAACGTGACTGGCAAGCGCGTGGGAGTTGGAGCCGAGGCTCCAGACGTGGAGATCATGCACGTTGACGACTCCAGCCACCCCAGACATGGCGGCGCGGATGTCGCCGAGGAGAAGGTTCTCAGGCGTGCCTTCGAGAAGAATGTTGAGCGTCTCGCGGACGATTCCCCAGGAAGACCAAACGATCATTCCAGCGATAAGGATCGAGAGGACGGGATCGATCCACTGGAGCCCGGTCAGCAGGATGCCGGCGCCTCCAGCGATAACCGCGGCAGTGGAAAGTGTGTCGCCGAGCATGTGAAGGAAGACGGAGCGGATATTGACATCACCGGCGCTGTTCCAAAGCAGGGCGGCGATGGCCCCGTTCATGAGCACGCCGGCGATAGCAACGTAGATCATCAGGTGAGGCTCGACGGAGACAGGCGCGTAGAGGCGGTGCACGGCGGAGAACGCGATCCAAAGCGCAAGCACAATGAGGGTCAAGGCATTGACGAAGGCGGCAAGGACGCCGGCACGCTGGTAGCCGAAGGTTTTGCGGTCGTCCGCGGGGCGCGCCTGAAAGTACACGGCAACGAAAGAGAGCAGGATCGCAAGCATGTCAGAGGCGTTATGACCAGCTTCTGAGACGAGCGCGAGCGAATGGGCGCGAATGCCGAAGAAGAGCGTGGCGCAGACGTATAAAGAAGTCGCGACCAGAGAACATGTGAGAATGCGCTGGATCGTTCGATTTTTTGAGGCGACCATATGCATACCTCAAGTCTAAACCCGCTACACAGGGAGGTAAGCCCCTTGCAGAGGGGTGCACTACACTTTGGTCATGTCCTCAACGAGTCCTCTGCTTGCATCGCAGCTTTCCCGGCTGGCTTGTCCGGTTTGCCATGCGGCGCTGGCGCTGGCGGAGAAGACGGTGGACTGCACCCAGTGCGGCCGGAGATATCCGATCGTCGATGGCTTGCCGGTGCTGATTGCCGCTCGCGCGGGTTAGTTCTCGCGGGTGCGTGCGCTACATATCGCAAGCCAAGGTGCTTGCGGCGTGCCGGCCAGGCGATGCTATAACCGATCCATGCCGTCTCTTTGGTCTCCCGTCTCCTGGCCTCAGCGTGTGGAGGAATTGTTTGGTTCTGGCGCCGATGTGAAGTCGGCTCCGCTGCGCCGCGATGTGCGCTCGCTGGGCATGCTGCTGGGGATTGTGCTGCGCGAGCAGGCGGAGCCGGGCATCTATGAGGAGGTAGAAGCGCTGCGTCAGGCCGCGATCGCCCGCCGGGAGGACGAGCATGGGGCGGCTCTGCTAAGCGTGAGCGATCAGGCCCGGGATCCGTTGCGGGCGTACCAGTTGGCGCGGGCGTTCAGCTTTTATTTTGAGCTGATCAACCTGGCGGAGACGAATCATCGCAAGCGCCGGCGGCTGGCGCACCAGCTTGAGTCGGGAGGCCGTTCGGGTTCAGGGCAGGTGCAGCGCGGCTCGCTCGAGGGAACGCTGCGGGCGATGCGGCTGTCGGGCATCGATCTGCCGGCGGCGCTCGAGCAGTTAGGGCGGGTATGTATTACGCCGGTGTTTACCGCGCATCCGACTGAAGTGGCGCGGCGGTCCGTCATGTTCAAGCGCCGGAGGATCTCGGATCTGCTGGAACAGCTCGACCGGATTCCGGTTCCGGAGGCAACGCTCGAGCAGCGTGAAGCCGACCTGCTGGCGGAGATTACGGCGTTGTGGCAGACCGACGATGTGCGGACCGCGCGGCCGACGGTGCGGGACGAGATCCGGATGGCACTCGATTACTATGACGCCTCACTGTTTGACACGCTGCCGGTGCTCTACGCGGAGGTGGAACATGCACTCCGGGCGGAGTTTGGCGCGGAGGGTGTTCCGGCGCTGGCGGATCTTCCGCTGCTGGTGACGTTTGGCTCATGGATCGGTGGGGACCGGGACGGCAATCCGTTTGTGACGCCGGAGACGACGGCCGAGGCGCTGACGATGGCGCGGGATCTGTTGTTTGCACACTACCTGCGACGGCTGCAGAACGTCTTCGATCAGCTTGGGAGCTCGACCCAGCAGGTTCCGGTCTCGGCGGAGCTGACGGCGCGGCTGGAGCAGTATCTGGCGGAGTTGCGGGCTGCTGGGCCGGCCTCGCCGGAGCTGCGGCTGATTGAGCGTTTTCCGAACGAGTCTGTGCGGCTGCTGGTGACGTGCATGATGGTGCGCCTGGGAGGCAGCGCGCAATACAGCGTCCAGCCGAGCCTGGAAAAGCACGCGGCCCGTACGCCGCCGCTGGCTGCGTACAGGAAGGCGGAGGAGTTGGTGGCGGATGTAGCCTTGCTGCGCACAAGCCTGATGCAGCATCGTGGAGCGCGGCTGGCGGCTTTGCTGGTCGATCCGCTGCTACTCGAAGCGCGCACGTATGGATTGCATCTACAGGCGCTGGACGTGCGGCAACACGCGCGGGTGCATGCGGCAGCATTGGTGGAGTTGGCCGGACTCTTGCCGCCGCACGATCCCGGAGAGCTGAGCGCGCAAAGTGCCGAGGTGCTGCATACGTTTCGGGAGATCGGGCATCTGAAGCAGGTTTTTCCTCCGGAGTCGATTCAGCGCTACGTGATTTCAGGAGCGACCTCGGCGGAAGATATTTTGAATGTGGTGCGGCTGGCGCGGATGGGGAATGTGAGCGTCGAGGGAACGGACGACGGCGATCCGGGGCTACAGCCGGTGCCGCTGTTTGAGTCGATCGAGGACCTGCGCCATGCGCCGGAGATCTGCCGCAATCTTTGGTCGAGCCAGGCGTATCGACCGCTGCTTGAGAGCTGGCAACATACGCAAGAGGTGATGCTCGGCTACTCCGACTCAAATAAGGATGGAGGGATGATTACCTCGACGTGGGAGATCTTCAAGGCGCACCGGGCGCTGCATGGGGTGGCGCGTGAGGCGGGAGTGAAGCTGCGGCTGTTTCATGGGCGCGGAGGGACGGTGGGCCGGGGTGGCGGGCCGACGCACCGGGCTATCTTTGCGCAGCCGCTCGACAGCTTCTCGGGCGCGCTGCGGCTGACCGAGCAGGGCGAGGTGCTGAACTGGAAGTACTCCGATGTGGTGCTTGCGGAGCGCAATCTGGAGCTGATGATTGCTGCGTCGCTCGACGCGCTGGCGCGGCCGGGACTCGACCGCGCACAGCCCGATTCGCACCTGACCGGCGTGCTGCTGCCGGAGTGGGAGGAGGTGCTGGAGTCGCTGTCGGCTGCGTCGTATGCGTTTTACCGGAAGCACATTGTCGACGACCCGGAGACCTTTACCTACTTCGAGCAGGCCACGCCGGTGGCGGAGCTGGAGCATGCGCGGATCGGTTCGCGTCCAGCCAAACGCACCGATGCGAGTTCGACCAGGAAGCGCAGCATGGAGGATCTGCGGGCGATTCCGTGGGTCTTCGGCTGGATGCAGTCGCGGCATCTGGTGCCGGCGTGGTTCGGTGTGGGGCATGCGCTGGCGAGGTATGCGGAACAGCATCCGGACGGACTGACGCAGCTGCAGCAGATCTTCAAGTCGTTTCCACTGTTTATCGATATTGTGCGCAACGTCGAGATGGCGCTGGCCAAGGCGGACTTTGGCATCGCGCGGCTGTATGCCTCGATGGTGGAGGATGAGGCGCTGCGGACGCGGGTGTTTGACAAATTGGAAGGCGAATTTACTCTAACGCGTCAGATGGTCCTGGCGGTGACAGGGCAGAAGACGCTGCTTGAGAAGAATCCGGTGCTGGAGCAGAGCATTCGCCTGCGCAATCCGTATGTCGACCCGATGAGCCTGCTGCAGGTGGAGTTGATCCGGCGCAAGCGCAAGGACATGGCGGCGGGTAACGCTGAGCCGGCGGAGCTGGACCGAGCGATTACGGCGACGATCAACGGTATTTCGGCTGGGTTGCGGAATACGGGTTGAGGCCCGGCTGCGCGGCGGCTTCGATGCGGCGCAATGGGTTTGCACCGCTTGCGGGTCAACCGGCATGAAGATTTGCGTATTTGCAGAAAAGCTGCTTGCGCTGTTGCTGACTCAGTGGCTAATATCTGAGATAGAACTCGTAGCTCCCCTTTGTACGAAAACGATCGGCCCCCGTTGATCCGGCGAACCAGACCTGCACGGCCAGCTCCGCGTTGGTCCGTCCTGGAGGTCCACATGAAGCACTCTCTCTTTGCAGCTTCTCTTTTTCTCTCTCCCGCGCTTCTATCCGGTTTCGCAGATGCAGAACAACTGGTTCCAGCCGGCTCGATTATTCGCTGCACGGTGGCCGAGCCGAAGATTTCTTCAAAGACCGAAAATATTGGCGATCCGATTTTATGCCAGGTGTCGCACGTGGAGGCTTACGGACGCTCCAGCTTTCCGTATGACGCCTACCTGGTGGGTACGTTCGTCGACTATAAGGACCCTGGCCATCTGGTGGGTAAGGGTTGGATGGAACTCAAGTTCGATCGCATGGTGACGCACAACGACACTGTGGTTCCGGTCGATGTGCGCGTGATCGACGTGCCAAAGTATCCCGTGGACAAGGATGGGAAAATTCATGGCAAAGGCCATCCGGTGCGCGACACGGTCGAGTGGCTGATTCCGGTGCTTTGGCCGATCGACCTGATCAACCTGCCGCGGCGTGGTCCACGTCCTGTGTTGAAGGCGGAGACGCGGCTAACGCTCAAGGTGCTCGACGACTTCGGGATTCCGTCCGAGATGGAGGTCGAGCATCGCCAGGCGCTGATCTCGCGTGTGCCGCAGTTTGAGCAATCGCTGCCGCAAAACCAGCCTGCGCCTGTGTATCAGCAGCCCGCTCAACCTCAATATCAGCAGCCGCCTCAATATCAGCAGCAGGCATATGCTCCTGCTCCTCCGACGACAGTGATTTACCAGAACTTCGCTCCGCAGGCTCCGGTGTACCAGCCGCCACCGATCGTGGTGCACTATCCTCCTCCGCCGCCGCCCGTGATGTATGGCTACGGACCGTACGGGCCAGTGGCGTATCGCGGTGGGTACTACGCGCCGTACTAGGATTTCCCCTGGAGGGCCTGAAGATTGCGTTCCTTATACGCAATCCTCAGGCCTTTGCCGTTTTAGCTTGGATCTGGATAACACAAATGTGGCAGGGAACTTAGGGATGCTCATGGGTATCATGTTCCTATGCTCAACTTCTACGCCTGCGCGGTTGAAGACATCCTGATGAAGCGTCGCAGTCTGCGTCGTGAGCTTACATCGAGGGAAGGTCTGCAGGAGTTGCGCGTTGCCGTCCTGGGGGGCTCGACGACCGAGGAGTTGGTCAATTTTTTAGAGCTGCTGCTGCTGGCAGAAGGCTTCCAGCCGGTCTTTCATCAGTCGGAGTATGGACGATTTTATGAAGATGCGGTGCACGATCCGCAGGCGCTGATCGACTTCCAGCCGCAGGTTGTCTATGTGCACACATCTTGTCTGAACATCCGCAAACTACCCCCATTGGGCTCGACGGAAGCGGAACTCGCCGGCTGTGTTCAGGCGGAGCTGGCGCGGTATAGGGAGATTTGGGACGCGCTCGAAAAGCTTGGCTGCCAGGTGATCCAAAATAACTTTGAGCTACCGCCACATGCGCTGCTCGGGAATATGGATGCGGTTGCGGCTGGGGGACAAAGCCGTTTTCTCATGCAGCTCAATGTAGCATTTGCGCAGGAGGCTGCGGGTCGGTCCAAGCTGCTGGTGCAGGATGTACACGGAATCTCCGCGCATCTGGGCCTGCGTCACTGGTTCGATTGGCCTCGCTACTTCAGCTACAAGATTCTGCTGACTGCGGAGGCCAATCTGGAGCTGGCGCGCTCGCTGAACGCGATGATCCGCGCGCTCTACGGCAAGAGCCGCAAGGTGTTGGTGCTCGACCTCGACAACACGTTGTGGGGCGGAGTGATCGGCGACGATGGTGTCGAGAAAATTCAGATTGGGCGAGAGACGCCGGTGGCGGAAGCCTACACCGCGTTTCAGGAGTACTGCCTCGCGCTGCGCAATCGCGGCGTGCTGCTTGCCGTCTGTTCGAAGAACAATGAGGACGTGGCGAAGTCCGGCTTTGCGCATCCGAGCTCAATCCTGAAGTTTAAGGACTTCTCCTGCTTCAAGGCGAACTGGGAGCCGAAGCATGAGAATCTCCTTGCGATCGCCCGTGAGCTGAACCTGGGCGTGGACAGCTTTGTGTTCATCGACGACAACCCGGCCGAGCGTGCGATTGTAGAGGCGCAGCTCCCGAGCGTGGCGGTACCCGAGGTTGGCAATGATGTCTCGAAGTACGCGCAGTTTATCGATCAAGGACGTTTTTTCGAGCCGGTGTCTCTCTCGAAGGAAGACCTGGAGCGGGCCGCGCTTTACGCTGGAAACTCGCAACGCGCGGAGCAGGCGACCAGGTTCGCCGACTATGGCGAATACCTTGATTCGCTCGAGATGACGGCGGAGATCGATGTCTTCAAGCCCGTGTATCTGGAGCGGATCGCGCAGTTGACCAACAAGACCAACCAGTTCAATCTGACCACGCGCCGCTATACGCTGGCGGAGATGGAAGCCGCAGCCAAGGACCGAAACACCATCGGTCTCTATGGCAGGCTGACGGATCGCTTTGGCGATAATGGCCTGATCTCGATCGTGCTTGGGCGCGGCGAGGGACGGGTGCTGCACATGGACCTGTGGCTGATGAGCTGCCGTGTGCTGAAGCGTGAGATGGAGAACGCGATGCTCGACGTGCTGGCGGAGCGTGCGCGTGCGCGTGGTCTAGAGACGATTGTGGGCTACTATCTGCCGACGGCGAAGAATGGCATGGTAGCTGATTTTTATTCGCGGCTAGGGTTTTCACTTGCTCCTGCACCTCCCGGCTTAGCCGCCGGTGCGACGATGTGGACGCTTGATTTGGCCGCTTATACGCAACAGAATACGCACATTAAGGTGCTGGAGTTTGCTCATGCCTGACCTTTCCCCGGACGGCGTTCTTGCCGAGTTGCAGCCGATTTTTCGCGAGGCGCTGAACTCGCCCAAGCTGACGGTGACGCGTAAGTCGAATGCGCTGAATACGCCTAACTGGGATTCGCTGGCGCATATTGAGCTGATCGAGATGGTGGAACGCTCGTTCAAGGTGAAGTTCGCGCTGGGCGAGCTGCAGGATTTGAAGGAGGTTGGGGATCTGGTGGATTTGGTTGTGGAGAAGGCGGCGAAGAAGGGTTGAAGCTGATTGCCTGGTGCTGCTTAGCTGGTAAAAATATGGGGATTTTGGCTGCGCCAGAATGACGGCGTAAAAAAGCCCAAGCTCAGTGCGTACAGCAAGACAGATCCATCCGATGCTTGCTTCACAAGAGTGACGATGTAGAAGAGCTGCATCGCAAGAGGAAGTTGCTCTAATTCATCATCGTTCGAAGTACTGGGAGTAAAGCTTCGAGTGCGTCGGTTTCGCGCTCGGGGAGTACGCCGGCGGTTTGGTCTGTGGGCAGCTTGGGCAGGCGGGGGACGAAGACGCGTACGCCGGGGACGTAGAGGTTCATGTCGGCACAGAGCTGTTCGCCGGCGGCCTTGGCCATGGCGTACTCGGCCATGCCGGCGGGGCGCTCTTCCAGAAAGACGGTCGATGGATAAAGGGCGGAGAGCGGCTTGCCTGACTCGGTCGTGGTCGTATTGCTGCCTATGAGGGCGAGGCAAAGATCGTAAAAGCCCTGCACGTAAAACCGGAGGAACTCTGCGAGTACGGGTGCGGAGAGGACGTTCGGCTTGGGCCGGAAGATGGTACTGGTGGCGAAGTAGAAGAGGTGGGTCGGTGCCGCTTGCAGGGCGCGCAACTGGTTGGCAGGCGGCTGATGCACGTCGTAAGGTATGGCGTTGGCTGTGCCTCCTCCAGCGCGGATCTCCTGCACCACGGCTTCTGCTTCCAGGCGGCCTATTGCGTAGGTGAGGGTGACGGAGCCGCCACCCGCGGCGATCAGTTTGGCCGTCAGTTCTCCCAGCCCGCGTGAGCCGCCGAGGACGAGCGCGTGCATGCCGGCAAACTCTTGCGGCTGAACAAAGTTCGAGATGAGTTCAATCGAGGCCTGACGCACGGGAGGCACGCGCATAAAAGCTTCGAGCATACCCTGAATTGCTGAGCCTTCAACGGCGATGCGCACCTTGCGGAAGCGCTCGTCGATATAGCTTACGGCGTAGTGGAGAGCGGCGTGGGACGCAGATTGAGTTGCGTCTAGCAGCGTGAGTTCGAGCTTTGAGAACATGGAGTGCAGGCCTGGAACTTCCATGCCGATGACGTAGGAGCAGGCGGCGACTTCGGCGATCGTGGCTGCGCCGATCACCTTGGCGAGATGAGGGAAGAGCTGTTCGGCCTGCGGTGAAGGCGCGACGTAGGCTTCGCCGGAGCGGTCTGAGAGGTCGGGGAGGGAGAGATCGAGCGCCTGGGCACGCGGGGTTGCAGGCGATGGAGCCGACGTGCTCTCGCGCGGCCGCCGTTCTCCGAAGAGGACCTCCGCAGTGAGCACGACCAAGCCCTGAACGGCGACTTCGAGGCGTAGCGGCTCGTCGGGTTCCCTGTCGAGCAGATCGAGCGTGGCGACATCGCCGAGGTAGACCCACTTGAGAAACTTCGCTTTGACCTGCGCGACGTTGCCGGTAAGCTGTCCGGCGTGCGCCAGCTCTTCGAGCGCCCAAAGCAGGGTGTGCACGCCGTGAACGACCGGCTGCCCGGCCTGGGTGCGTCGCGCGGCGACGGCATCCATGTGCATCGGGTTGCGGTCGCCGGAGAAGGCGGCGAAGTGCTCCTGCAGGGTGGCATCCACTGTGCGTGCGCGGTTCAAGGCGGTCAAGCGCTACTCCTGTTCCTGCTGCGATTGCGGGCTGGCGAGTAACTCGTGCATGCGGGTATTGAGGATGCCGGTGAGCTTGTCGGCGCCCTTGCGGCTGAGGTGGATCTCGTCGATGTAGTTGGCGGGGTCGTCGCGAAACGCTTTGTACTGCGGCGCGTTGAGGTCGAGGATTGGCGCGGCCGGCAAGGTTGCGGGAAAGCTCTTGCGATACGCGAGCAGCGCGTCGCGGTTGAAGTCGTAAGACGGTGTGTAGACCGGGTAGACGACGTAGATGATGCGCACGCCGTGGGCCTGGAGCTCCTGGACGAGCGCGCAGTAGTCCGCGATGGCCTGCGGGTCCTGCTTCATGTTCATCCTGACTTTGGGCGGCTCGGGGGTGGTGGAGGGCATCTCGTGGCTGCCGTCGGGGTAGAAGGTTGGGGTGCGGTGGCGGAGCTTGTCGAGGAGCATCTCGGCCTCGATGTTGAAGGCGGCGAGCGAGCCGAAGGCCTCGGCGCGGTTGACCTGGTCGAGGCCGTCCTGCAGCTCGTGTGAGCCGGTGATGCGGGGGAAGATGCCGACGAGCGCGACCTGGAAGTGGCCGCGCTTCAGTGCCAGTTCGACCAGCTTGCGCTGCTCGGTGGCGTTGCCTCCTTCGAGCGACTCGTCGTAGAAGTGGTATCCGGTGAGCTGTTGCGGACGCCAGTTGACGGAGGCGGACGCGCCGACGATGAGCGCGTTGAAGTTCTCGGGAACATAGGCCTGGTTGAGCAGATACTTGGCCTGGCGCTCGTGGCTGGAGGTGATGAGCGCGCGGCCGGCCGGGTCGCGCAGGACGCCGAAGACGTCGAGCCTCCAGGCCAGGACGAGCTCCGCGCCCACCGCGAGCACGAGCAGGACGAGCGTCCACAGCAGCCAGCGGCCGCTTGAGAGTTTTGTCGCAGGCGTCGTGGCGGCATCGAGAGGAGAGAGTTGCGGCATGCGGTCGTTCAGGCTCCTGGACTATCGAAGAGCAAATACGGGGATTCTGGCTGCGCCAGAATGACGGCTTGTTTGAGGTTAGATCGCTTTAGAAGCGGAAGTATACGAAGGGCGTGGAGATGGTGGAGTTGACGAGCGCGAGCGAGACGGCGACGAGGCCGACGGCGTACGCGCAGTTGAGCGCGCTGGGCTGGAAGTCGCGGCCCAGTTCTTCGGACGATGGGCCGAAGATGGAGCATAGGACGCCTGCCAGCAAAGGCCATTGCGAGAGGCGGATGCCCAGCCCATAGACCTGCAGCTCGAGGCTGGTGACGTTGGCGACGCGGAAGGCGTGGTGGGGGTTGAACATGGTGGCCAGACGCGCGTTGGCCTGGGCGATGGAGTCCGCGCCGAAGTAGACCATGGTGAGGGTCCAGCAGGCGAAGGTCAGGAGCCAGCCGAGCAAGGCAGGGATGTGCGGGAGGTTTTTCTTGCGCCAGTATTGATTGATGCCGAGGAAGGCGCCGTGCATAAAGCCCCAGACGATGAAGGTCCACGCTCCGCCATGCCACAGGCCGGCGATGCCCATGGCGAAGAACGTGGCCAGCGCGGAGGTGAAGAGGGTGCGCCGGGAGAAAGATTTGAGGATGGGCGTGTAGAGATAGGAGGTGATGAAGTTGGTGAGCGAGATGTGCCAGCGCTGCCAGAACGCGATGATGGAAGTGGCCGAGTAAGGCTTGTCGAAGTTGCGCGGGATCTCGATGCCGAGCATGAGTGCGGAGCCGATAGCCATGTCGGAGTAGCCGCTGAAATCGAAGTAGACCTGCATGACGTAGGCGACGGAAAAGATCCAGCCTTCGACCGCCGAGAGGTTCTGCGCGGAGGTGCTGCCGAAGGTGACCACCTGCGCGAAGGCGTTGGCGAAGACGGCTTTTTTGAAGAGGCCAAGAGCAAAGAGGAAGACGCCGCGCGCGAGCAGGTCCATGCGTGCGCCGGTTTCGCCGCCGAAGTTACCGAACTGGTGCCGCATGCGTTTGGCGCGGCCAAGCGGGCCGGAGATGAGGTACGGAAAGAAGGCGACGAAGGTGGCGTGGTCGAACAGCGACCCTGCCCCGAGCGTGTCTTCGTAGCAATCGACCAGATACATGATCTGCGTAATGGTAAAGAAGCTGATGCCGAGCGGGAAGCCGAGCACGGGGACGCGGTAGCCGGGCGGCAGGGCGAAGCGGACGATCGAGGCGAAGAAGCCGAGATATTTGAAGAGGCAGAGGTAAGCCACGTTCAGCACAAGAGCGCTGACCAGGATGCGTTTCTTCGCGGGTGCCGCGGTGCGCTCGATGGAGCGGGCGAGCAGCCAATTCACTCCCAGCGAGACCAGGAGATAGATCAGGTTGAAGGGCTTACCGACCGCGTAGAACAGGATCGACGCTGCGAGCACCCAGGCCTGGGCGGCGCGCGGGCCGAGCAGCCTGCGCAGGGCGATGGCGCCGCACACGGCCACCGGGAGAAAGATCAGGATGTAGCGGAAAGAAGCAAACAGCATAGGTCGTGAGTCTCGATGGGCGGAGGGCTGTCCTGCGTCTACTGCTTTTCATCCACGATTTTAGTGGCTTTGCCGCTTGTAAACGTGATCATTTTGGGGTGGCCCTGGTCGTCGAACTCAACGCTGCGATCGCCGATCGTGTCGCCGTGGTCCACGCTGACCTGGCCGAGCGCCATCATCACCTGCCGCTCGTTCATGCCGAGGATGGCCTGGTGCGCATCGATAGCGTTCCACACTTCCGGTCCCCAGTAGGAGAAGAGCCGGTGCGGGTCCTCGTAGAAGAAGATCTCGTCGGTAGAAAAGTTGTAGCTGCCTGCCTCGCGATCGCCTACGGGCACGGCGTAGAGCTTGCCGGCGCTCGCCTGATCGTCGGGCTTTGAAAACACGAGTAGAACCTGCTTGTCGCCGCCGGGAACGCGGAAGGTAGCTTTTTTCGGAGCGGTCTGCTCGATGGCGTCCTTGACAAGAATCTTCTCGGAACCGAGCAGCACGCCCTGGCTATGATCGTAGTCCACGGTATGGCCGTTATAGGGATAAAAGTCCATCTGGCCGCCCGCGCTGACCCAAAGTGTACGCCCCTTCAGGTCTTTTTCGTCTTTCAGCGACATGGGGTGCTCGTGCTTGAGGAAGACGTTGTCGTCCGGATCGACCTTGTAGGTGGAGGCCTGCTTGGCAGGGGCGGCTTCATCGGCGCGGTTGCGGCGATAGAGATAGAGGGACTCACCCCCGACCACGAGCAGCAGAATGACGGAACCGCCTAGAACCCACTTTAAGCCAGTCTGCATGCGTACGCCTCCCCGCGTATCTGCAAGCATTTTAGCCGTAGCCTGGGTTCAGTCGACCGGCTCTGCTGCGGCGAGCTCGACTTCTGCCGAGCGCAGGCTTTCCGCGGTGAGTTGGTTGGCGCGACGCAGCGCGGGAAAGACGACGGCGGAGATTGCCGTGACGATGAGCGAGCCAAGGCCGCCGACGACGACGGCAGGGACCGCGCCCCACCAGTGGGCGGTAAGTCCGCTCTCAAACTCGCCAAACTCGTTCGAGGCGCCGATGAAGAGCCAGTTGACGGCGCTGACGCGGCCGCGCATCTCGGGCGGCGTGGCCAGTTGCAGGACGCTGGAGCGGATGACGACCGAGACCATGTCGCTGGCGCCAACCAGCAACAGCGCAAACAGGCTGACCAGGAGAGACCGGCTCAGCCCAAAGAGAACCGTGGCCGCGCCAAAGATTCCCACGCAGACGAGCATCAGCTTGCCGGCGCGGTGCTGGATGGGCCGGAAGATCAGGGTCAGGCTGACGGCCAGCGCGCCGAGGCTGGGCATGGCGCGCAGCAGGCCAAGCCCCTTCGGACCGGCATGCAGCACGTCGTGAGCGAAGATGGGCATCAGGGCGACCGCGCCGCCAAGGAGCACGGCAAACAGATCGAGGCAGATGGAGCCTAGCAGCAGCTTGGTCTCGGCGACGTACTTCAGGCCGGCCAGCACGGTCTTTGCGTTGAAGGCCTTTTTTTCCGACACCTCTGACTGCACGCGAATCATGCTGACGAAAACAGTGAAGCCGCAAAGCATGATCAGCGTGAAGAGATAGACAATCGGCGCGCCCTTCCAGCGGCCCAGCGAGGCGAGGGTGGCGGTGAAGAGAAGGCCGCCGACCATGGGTCCGGTGGCGTTGGCGGTCTGGTAAATGGTGGCGCCCCAGGTTACGGCGTTGACGAAGTTTTCCTTGGGGACCAGCAAGGGAAGCAGCGCGCTCGCTGCCGGCCCGGAGAAGCAGCGACCCGTGCCAATCAGGAAGAGCACCGCATAGATGGGCGTAATGCTGGTGACCGGGTGGAGCGCGATCCACAGCAACGCCACGGTACAGACGGCCTGCAGACCATAGCAGGCGAGAATGACATAACGTTTGTCGTAGCGATCCGCCACGTGGCCCGCGGGCAGCATGAAGAAGAGGCCAGGCAGGAAGAGAGCAAGTCCGGTGTAGCCAAGGCTAAGCGCGGAGCCGGTGAGCTGATAGACCTGCCAGGAGACCGCAACCGATTGAGCTTCGGCCCCGAGGATCACGCAAAGTCTTGCGATTTGATAGAACCGGAAGTCTCGTGAGTGGAAGGCACTCGACGCAAGTTTGGCCGGCGCTGCTCCGTTCGCAACTGCGTTGGTAGTCGCCATGCAGATCAATGGTTTCATACTTTGTCATCGTGAGTACGCACAATTTTCTGATCTCGGACAAGATCGGTCGTATATAGTGTGAGTAGATCTGCAGCCACAGTGGCCAGCAGAAATTACTGACAGAGTGACGCTCGCAACCGGTCTTTCAGGCCGTCGCGAAGTTGCGTCCGCATAAAGGAGAGTATGTTGAACATTGTTTGCCCGCGGCCGATCCTCTTGGCCGCTGCTGCCTGCTGTTTCGCCGTTCCAGCCGGAGTTTCGGCTCAAAGCCCTTGTACCGCCAGCATCTCTGCGACGCCGGTCCAGGTCGCCGTGCGCGTCGTCGATCCAGGCGAGGCTGCGCTGGTGGAGGCTGCCATACAGGTTCGTTGCGGCTCTACGGTGCTGAATGCGATCACCAACGAGAAGGGCGAGGCGCACTTCAGTGTGCAGCCTGGCCACTATGAAGTCACGACCCGTCTGCCTGGCTTTGCGGACAACGTCCGTTTTGTGGAGCTCCCCGTCGCGGGTGGCCCGCTGATCATCCAGTTCAGCGTGGGTGCGGTGACGGACACGATCGACGTGTCGGCAGATACAGGCTTTGTTCCCTACGCCTCGAACGCCGGGTCCAAGACGAATGCCTTGCTCGTTGAGGTGCCGCAGTCGATCTCCATCATCGGTGAGCAGGAGATGGAATCGCGTGGGGTGCTCACCGTCAACGAGGCGCTACGGTACACGCCCGGCGTCACGGCCGATGAGTACGGCGTTGAACCCCGGTTCGATTGGCTTAAGATTCGCGGCTTCGATGCGCAGACGTTTGGCATTTACCGTGACGGCATGCGCTTCAACTCGCTCTCGGGCAAGCTGGACCCTTATGAGCTTGAGAGCGTGGAGGTGCTAAAGGGACCGAGCTCCGTGCTTTACGGCGAGGTGCCTCCGGGTGGTCTCATCAACCAGGTCACCAAGCGGCCTTCTTCCGAGCGAGCGACTTCGATCTCTGGCGTCTTTGGCAGCTACCTGCGACGGCAGGGAGAAGTGGATACCACCGGCGCGTTCGATCACGCGGGCCTCTACCAATATAGATTGCTTGGTCTTGTGCGCAACTCCGGCACCCAGACCAACTTTACTCCGGACAACCGCCGCCTGCTTGCGCCGTCGCTTGCCTGGCGGCCGAGCGAGCGCACCAATGTTACCCTGCTGGCGGACTATCAGCACGACCGAACGCAATGGAGCCAGTTTCTTCCCGCAGGCGGTACTCTTTCGTCGAATCCAAATGGCACTCTCCCGGTCAGTACCTTTCTCGGCGAGCCTGGCCTGGATTACGTTCGTCGCAACCAGGGATCCGTGGCCTACACGGCCGACCACCTCTTTACGGATGGCTGGGACGTGCACTCGAATGACCGCTATCAATATATTGACTTCAAAGGGCAGACCATCTACGGGAACGGCTTTGACGGCAGCAGCACCACCAACGTCGCGCGCTCGCTGTTTGCGACGCCGAACGTGGACCGTATCAACACGGTCGATACCCGGGTTCTACGCCGCTTTGCCGTAGGCTCGCGCTTGGAGCAGACGGTCCTCTTCGGCTACGACTATCAGCGTCTGGACCAGAACGGTCAAACCTACTTTGTCTTCGGCGTCGGCGACATCAACGCCTACCATCCTGTGTATGGACAAACCAAATTGGCGCCCGCCTCTCCCTCCGTCAACACAGACGCCGTTCTGAATCAGAATGGCCTGTACGCGCAGGACCAGATCAAGATCGACCATCACTTGATCTTTACCCTTGGCGGGCGGCAAGACTTTGCCGGCAACGCGATCGCCAACTTCATCACGCCCTCAAGCAGCAGTTCTCACCTGGATGAGAAGTTCACCGGACGCGCCGGCGTTACGTATCTGACTGCCAGCGGCCTTGCGCCCTACTTTGCTTACTCCACCAGCTTTCTCCCGAACGCGGGCGTGCTTGTCTACGATGCGGCAACCAGGCTCCCCGATCTTGCCGCCGTGCCTTCGCTTGCTCGGCAGTCAGAGGGCGGCGTCAAGTTCCAGCCGCGCAACGGTTCCTCCTTCATTACGGCATCCCTCTTTCAGATCAACGAAACCAATGTTCTGGTCTCTAACTCCGCGTTTACGGAGTACCAGGCAGGCGAGGTTCGTTCTCGCGGCGTGGAGCTTGAAGGTCTTGTGAGCGTGGCGCGTGGGCTTAACTTCCACGGCGGCTATACACACAACGCGGCCGTGACCCTTGTCGCGGCAAACCTCCCTACGGACTCCAGCCAGCTCAGCGTAGGCAAGTGGCTGCCGCAAACGCCACGCAATACGGTTACGGCACTGGCTGACTACACCCGCGCGCAAAGCCGCTTTGGCGGCGTGGGTGGGAACTTCGGCGTACGCTTTACCGGGACCAACGCGGCCGACAGCGCCAACAGCTTATTTATCCCAAATTACGCACTGCTCGACGCAAGCCTGCGCTTTGGCTATCGGCACATGCTCTACAGCGTCAATGCCACCAACCTAACCGACAAGCGCTACGTGGCAACCTGTACCAGCACCGCCGCTTGCTACTATGGCTACGCCAGAGAGGTTCTGGGCACGGCTACCTATCGCTTCTAGGAGAGGCATGACGACGCCCAGCAGCTTCATCACAAATCTGCTGCAGCATCCGCGGCGCTTGTGGATCCGCAGGGCCGTCTTCCAGATTCACCTTTGGGTGGGTCTGGCGACGGCCTTGTACTTGCTGGTGATTTCGCTCTCAGGCACGGTGCTCGTCTTCAAAGAAGAACTGGTGCGTGCACAGCTTCCGGGCGGGCTTCATGCGTTTGGGAACGGAACCATCGCCGATCCCGAAGTTGTCCTAAAGCATCTGCAAGCCGCTCAACCGGGGGCGGTGGTTGACACTCTGCAGATGCCTTCCCTTGTGCTGCCAGTCTTTCTGCTTGAGGGGAAAGATCCCGGTGGAGCATCGGTCCGCTGGATTGCCGATCCCGTTACCGGAGATGTGCAGCCGGCTCGGCATAGCTGGGTTGACTGGGTGCGGGACCTGCACACCTACCTGCTTCTGCCGGAAGCCTGGGGTATGCAGATCAATGGGGTGGGTGCGTGGGCGTTGCTTGTGCTTGCTGCCTCCGGTCTGGTGCTGTGGTGGCCGGGTACGCGCACCTGGAGGCGCGGCTTAAGCGTCAATCTGCGGGCAAGCTGGCGACGCATCCACTACGACCTTCACAGCGCGGTCGGCTTCTGGACCCTTGCGATCGTTGTCTGGTGGGCGTTCTCCGGGGTTTATTTCGCCTGGTACCGGCAGGTCACGGCGGCGGTCGCACTTGTGTCACCAGTGGTCGGCATGGCGTCTCCTGCGGGAACGGACTCTGGCCCGGAGCTCAAGGAGGCAGCTTCGCTTGCGCTCGTTCTGGCCGCGGCTCAGCAGGCATCTCCGCACGGACGGCTGTGGAGTATCAGCAATCCGGAGTTGCGCTCACGAGAGTGTTCTGTGCTGCTTGACCGCGGGAAGCCTGGCGACTTTTCCCATCGCGACATCGTGCGGGTTCGCCGCGATGGACATCTGCTGAGCGTATGGCATTATGGTGAGCGCCATACCTTCGCCGACTGGCTGCTTTGGTCGATGCATCCGCTTCACTTTGGCACCCTGTGGGGGCTTCCGTTCAAGCTGCTTTGGGCGACCCTCGGCCTCTCATTGGCTGTGCTGACGGTGACTGGAACCGTGCTTTACTGGAATCGTTTTCTGAGTCGCCGTTGGAAAAATTGGTTCTAGACCGCGCCGCTGCCACGCAGAACCGCCGGGATGGTCATCAGCAGAATTTTAAAGTCGAGCGATAAGGACCACTCGTCGATGTAGCTGAGGTCTTGCTTGATCCAGCGTTCGAACGAGGTATTGCTTCTGCCGCTCACCTGCCACACGCAGGTGAGGCCTGGACGAACACTGAACCGGCGCAGCAACCAGGTCTCTTCAAACTTGCCGACATCGCGCATGGTGAGCGGGCGCGGGCCAACCAGCGACATCTCACCGCGGACGACATTGAAGAGTTGTGGAAGCTCATCGATCGAGGTGCGGCGGAGAAAGTTTCCGACGCGGGTGACGCGGGGGTCAGACTTCAGTTTGAACACGGGACCCTGAGCGTCGTTCAGCGACTCAAGCTGTGCCTGCTGCTTCTCGGCGTCGACCACCATGGAACGGAACTTGAACATGGGGAAGCGTTCGCGATGGCGGCCGTAGCGCTGTTGCGTGAACAGGATCGGGCCGGGACTGCTCACCATCACCGCGATGGCGGCCACGAGCATAATGGGCGAAGTGAGCACGATGAGTGTGCTGGCAGCAACCACATCAATGCAGCGCTTCAAAGCCTGCTTGGGATGATGGGTGAGCGTACTGAGTACGTTGAAGTGCTGCGAGGAGCTGGAGCCGACTTCGAGGCGCGCGCGTGAGGTGTTGAAGACATCGCGCATGTAGTGCGATTCGACGCCGACCGATTCGCAAATATCGATCACACGTTGAATTTCATCGTATTTCGATTTAATAGGAAGCCCGATAAGCACAATCTCGATCGGATTGGTCTTGAGCAGGTCGGGAAGCTGATCGATGGTGCCGAGATAGAAGCCGCGCGCGTCACCATCCCCCTCACCGAGGTACTCGTCGTCGACACAGCCGTAGAGATTGAAGGGGGAGTATTGGCCTTGGAGGCGCTCGCGGAGAATTTCAGCACGCGGCCCGGTCCCGACGATAATGGCGGCACGCCTGCGCAGGATGCGGGGCGAGAGTGCGGCACCGACCAGGAAGCTGCCGAGCAGTCCAAGGGAGGTCAGGATGAGGCCAAGCGAGATCATGCCGCCAAGCTCGAGACCGAGCAGATACTGTCCACGGCCAACGTTGCCGACCAACAGCAGCGAGCCGCAGGCAAGCGAGCAAAGGCTAAGGCGGGAGAGCTCGGCATAGATGTCTTTGCGAACCGAGCGCATTTCATACATAGAGAGCCGGAGCCAGAGATTCCAGAGCCCGGAGACTCCGCAGGCGAGCAGCAGGTGACGCACGGAGACGGATTTGCTGAGGAGCTGATGGAAATCGGACCCAGGCTGCCAGTGAATGACAGTCAGCCAAACCGCGACCAGTACCAGAATGGGAACCAGCGTACGCAGGTTGTGGTAGAGACTGTTGCTGCGAAACTGCGCGTTGCGAAGCTTGTGGACCGAGGGGCCGAAGGCACTTCTCCAGAAATGCACCTCCGAGTCCAAAGGTTGGACTCCTAAGGTCTTACGCTCGGTGACCATCTTGCTCTCCAGTCTGGGCAGCTTGCGCCGTCCTTCGAAGCTTCAAATCTTGCAGGTCTTCAGTTCAATGTCAGCTCTTGTGCAGCTTAAGTCTCAGGCATATCAAGCCAGAGGGAAAGCTATTTTTTTATAAATATTGTAGCTCTGGACCAAATTGGAACTAACGATTCTCGTTAGAAGGAATAAAGATTGGGGTTGTCGGAAGGCTAACAATAACTTAACAGCACTGTCAATCTTTTTGCCCCCTAAACGCTTCTACAAGGGCAAACCCGGGAAAATTTGGAAAGATGCTGCAAAATTCCGTTCCACTTAGAGGGGATTGACTAGATGTGAACTTGTCCATCTCTTCGACTTGTAGGTAAATCCGGAGAGAAGAGAGAAAACAACCTACAAGACAAAGGGTATCAATCGATTACACTCTCTATGAATTTATTGCCTTTCTGTTTAAGTCGCGATAGGCTCAGAAGCGACTTCCCTCTCAAAAAGATGGCTTATCCTTTACTCGACGCATTTATCAGCAAGGCGAAGGGTAGGCCGTATCAGATCGATCAGAGAATGCCGTTGCGCAATTTGGCCGCTTCGCTGGTTCGCCGCAGCGTATGGATGATGCGTGGGCTACTCAAAACAACCATCTTCAGTCTGCGCCCCGCGCTTGTTTTTTTGGGTCCGCGGGTCATTTTCCGCAATGCCTCTGGATGCAGTTTCGGGAGCAATGTCACGGTGGAAGCAGGGGTGCTGCTGGATGGACTCGCTGAATTCGGCATCCACCTCTCGGACAATGTCTCCATCGGAGCTTATTCAATCATCCGGGCAAGCAGCGCGACCCATATCGGGCAAGGTCTGTATATGGGCCGGAACTCTTCCTGTGACGCCTACTCTTTTTTCGGTGCGGGCGGCATGATTTCGATTGGGGAAGACGTGATTATGGGTCAGCATGTCTCCTTTCATGCAGAGACGCATCTGTATGCGGATACGACCAAAGCGATGCGGCTGCAAGGCATTCAGCCTCTTCCTATTACGATCGAGGACGACTGTTGGGTTGGGGCAAATGTAACTTTTTTAGGCGGCGTGACGATAGGGCGAGGCTCGATCGTAGGGGCTGGATCGCTGGTGCGGGCAGGCGAATATCCGCCTTATTCGGTGTTGGCGGGTGTGCCGGCGCGCGTTATCCGTTCTCGGCTTGCTCCTCTGCCTGAGAGCTAGGGGCGGGTTCAAGCATGCCAGGTGTTCCGGCAGACGGTCTGCGCATAAGCAGAAGATAAAGCAGCCAGCTGGCGACGCCGAGTGAGCCGTCGGTTGCGAGCGAGGACCAGACGGCGCCATGCCAGGAGTAGCGTGGGATGAGGTAGAGGTTGAGCAGAAAATTGAACAGGCCGGCTCCTGCCTGCAGGCCCAGCCGATAGCGTTGCAGGCCGGAGCCGGCGAGCGCGTCTCCGGAGCTCCACTGCAGACTGCGGAAGACGGGAATGATGCACAAGCCGCGCAGTGCCGTTACGCTTTCGAGATAGGCTTTGCCGGCGAGCAGAGGGATCAGCGGAGCGGCGAAAAACATGACGACTGCGGCCGAAGCGGTAACGGCAAACGTGCGTAGTTGCAGGCGCCGGGCGAGCGGAAGAGTATGGCTGAGGCCTTGGCTGCCTTGCTGGAAGAAGCGCGGAAAGGCTGCGGAGTGGATGGCGAAGACAGGCATGGTGGCGACGTTGATGGCGCGATAGGCGAGGGCGTAGATGCCGACGGCGGCATTCATGCCCAGGTGCCCCATCATGATCTTGTCGATATCGTTGTAAACGGAGGTGGTAGAGGAGGAGATGGCGAAGATGGCGCCTTCTCCGGCGTGGGCGGGAAGCAGCTTGGGCTCGAAGCGAGGCTTGCCGAGCCGGCGTCCAACCTCGGTTACGGCGCCGAAGGTGACGATGCCGGAGACAGCGAGCACAGCGACCGCCCACTCCGTGGTAGTGGCGGTGTGGAAGCGGAAGTACAAGCCGAGGGCAGCGAGCAGCCGCAGCAGGTTGACGCTGAAGCTGATGGTGGCGGTTTTGCCCATCTGCTCAAAGCTTTGGAAGGCCTGGCCGCAGCATTGGACGAGGCCTCCGAGGACGGCGTCACTAATGCCCACCAGTAGAACCAGGTGCCAGGGAGCATCGGGCAGCACCCAGCGACTGAGCGTAACAAGCAGCAGGACAACCAGCGCCCCGGAGACGGCCGTGGTAAGCAGGATATTGCCCCAGTAGCGGGCGAACACGGCGCGGTCGGCGCTGACGTAGCGGAGCAGCACGTAGCCGGAGCCAAGCGTGCCGAACTGTCCTCCCAGCGAGATGAACGAGACGATTGCAACGTAGAGCCCATAGTCTGTCGCCCCCAGCAGGCGAGCGATCATGACGAAGTAGACGCCCTGGATAGCGAGTGACAGGCCCTGGCCGAGGAACATCCAGCTGGCGTTGCGCGCAAGAACGCTTTTCAGAGTGCCTCCAGCAGGGTGCTGTAGCGTGCCTCGATGGTGGCCCAGGAGAAGGACTGCTCGAAGGATCGGCGTGCCTCTTCGGCGAGCAGCCGGCGTTGGCTGGGATCTTGGGCCAGGTGGAGGAGCGTGTCGGCGAGCAGCCTGGCGTCATTGGGCGCGATGAGCTTGCCTCCTCCGGCGCGGAAGGCCTCGGGAATGCCTCCGGTTGCGCTCGCCACAACGGGCAGGCCGGAGGCCATGGCTTCAAGCGTAACGAGCGGGAAGGGATCCTCATAGGTGGCGGGAAGACAGAACAGGTCCGAGGCGCGGAAGCGTTCGGCGAGGGTCTGGCCGTGCTCGTAACCGACGAAGGTGACGTTGGCAGGAACGTCTTGCTGCAGGGAGTGGACGTAGGGCGTGGGAGCGCTACCTCCGAAGAATGCGGCTCCGCAGATGACGGCATGGACGGGAGCCTGCTGATGCGCGAGCAGGCGCATGGCTTCGAGCAGGACGTGCGCTCCTTTTTCCGGTACAAGGCGGCTGGCAAAGAGAATTTCGATCGGCGGCCCGGTGCGAGTTCCGTCTGGATGTGGGTGGAAGAGCCGGCCGTCGGCCCCGTTGTAGAGGACGGTGGTGCGCTCCAGATGCGGGAAGCGGCCTTTGGCTTCGCGCTCCAAGAACTGGCTGCAGAAGACAAGCAGGTCAGCGCCGCGGGCGACATACTTGAGCAAACCGGCAGCGTGGGTAAGGAATGCCGAGCCGTGAAGATGGAGGACGAGCTTGGCTTTGGCGGCTTTGATCCGCGGAAGTAAAGCCGCCGCGATGGCAGGCTGTCCGTGGACCCAGACGACATCGCCAGGACGGAAGGCGGGGAGATCCTTGCCGTAGAGGCGGCCAAGCAGGAAGCGATTGAGCCAGACCGGGTAGAAGCGTCGCGCGCGGTAGTTCATGTAGCGGGAGAGCCGAGGCGCGACATGGATACGCTCGGGAGTGAAGCCCCAGGAGTCGTCGGCTTTGGAGCAGACGATGTGCGTGTCGGGCTGATGGCGGAGCACGTTGGCGGCCCAGCGGGAGATGGCTCCGCCCTCAAACTCGGAGAAGATCTCGCGCTCATCGAACAAGTGGTAGATCACGTACGTCTCCTGTCGGGTGGATGGGTAGGGAGGGATGCGATGGATTAGGCGGCGAGCGGGGCAGAGCGCACACGGGCGGAGTAGCCTTTCAGGCGCAAGACAGACGCTCCTCTGCCAGCGAGCTGGCGGCTATCATTTTGCAGTCTCACGGGTGGCGAGTCTAGCTTGCTTCGAGAGCACGCGGCGTCCCCAGGCTTTTCTCTCTTGACTCAAGAGAGAGGAGAAGAGAAAGGAGGAGATGGCGGTCAGGTTGATCGATCCGAGCAGCAAGGCTGCAGAGAAGAGATGAAGCAGCTGACGAGGGCTGGCTCCTGCACTTTTGGCGCGAGGCACGACCGTTCGTGTGATGAAGCAGGAGTAGGCGAGCGGAGTAAAGAGCGTACGGTGAAGGACGCTCCAGACATAGAAAGTATGCCAAGGGAAATTGCGGCTTTCGCGTCCACCGGTCGCATGATTGTTGTAGATCGTGAGCACATCCTGGGCAACGGCGATGCGTGTCTCTGGCAGAGCCGCGGCGCGCAGCATCCAGTCGATGTCTTCAATGTGGCGCAGGCCCGCGGTGAATGGGACTTTTTGCAAGAGCGCCCGCGAGATTAGAAAGGTAGAGGGAAGCATCATGCCACGATGCACAAACAGGTACTCGCTGAAGGGCTCCCGGCCGTTGGGGAGCGTCTCCGGCCAAATCTTCTCGGCTTTTTCAGTCTTTTCGAGCAGACGGCAGGCGATGAAGTGGTGATGGCCGGCAAGTGTTCCGGCGACAAGCAGTTGCTGCTCGATTTTGGTTGGCAGCCATTCATCGTCATCGTCCAGAAATGCGACGTAGTCGCCGGTTGTGGCGCGTACGCCAACGTTGCGGGCTTCAGCTAGACCTACGTTGACCGGGTTGACGAGAACCTTGAAGGGGGCAAAAGTGAAGCTGGATTGAAAGTCGGATAAAGCGAGTTGGGTGGCGGGCTCGGGCCCATCGACAACGACAAGAACTTCCATGGGTTGAAAGGTCTGCGCTAACACACTGCGGATGGCGTGAACGACCTCCACAGGCCGCGATTTGGCGTTGATGATGACGCTGACCTTGGACATATTATTGTCGGATGACGTAGACCGCTGCCGAGGCTGCCGAGGCAACGATCGCGGGCAAAGAGACGGCAATATTCTTCAGATAGCTAAAGGGCACGTAGACGATGTCGTCGGGGAGCAAGAGTACATCGGGAGCTAAACCCTTGCGCATCTCGTCAAGAGCAAGCTGAACCTCATGAGGAGCGCCGTCCGGACCTTGACGAACCAGCCGAGCGCGCGACGGACGTGAGGTATTGTTGGCGCCGCCGGCAAGGGCGAGCAACTGGAGTGCGGTGAGCTGCGAGTGATCGTTGTTCATCACATAGCCTCCCGCGCGTGCTACGTCTCCCATCATATACACGGTGCCGGCCTTGGGAACGAAGACGGTGTCTCCCGGATAAACGATCGGCTGATCTCCGAGCAGACTCCCGGGAGAGTTTGAAAAAAAGAAAGGGACTTCACGGCCGTCGGCGTGACGACGAATGACGACGTGACGGTCAGCGTTGTCGAGGAGGCCTCCTGCCTGCGCGATGACCTCTGAGATGGTGCGTCCGGTCGGTGCCGCAAAGGTTCCAACCGACTTGACTTGGCCAACGACCGCGATGTTTTCGGTGAAGTACTGTTCGACGGTCACCGTGATGCGCGGCTCGAGCAGATACTGCTGCGCGACGAACTGCTGCTCCAGCGCGACAGCAACCTGGCTGGGTGTAAGGCCGGCGACGTGGACCTTGCCGACGAACGGCTCGGTGATGTCGCCTGCATCACTCACGCGCAGCGGCTCACTCAGCTCCGGCTCGCCGAAGACATGAATGCTGACCACATCTCCTGGCCCCAGTAGAAGGCTCTCCGCCTGAGCTTGCCCTAGGGTAGCGTTTGCGGTGGACTGACTGGTGGACAGAGCCTGACTGGGGGACAGGGTCTGATTTGTGGAAGTCTGGTTTGTGGAGGGAATTTGCGCAGCTAAC
>CALMVK010000156.1 GCA_937873145.1 uncultured Granulicella sp. | reverse complement strand
AGTGAAGTACGCAACGGAACGAGCTACCACAGCACCCACATCAGATCACGTGCTCCGTCTTGGCGTTATACCCCGAACGAGTTATACGGAACCCCCAACCGATTACTCCGTCGACTCTCTACTCGAGGGCGATTGCCGATACCTAACCTTTGCAGGCCCGTATCCAGGCTTATCTTTGACGAGCGCAGATGTGCAGGAAGCATCGCATCGGCTCAATGTTGCGACTGGTGGGCGCAGTCTGGGCATATCAGTGGCTCCGGCGTGTGCGCCGAATGCAACGGAGGAATTGTGTGCATGTCGTTGCGGGGAACGACGGTGAGTAGCGTGGTGGAGTTGGCTTGGAAGGACAGTTGACGACGCCCGATGGTGCGGCAGTTTGTTGAGCTTGCGCAAATGGAATGGAGACGGTGAGGGTCAGACCCGACGAGTAGTCGGCCGTCTCATCTGCGCTCATACAATCTCGAGATACGCTAGAAGTCACGGCCAAACCGCGCACGAAATGCACTGGTTTTGATCTACCAACCGTTCGGGTCTACTGAGAGGCTCTGTTGCATTAACCAGGTCGAATCGGTGCGTTTTAGGCGAGGCGGTAGGATCATTCATGTTCAAGCGTCGTCGTTTCCCGGTTGAGATCATCCTGGTCTGTGTTCGCTGGTATGCTGGTATTGCAAATACGGGATCAGCTACAGAGACCTAACCGAGATGATGCAAGAGCGTGGCTTAGAGGTGGATCCGTCCACAATCATGCGCTGGGTCCATCGATACGCGCCTGAACTGGAGAAGCGGGTTCGCTGGTATCAGGGCTACCGTTCAACTTCGTGGCGGGTGGATGAGACGTACGTGAAGGTCGGTGGCAAGTGGAAGTATCTGTTCCGTGCTGTGGACAAGCAGGGCCGATTGATCGACTTCATGCTGTCGGATCGGCCGAACAGCAGCGCAGCTCATCCCTTTCTCGGCAAGGCTCTCAAAATCATGCGGCACTGGCCGCCGTCGTCGATCACAACGGACCAGCTCGGGTCCTATCCCAAAGCTATCGGCCGCCTACAACGGGAAGGCAAGTTGTCAGGATCGACAAGACATCGCACCTGCAAGTACCTCAACAACATCATTGAAGCCGACCACGGGGCGCTCAAGCGAGTCATCAGACCGACCCGTGGCTTCCAGACCATGAGGACGGCTGCCGCCACGATCAAGGGCTTCGAGGTGATGCGGATGATCCGCCGAGGCCATTGCCTCACCTGCAAGCCGCAGGTGAAGGACGAGATACGCCTGGTTAATAAGCTGGTTGATGTCTTTCCCCTTGCCGCTTGAAAGAATCACCAAGCGAGTGAACCGCTCCTCACAGAGTTAACGCAACAGAGCCACCGAGACTGAGCGTCTGATTGTTGTTCGAATCGGCCAACACATTTTACGCAATGCACTACTTGAGTACTGGAATGGCCGCTGCCCTCTGACGCGGCTTCAATTCCATAGCTCTGCGGAGGCCAGGTGAGCTGAAGACAGGCAAGGATAAGCCGTCTTTGAATGGTGGCTGTGTTTCTTCTAAGACATGCCTTGGCTGTATCTGTTCGCAACGGGTCAAGACCCACGCCAGCGGATGCTTCAATCTCTACCGGAAGCCCGAGAGCCAGCGGTCAAGACGAGAATCGAGCGGCCGCCGCCGTCCTTACAGAGGCGGTGGATTGAGGTAGTCGTCATCGGGTGCGTTTGGGACGTGGGTCCAGATGGTGAGTTCCTGGGTGCGATCGCGGGGCAATTTGCTGAAGGCGGCTTCGGCTTCTTCTTCTGAGGTGTGTTGCGAGATGAGGGAGCCGGTGTAGTCGCAGCGGATGTCGAAGAGTGATTGGTTTGGGTTGGTGTGCATGTGGTCTCCGTCTTTGAATGGTTTGGCTGTGTCTCTTTTGAGACACGCCTTGGCCCAGGCCCACGCCTGCGGGGGTAGCAACTGCAAGAACCGGATTCCTTTCCCGAAGGGCGGGCGCAGTTTGCCCGGTCTGCACAAGCGAAGCGCGGAAGATAAAGGTGGTTCTTGCGGGCGCGGGGGGCGGAGCCCCTTAGGACGCTGTTGCTGTTGTTGTTGCTTTTTTTTGTTCTTGGGGGCGTTACGGGGTGTCCCCGTAGAGAGGGTGACGGAGAAGTGACCCGGGGCTTTTTCCGGGGCGCTTCGGAGGCAGGGGGAGGCATCCCCCTCCAGATCTAGTATCAGATTGGAGGGCTACTGATGACTTATGTGAAGGTTGGGTTGGAGTTTCTGGTGTCAGAAGACCACGTGGATGGATTCTTCAATGCTCTGGGGGATGCGGTGGTGAACATTTGGAAGGAAGCGCCGATGCTTGGTTGCAATATGAAGATTGTGGAGAGCGGAGTGTTGGAGAACGTGGACGACGACACAGTCTCTCTGATCTAAAGATCACTCGCTATTCAAGATCTCGGGGCCTTGATTGCGGACGTTTCCCACCTTTGGATGTGCTGAGAAAACCTGCATTTCATTGGAGGGAAAGGGCTTCAGAAGATGGAGGGGCGGCCTCTCGACCTCCTCTCGATTCAGCCACTCATCGAAGTCTTTTGGGTGGAGAATCACAGGCATTCGGTCATGCACGGACTCCGCGATGGTGTTCGGATCGGTTGTGATGATGGTAAAGCTTTGAAGCCAGACGCCTTCGGGCGACTTCCATGCGTCCCACAAACCAGCCACTCCCATTGTCTGATCGCCCACAGTGAAGCGGAACGCCTGCTTGTCCGGCTTGCGCCACTCGTAATAACCGTCCATTGGAATGATGCAGCGGTGTCGGTGAAGCGGACGGCCCCAAAGGGAACTTCGCTCTAAGCCCTCGGCCCGCGCATTGAAGGTGCTGCGTTTTGGATCAATGCCTTTGGAGCCGAAGCCAACCAAACCCCAGCGCATTGGCACCAGCTCGCGGCTGAACGTGTCGCGCTCCTGGCGAAGCACCGGCTGAGTGGTAGTCGGCGCAATGTTGTAGCCGGGAGCATAGAGCAGGGAATCGCCGGTCGCCTGGGCGCGTAGCGCCTCAGCGAGCTTTTGTTTGTCGGCAGTCCGGTAGTAGCGTCCGCACACAAT
>CALMVK010000155.1:2108-4681 GCA_937873145.1 uncultured Granulicella sp. | reverse complement strand
ATCCCAAGCGGGTCCGTTCCTAACCACAACGCCCTAATAAGTTGGCGCACATCCTGTGCGCGAATACGGCAACCAAACCTTCCTAAGAGGCTCTGCCTCTCGCGCCCGCAAGGGGCACCTTCATCTTCCGCGCTGCGCTTGTGCAGACCGCCCGTTCCGGGCGCCCTACGGGGAAGGAATCCGCCCCTTGCAGTTGCTACCTCCGCAGGCGTGGGCCTGGGCCAAGGCGTGTCTGTGAGAACAGCCACAGCCGAACCATTCAAAGCGGAGACCAACGATGTCACAACCCAACCTAGGCCACCAAGAACGCGAACAAGCCGAAGCACTTTACGAACGGGCAAAAGCATCCCAGACACAGTTCTGGAAAGACCTTCACCAGCTAGAGGTCCTACTCGGCATCGAGGTGGACGGCACTATCGACCTAGCCGAAAGTTCACTTGACCAACTTTTCCCGAAGGGCCTCAAAATGAAGAGATATGTCCCACTTACAATAAGTTCAGCCCCAGGAGGCACACGTTGAGACCATCTCTGTCACTCCACTCCATCGTCACAGGGCTTTGCGTCCTTTCTCTCAGCCTGCCTTTTACGGCCGCATCGCAAACGCCAGCCGTCCCGTCCGACGCCCAGATCGCGGCCACAGTCGGCGCGACACTCGGCAACGAACAAGCATTGAAGAATCAAAATATCAAGGCGGCGAGTTCTCATGGAGTGGTGACCCTTAGCGGAACCGTCAACAGTGAAGCGGCCAAGGTGCTAGCGTCCATTGAAGCAGGCCAGGTCAACGGCGTAAAGTCCGTCCTCAACAACCTCGTCATTAGCGGCACGACGCCGGTTGCATCCCCGACACACGAGAGCGCGACAACTGAAAAGATCGTCACTCTTCCCACCGAGACCCAGGTTCCAATTCGGATCACAAAAACGATTACAAGCGAGACCGCTAAAGAGGGTGACCACTTCTACGGCCTCGTCACAAACAACGTATTCGCGCAAGGTGTGATTGTCATTCCAGCCGGTACCTCCGTTCTTGGTCGTGTGGTCGAAGCCAGGTCTGCCCCGAAGTTCCTCGGGTTTCCGCTTCTAACGATTGAACTGCAAGCGATCCAGTTACCCAAGCAGGACGGCACAGGAATCAATCTGCCATTACACACAGCTACGCTCACGAGCCGAGGAACCGCAGCTCGTCAAGGGGCTACCCCAGGAATCGACGGCATGGGAGGGTTAGGAGTGACTGGACCATCCAACCGTCCCGGAGTCAACATCGTGCTCAGGGAAGCCAGCCAAATCCGCTTCAAAACGTCCACTGCCCTCTCCATCACTGTTTTCATGAAGAATGCTATCCAACTCACCCTTCCACCAACCCCAGGACCGGCAGAGCTGCCAACACCGCCCCAGACCGCATCAGCCTCACTTTCCCCTGTTTCTTAGCGGTTGGGTCTGAAGATGGTACCGAACAACCAAAAAAGGAGGCCCCGGAAGGGCCTCCTTTCTCTATTCCGTCCATCCTTGTTGCGAATCCCAATCATCTTCCCACCCTTTAGGGTGGCGCTTTGATTTGTAGCAAAGGATTACAGCGTTTACTAAAGCATTCACAGAGCAGTTGCGCCGTTTCGCTTCCTCTTTAAGGAGTGCTTTATGGTCAGGTTCAATGGACACCGCAGTTTGTTCAACGGTTGTTTTGAGCCAATGAGTACGAAGACTGACAACCTCCAGCTTTTCAAAACGGCAAGCGTCGATTGCCTCTGCTAGTCGATTCGTCAGCATCCCTCTCTTTGCGAAGGAAGTCTCCCGCAGGAAATGGTTAGCTTCTGGTGTGAGTCGAAAGATGATTCGCACGGCCCTCCGTTTTTTTCCTTATCGGCCCCCAGCCATGTAGGGTTCAGCGAACGCAATGTCCCTATCTACGCGGATATTAAACCTGTACCCAACTGAGATCTTGATTGTGGGTTGGATGTTGAGGTTTCGGTTTGTAATGCCGATCCCCAACTCCCCGAGCTGCTGTCCAAGGGCCTGAGTGACTGTCTGTTGCGTGGTGAGAACGCCCGTTTGGTTCTGGTTCTGAGTCAGTTCGATGCCAGCTGAAAAGGCACTTGTGAGTATCGCAAATCCCACAAGCCTTGCATAGTGGTTATCTACCTTATCCCGGAATCATACCTTCTAGGTTGATCGAAGTTCCATCCGGGTAGATGAGACGAGTCCAGATGACCTGCACTCCCGTTTGACCATAAGCAACGCGATGATTGTACGTCCCGACGACCCGTGACCCTTGAGGAATCAACAGGTAGTGCCCTGTTGCCGAGTCGTATACGTCCTGACGAACAATCCCCCGAATCTCCCCAGGAAGGTCAGAGTTCAGAGCTTGATCGAGCGTGGCTGGAATGTCCCACCCCGCCTTGATTTCAAACGGCGTCAGCGGTGCGACGCGAGTTTCGTTCAAGTAGACGCTTTCCCGCTTTCCCTTCGCTTTAGTCAGGAAGTCGGCTTTGTTGCCTTGTAGGTTTTGGTCGTCGGCTTGCGGGCCGCCGCCGATCCCGCCCGAGCCGAGTCCCCCAGCCTGTAGACCGGCAAGAGCCGAA
>CALMVK010000155.1:0-2098 GCA_937873145.1 uncultured Granulicella sp. | reverse complement strand
TCCGTCAATGACCCGATGACGCTACCAGGTCCAGAGGGACCGCCGTTGCCGCTGGCAGAGCTGCCACCCGCTTTTGCAGCCATCGGAGCCTTTATAGCTAATTGCTCGGCAGTATATGCATCCTCAGCAGCTTGCTCCCGCGCCGTCAAGACACGCGGACCGGTAGCGGCACCTTGTACACCATTGGTCCTCCCCCCGTTTATAGCCATCCCAGGTTGCCCCGCAGCGCCGCGAGGGACGACCTTCATTGGCGGGACGTTGAGATCGTCTCCCACGTCGCCCATTCCCGCGTTCGCTTCGCCGGGAAACCCAGGGCTCACCGATGGAAGCGGATGAGCTTGCTTCGCTTGCTCCTCCATCTTGGCACTCATACTAGGCCCTAGAGCTGCCGCAGATTGAGTTGGACGGGTCTTCGCAGTGCCGGAAGGAGCTACCCCCTTATGTGTGGCAATCGCGAGCGCAATCACCATCAGAAGGACAAAGCCACCAAGAGCAACGAATAGGCCGATGCTTTTCTTGACGCGGACGGCACCCTTTGGCTTTGGGTGAAGATCCATCCCACTTGGAGCTGCTGTCTTCCCCCGTTTTACCGGAGCCTCTTGCTCTTCTGTTTTCTCTTCCTCGTTAGACTTTTCCTCTTGCAGCTCCATTCCCCGGACTGGTAGAGGACCTTTCGCTTCGAGTTCGTTGTCTCTTTCGTCGGCCATTACTTGCCTCCTGATACCGACGTATCGCGCCGGAGTTCTACCTTGTCAGCCTTCTTACCCACGCCCAGGAGGAGTGCGGCCCGGTCGAACAGCCGATCCACGATGTAAATGTTGTCCTTTACGCGATAGTTGACAATCTCCTGCCCTTTTTCACCCTTGACGTTGACGGCTTCAATGATGAGCGCGGGCAACTCCCGATGCAGAGCAGCGTCAGGCATGGTGATGTACGTCTTCACTCCGTCATCACAAACGCGAACAGGACGGATCGACTCACTCCCACCCGTGACCGTATACCGAAAGTTCAGGTGATCGAGTGCGTCCCCGGCCAGTGGAACAACAACCATCTTCGCTTGCGCTCGCTCCGTCTGCTGCTGTTGTTCGGCGAGGTATTGTTTCCATCGACGGTCCTCATCATCCTTGTAGGTGAATGCGGTACGGGCAATGTATTCAGTAGCTTTTGAGACCAGTCGGACATAGTAAGTTCGCTTGTTGGTCGTCACAACCAGATTGGTGTCCAGGCCAACTGCATGAGGCTTTATGACGATAATGGGTGTGAGGTTTTCTCCCGTCCCGGAGGAAGCGGGCGCGATCTCCCAACGCGTCGAGTCGCCGATCTCCGGCTCCCCCATGATCTTCTCCCCCGGCTCCAGCTCCATCGTGCAGACACGGAGCGGAGCACAAACAATAGTTGGGAGGCCAAGGCCATAGGTAAACAGAATTCGTCCATCCTTGCCCGTTGTTGTTTGCACCGGCTCTGCTATCGCCTGCTGGCCTTGACTGAGAGCGGTTTGAGCAGCGGGCGACAATGCGACATCCCTTTGCAGCATGACCGGATGAACCAGAGCGGCTCGCTGCCCGATGGGGGCTGACGTACGGCGACCAGCCGCAGCCCGCGACACCGAAGGCACAGTGTATTCCGAGTTGTTCCCCAACATCTTTTGCGCCGCAGCAAAGGGGTACTTTTCAGTATCCAGGACCTCGGGTGAGTATTTCTGGTTTGCCGTGCCCGCTGCCGGCTTACCATTTTGACCCGTCAGGAACGACGGAGCAGCACTAGGCTGTTGAGCACTCGCCATGAAAACACCGACTGTAAACATTGAAAACACTAGCCCTTTTCGCATCGCCCAGCTCCTAAAGAACCTTGTTCCAGTTGAACTCCGTTACATAAATGCCAAGCGGATTCGAGCGAATCGTGGCCTCATCTTTGGGTGGGCTCACGACGTACGTAAAGACGCCTTTCCACTCCTGTTTTGCCTGCATCACGCCCGTATGGTCGCGAGTTATTTCCAGCCAGGTAATTTCGTACGACGTTCCACTCACCGGCGTAATTGCATGAACGTCGATGTTGACTGTCATCGTTTGGCCCCGAAGAAACGGAGAGTCGTTTTGAT
>CALMVK010000154.1 GCA_937873145.1 uncultured Granulicella sp. | reverse complement strand
TGAGCGGACGCGTGTCGTACGTGGTGGATGATCAGGTAACGGTGCCGGTAGTCGGTGATTTTCAAAGCGAGTTGCTGAGCGATTTTTTCGATGGATTTGCGCGGGGAGCAAAATCGAACGTACATGTAAAGACGATGTACGGAAGATCGAATCACCACAAGATCGAGGCAATCTTCAAAGCCTTTGCAAGGGCAATGCGTGGAGCCTGCAGTCGGGATGAACGAATGCGGGAGATGCTGCCGAGTACCAAGGGCCTTCTGTAATGCAAACTCTTGCCCAAGAGGCTGGCGAGATGACCTCCGGGTCAGAAGTTCTCGACGGCTTTGAAAAAAGGCTCTTTTGTTGGCTTCCTGAGGTTTATCTGATTGTAGCGTTGCTGGTCTGCAGTTTTCTCTGTGTCTTGACTCCACCCTTCTTCATGCCGGACGAGGTAAACCACGCGAAACGTGAGCTGGAGCTGGGCCGCGGCGAGTTGCTCGCACATAAGACCGCACAGGGTGTAGGCGGCACGGTGGACACGAATGTTCTCAACGTGATGCAGCAGAGCCTTACTGTGCAGGGTACGCTGATTGCGCGTTTTCCGAAGGCTCGGCAGCGGCCGGACGAACGGGTCAATGCAACGCAGCTCGCCCAAATGCAACAGGCACGCTGGTCGGGTACACGCATCTTTACCACGTTTCAAAACACTGCCTTGTACCCACCTCTCTTATACCTGCCGCAAGCGCTTGGCTGGCGACTGGGCGAGTTGATCGACGCCCGGGTCATTCAAAGTCTTTGGCTGGCTCGATTCACCGCCAGCGTATCTGCCATCCTGTTGGGCTGGTTTACTCTTCGGCTGTATCGCGGTAATCGCTGGGCACTCCTGCTATGCTTGCTGCTGCCGACGGAGCTGGCGTTGAATGCGTCCTGCTCGCAAGACGCCTTGCTTCTACCGGCAGCTTGTCTTGCTGCGGTCCTGCTGGCGCGCTCTCTGCGATCAGGACGCGCTGCGTCCATGCTTGAGCTTGCCGGCATCGTTCTTCTGCTGAGCGCCTGCATTGGCGCACGTCCGCCCTACTTGCCGATGGCGTTCGCGGTCCTGCTGCCGATAGTGAACCTGCCTCGAAGAGAGACCAAGGCGCTGTGGCGTCATACGGTGGCTCTTGCCACAATTCTTCTCCTGGTGGGCGGCTGGGCAAGCCTGGTTCACCACTTCGGCACCATGACCGATCCAGCGGCTAATCCGGCGTTACAGACCGGCTTCGTTCTGCATCATCCTCTGCGCGCCTCGTTCTTTCTGCTGCGAGGAACCCTGGCTGTAACACCTATCTTGACGCTCATGGGACTAGAGGTTCTGGGAGGTAACGATGTCTTTGCGCCGAAGTTTATCTATGGGCTACTCGCGCTCGGTGCAGTGCTGACCATATGGTTTGGCCCGCGGCTACCAAAAATACACAGTCGCGCGCGCGGTCTCCTGCTTGCCATGCTGCTTGGCACCGTGCTGTTGATGTCGCTGTCGGAGTACCTGATCTGGACTCCGGTCGGCGTTCCCGCGGTCCGCGGATTGCAGGCGCGCTACTATCTGCCTCTGCTTCCGTTTCTCCTGGTGTTTCCAGTCTGGATGAGACCTTGGCTGCCACGCTGGCTGCGCCTGGCTCCATACCTGCGTGGCAAGCTGCTGCTAGCGGGCGCTGCTTTATTTGTGATCGCGGTGCTAGCCACGCCATGGATCGCGGCGCGGCACTTTTACAATTTGGATCTGGTTCAAGCAACGCGGCTTCTGAGGCGTTTGTCATGATTGCAGTAATCGATTACAAGGCAGGGAATCTAACGAGTGTAGTCAAAACGCTGACGTATCTAGGCGCAGAGACACTTGTAACGCAAGACCCTGAAGCGGTGCATGCAGCCAGCAAGATCGTGCTGCCGGGAGTCGGACACTTCCAGGCTACGGCCTTGCTCGAGCAGCTTGGCATTACCGAGGCCGTGCGTGAGGCTATACACAGAGGCGCGCTGTTTTTAGGAGTTTGCGTCGGTCTGCAGTGGCTGTTTGAGGGTTCGACCGAAGCTCCTGGAGTGGCCGGGTTAGGACATTTTGCGGGACAATGTGAACACTTCCCTGCGCTGTATGACGGAGCGGAGTTGAAGTCGCCGCATGTAGGTTGGAACTCGCTCGATACGGTGCAGGAGGACTCGCGTCTGCTGCGGGGGATCCGGCCCGGAGGATTCGTCTATTACACGCACTCCTGGCGGGCTCCGGTGGTAAACGCTACTGCTTCGATTACGAATTATGGCGGAGCATTTACTGGAGTAGTCGAGCAGGAGAATGTGATGGGTGTACAGTTCCATCCGGAGAAGTCGGCGGAGGTTGGGTTGCAAGTATTGCGTAACTTTATAAATATCTAAAAAGCAAAACATGAAAAAACGGTCGAGGCATATGCTTTGTTGACGAAACGGATTATTGCTTGCCTGGATGTGCGAGGCGGGCGCGTAGTAAAGGGTGTGCAGTTCGTCGACATCGTCGATGCAGGCGATCCGGCAGAGCTGGCGCATCGGCACGCGGCCGCGGGAGCCGACGAAATTGTGCTGCTCGACATTACGGCAACGCACGAAGGGCGCGGCACGCTGCTCGAAACAGTAAAACGCACGGCAGCAAAGCTGTTTGTGCCGTTTACAGTGGGGGGCGGCGTGCGCAGCGCAGACGATGCAGCCGCAGTCTTCAATGCGGGAGCGGACAAGGTGAGTATCAACTCGGCGGCCATTGCGCGGCCGGAGTTGATCGGAGAGATCGGCGGAAGCTTTGGGGCGCAGGCGGTGATTGTCGCCATTGATGCGCGGCGAGGACCGGGCGGCGTGACGGATGCCGAGGTGTATGTGAGCGGCGGCCGGAAGGCTACGGGGTTACGCGTGGTGGAGTGGGCGCGGGAGGCTGAGGCTCGCGGCGCAGGAGAGATTCTGCTGACGAGCATGGATACCGATGGCATGCGCGGCGGGTTCGACTGCGAGTTAACCGCTGCGGTCAGCGCCGCAGTGCAAATTCCAGTGATTGCGAGTGGCGGCGCAGGCACAGCGGCCCACTTCGCCTCAGTCTTCGCTGAGGGCAAGGCAGATGCCGCGCTGGCGGCGAGTATCTTCCACTTCGGAGTAACGGATTCGCGAGCGCTCAAAGAAGAGTTACAGCGAGCCGGTGTAAGTGTGCGGCTGCCTTGCTGATCAGAAGCGCGCACAACGACGCGAAAACAACAACGGATGCGGAGAATGAAAAGTGCTGATTCCCTCAATTGATCTAATGGGCGGACGGATTGTGCAACTGGTGCAGGGTGAGACGCTGAAGCTGGCGTTCGATGATTTCGACTATTGGATTGAGCGGTTCGCGAAGTATCCGATAGTGCAGCTAATCGACCTCGATGCGGCGATGCGGCTGGGCGAGAATACGCGGCTGATCGAGATGATCTGCGGACGCCTGACATGTCAGGTCGGCGGTGGATTGAAGACAGCGGAGGATGGGCGGAGGCTGCTCGACGCAGGGGCGAAACGGGTCATCTACGGATCAAGTCTGTTTGGTCCGTCGCAGGATACCGAGCAGAAGCGGCGGCACAAGATCATTCAACTGGAGTTTGCCGAGCAGTTGAAGCAGACGCTGGGGGAAGACGCGCTCTGTTTCTCCGTGGATACAAAGGGAGGCAAAGTTGCAGTAAAAGGTTGGAAGGAGTCAGTTGAACTGACGCCGGAGGAGGCGGTCACCTGGCTTGAGGATAGCTGCGCAGCGTTCCTCTACACGCATGTGGACACGGAGGGTACGATGCAAGGGTTTCCAATCGAAACGGCGGCGATCTTGCGAGCGTGTACGGCCAAGCAGTTGATCGTGGCCGGAGGAATCAAAGAACGTGGAGAGATTGACGAGCTGGATGCGATGGGCGTGGACGCGGTGGCAGGCATGGCCGTGTACTCAGGCGCAATGGAGGCTTAGAGTTCCATTCATGTTGGTGAAGAGGCAGCTTTCACTTTTTGTTGTCATTCCTAAAGGGAATCTGCGGCTGCACTTGCCGTTGTTTGTCTCGATACCATCAGCAAATCCGCTCTACAAGTGCTTGAAATCCGTGTTCTCTACCGCCACGGGCGAAGGTTCTGCTTCCATCTTCATAGACGGAAGCTAAGCCGCCTCACCCGACTCAAAGTACAAATACCGCCGCCAGCTCGGATCGGCCGACCCAATCATGCGCATAATGTGCCGGCTCGTGTGCAAGGAAAACGGCCGCGGCTCCCGCAGCAGCTTCATCTCCGTCAGCTCATGCAGCAGCTGATTGCCCTTGCGGCGATTGCAGTCATGGCAGCACGCCACCAAATTTTCCCACGTGGAAAGCCCGCCGCGGCTGCGTGGAATCACGTGATCGAGCGTCAGTTCGCCCGCCGTCAGCACCACTTGGCAGTACTGGCACATGTTGCGATCGCGCAGCAGGATGTTCTTACGTGAGAGCGCCCGCGTCTGATGCGGAATGCGCCGGTACTCCAGCAGCCGGATCACCGACGGCATCGCCACCTGCATCCGCGCCGCATGCAGCACCGCGCCCTGCTCCTCTTCCGTGCGCGCCACGCCCTTCAGCACCAGCACCAGCGCCCGGCGCGCCCCGCAGATGTTGATCGGCTCATAGCTCGCGTTTAGAACCAATACCGGCGTCTGCATCGCCGGCTGCCGAAAGACACCCGTGCGCACGTCCAGCTCGGTCGTCGTTCTGCGCACGCTCGCCGCGCCGGAGCCCTTGTACCCCGCATGCCGTCCGTTGCTCGCTCGTACCTTGCGTATCTTCCCGGTTTGCATGTGCACGCATTCTCCTAAGACTGCTTGTTCGTGGTGGCTTGCTGGCCTTTGCCTACGTTAGCGGTTGCGGGTAAATCCCAAATCGCAACAGCCTCTTCCGGATCTTCCTGTACATAGTGAGCGCTGCTCTTCCGCGCCCGTGCTACGGTCGCCACCCACACCTTGCTCGCTCCGGCCCGCACCAGCACCTTGGCACACTCACGTGCCGTCGCCCCGCTGGTGAAGATATCGTCGATCAGCAGAACTTCACGGCCTGCCAACTTGCCCGCAACCTGAAAGGCTCCGGCCAGATTGCGTCTTCTACCGCGCCGCGAAAGGGTATACGAGCTCTCCGTGCTGCGTTGGCGCTTCAAGAGCCCGTACTCCGGCTTGAGTCGCCACGCCGGCCGCAGCCGCCGCACTTTATGCAGTGCCGCATCGGCTAAAAGTTCCGCCTGGTTGAAGCCACGCTCCCGTTCGCGCTGACGATAGAGCGGGACCGGCACCACCAACAGATCGGGTCCGGCCGCTCCTTCAAGCGACACGATCGCCTCGGCCAACCATTTGCCCAGCAGCGGAGCCACTGCACGAACTCCATTGAATTTGCAAAGTTGCAGCAGGTCCCGTAACTCGCCGTCGTATGCGCCAAAGCTCACCGCACGAACAAAGTCAGGAGGAACCATCCGGCAAGGCCGGCACAAAAGAGACTCACCTAGGTTTCGCGCAAACCTCTCATCCTCGAAATCCACTTCCAGATCTGTCGAGTCGCCACATTGATGGCACATCACCGGCGTCTCACGCACCACCCGCGCCAGGCAGCTATCGCAGACCGGAATCGCGCCCGCCCGCTCAAGCGGTCCCCCGCAGCACGCACAGTCCGCGGGAAAACAGGTTGTCACGCCATCGTTCAGCAGGGTTCGCACAGCTTTCGCCGGACTTTGTAGAATCTTGACCACCGCGCGCCAGCCACTGACTTCCCGGCGTGATCGATCACCGGATAGACCTGCTGGATCAGGTGCGAGCGTCTGCGGGGGAGTCAGCCGATGCAGGGGTTCGCTGAAAACACACCTCACTCGATGGCGCTCCAGGTCGGTCCGACCGCGCCATGGCTGAAGTATAAGCCCGCCCCGTCCTCCCGCGTCAATGGCCTACTCGCCGCTGATACACTCCCATGCAAAGCCGCGCCGGAGAAGCCCCTACCTCATGCCCAACCCGTCCTTCCAGCCCTTTGTCGCCGCCTCGGACGCCCGTCCCGAGTTCACCCTCCGCGCCCTGCTGCTCGGCGCCGTCTTCTCCGTCCTTTTTGGCGCCGTCACGGTCTACGTCGGCCTTCGCGCCGGGCTTACTGTCGCTGCGTCGATTCCCATCTCCGTCCTTTCCATCTCCATCCTCCGCGCCTTCGGCAAAGCCTCCATCCTTGAAAACAACATCGTCCAAACCATCGGCAACGCGGGCCAGTCCATCGCTTCGGGCGTCATCTTCACCCTCCCCGCGCTCATCTTCCTGGGGTTTGACCTCGAGTCCACACGCATCTTTGCCCTCGCCCTCTTTGGCGGCTGGCTCGGCGTCCTCTTCATGATCCCCCTTCGCCGCCAGCTCATCGTCGAAGAACACGGCACGCTCATCTACCCCGAAGGCACCGCCTGCGCCGACGTCCTCATGGCCGGCGAGCGCGGCGGCAGCTTTGCCTCCCGCGTCTTCCTCGGCCTCGGCTTCGGCGCCCTCTACACCCTCTTCCAAAACGACAACCTCTTTGCCCTCTGGCCCTCGCAGCCGAACTTCGAGCCCGACTTCGGCGGCCCGCAGCACATCCTCAAAGGTTCTGCTCTTCGCGCTGACTGCACCCCCGAGTACCTCGGCGTCGGCTACATCATCGGCCTCCGCGTCTCCGCCATCATGCTTGCAGGAGGAGTCTTCTCCTGGTTTGTCCTCATGCCAGCCATTTACTTCTTCGGCGCGCCCCTCGCCACGCCCATCTATCCCGGCACCTCGCCCATCGCTTCCATGGACCCATCCTCCCTTTGGCGCACCTACGTCCGTCCCATGGGTGCCGGAGCCGTCGCCGCCGCCGGCCTCATCACCCTCTGTCGCACCGCGCCAACCATCCTCAGCGCCCTTGCTGAAGGCGCTCGCTCCTTCCGCACCAACCCACGCCAGGGTGCCCCA
>CALMVK010000153.1 GCA_937873145.1 uncultured Granulicella sp. | reverse complement strand
TAGCCGAAGGCGCTGCCATGGAAGGCGTTGGTTCCGCTCTTCAGCAGCGTGATCACGTCGCCGCCGCCTACGTTGCCGAACTCGGCGGGCGCGTTGAGCGAAATGACGCGGATCTGCCCGATGGCATCCGGACTGGGATTGTAGCCGATGCCGTTGTTGATGGTCTCGTTGATGTCGACGCCTTCAAGTAGAAAGTTGTTACTCTCCTGCCGATTGCCGTTTTGCGAGGCGAGGGTGCTGTTGGCGTTGCGCTCGATAGCGTTCTGGCCGGTGAAGGAAGAAGGAGTTCCGGTAACCGCTCCCGGCACAAACAACGTGAGCTCGGTGAAGTTCCGGCCAACCAATGGAATGTTCGAGATCGCCGTTGTGTCGAGCGTCGCGCCCTGCGTTGCGTCTTCGGTATCGAGCAGCGGAGCTAGCTCAACTCCCACATCGACAGAGGTCTTCGATCCCTCTACGCTCAGCTTGGCATCCAGCTTCGCGTCCTGGCCGGACTCCAGCGTGAACGGCCCAAGCGTCTGGGTTATGAAGCCAGGCGCCTCGATCGTCAGTTTGTATGGATCGATCTGCAGATTGCGGATGATGTACACGCCATCCCGGTTGGTCATGGTGTCGGACGAAACGTTCGTCGCGACATCGGTCGCGGTCACCTTGACGTTCGGCATATTCGCCCCTGAGGCGTCGGTGACCGTACCGTTTACGCCGGCCGTAATGGTCTGGGCGGAAGAGGCGATGCACCCCGCTGTTGCCATTAACAAAGCCGGAATCATTGGTACTTGGAAGTGTTTGCGCATGGGCGTCTCCTCAAAAAGTAACTCTCAGTGCAGGCGTACAGCGCCAATAGATATCTCCATGAAGCTCTGGTGTTCGGGCATCGTTGGAAGAACGAATGTCTGTCGTTTGAGAGGACTCTAGCGTTTTTTCAATTTTTTTACAATGGAGAACCGTTCACGAATCGAGTCAGTCATCCTTCTTTCAAAGCGGTCAGAGTCTTGTCTTATGGGAAATCTCAGCCGTGCCGGCCCGGATGACCTTGCGATCTACCCTTCCCTGCTTGGCACATCGCAATCCCCTCATTGGGCGTGACGCGACTCTATTCACGGGACAACGCTGCACTTCCACAACGAAGACGCGGAGATGTACAACTACCTATGTGGCTTCAAGCGATGGCATTGCTTCCATTTTTCGCTATCCGGTGAAGAGCATGGCCGGTGAGAGCCTCACGCAAGGGTGTCTGACGGCGGACGGCCTGGAGCGCGATCGGCTCTACGCGTTTGAGAGCAGCGGAGCGCCGGCGGGAATGCTGCGGGTAGCTGGGCAGGAGCGGCGCGAACTGCTACGGTACAGCGCCAAAATCGACACAAACGGCGAGGTTGAAGTACGAACTCCGTCAGGTGAGAGATGGCCCGTTGAATCTGTCGGGCTGCTGCAGCTCCTAGAGACCCAGACCGCGTCCGGAAGCGTGTTTCGACTGACGCGAGCGGAGACGCCGCAGACTGACGTACGGCCCTTGTCACTCATCTCTACGCAGACGGTCGAGCGGCTAGCTGAGGAACTTGGCCAGCCGCTCGATGTACGGCGATTCCGGGCAAACCTGCTGCTGGATCTGCCCGAAAACGCGTTTGCGGAAGACAAATTGGTAGGAAAGACTGTCCGCGTAGGAAGCACGGCGGTCCTAGCCGTAAGGGAACGCGATCCTCGCTGCCGGTTCATCACGTACGACCCGGACGCGCCCCACACCGCGGAGCCGCTCTTTGAGCTCATGAAGCTCCTTGACCGGAAGCACCAGGGACGGGCAGGAGTGTATGCGTCGGTCGTTGTACCCGGTGAAGTGACGGTTGGAGATGCGATCCGTGTGCTCTGACATCTCCAGTGGAGGCCAAAGGATAGCCCCCGGGAACCCCATGGGTTGGCTCTCCGAGGGCGTGGGTCTGCGCTCCAGCGTTGAACTACTGGTCGGTGCCGTGAAGCGCGCCGATGTGACGCTTGACGATCAGGTCGGTTTGATGAGCAAACGTCTTGAAAGAATCCGAGCCATCCATGGCTTCCTGCGCGAACAATTTCTGGTCTTTGTCGTGGATGGACTCCATATCAGCAATATAAGCCGCATCGAAGCCCGGACCCACAGCAGATTTTAGCTTAGCCAGCCGAGCAGAGAACTCAGCGTTGAGCTGCGGGGCGATCTGTATCCCAGCCGCTGTAGAGATACGCTTCAGTTCGTCGCCAACCAGAGTATGGTCGTGGACCTCGGTGATAGCCTGATCTTTTACGTCGGGCATAGTCGCGTGTTGTACGGCGAACTTGCTTGCCGCGACCTCGTAAGCTCCTCCCTGAGATACTTTGGCAACAAAAGTGCGATCTGTATCGGTCCCAGGAGCGGACGCTTGCGAGAGCAAGGCAAAAGCGAACGGAGCAACGGACAAAAGCACGGTTCTAGTCATAGTAGGTCTCCAATCTGATCCAGCCTTTGGATGCAGGCAAAGGAAAAAGGGTCACTGCGCACATCTTAGCGTCCTCATGTCAGATTAGCTGCATCAGTTATGAATCCAAAGCATCTTAATACAAGATCTGGAAGCAGTGCCTTCGGTTCAGGGTGCACATATTTGCGGAATGGACTGCATTTTCCAGCCGCATACGAGGAAGTGACATGGCAATTCGTTGGGAGCGGTTGACAGTAAAGTCGCAGGAGGCGGTGCAAGCCGCGGGTGGGCTTGCGTCTGAACACGGCAACCCGGAGGTGCAACCGCTGCACCTAATGGCAGCTCTGCTTGAAGACAAGGAGGGCGTGGTACTGCCGGTACTGGAACGCGTGGGCGTGCCGGTGCAGCAGATGCTCAGCGGCATGAACACCGCTCTAGGCGCATTGCCCAAAGTGCAAGGCTCGAACGCGCAACCGGGAATGAGCGGCGCGCTGCAGCGTGTGCTGGAGCAGGCCTTCAAGGAAGCGGAGAACTTCAAGGATGAATACGTCTCAACCGAACATCTGCTGTTAGCGCTGTCGCAGGAGAAAAACGGTTCGGTGCAGGGCGCACTGAGAACGTTTGGCGCGACCCATGACGCAATCCTGAAGGCCTTGAGTGCAGTGCGCGGATCGACACGGGTGACGGATCAGACGCCGGAGGGTAAATTCCAGGTGCTGGAAAAATATGCCAAAGACCTGACGGAGTTGGCGCGTCGCGGCAAGCTGGACCCGGTCATTGGTCGCGATGAGGAGATTCGGCGTGTGGTGCAGGTGCTGAGCCGCCGGACCAAGAACAATCCGGTGCTGATCGGTGAGCCGGGCGTCGGCAAAACTGCGATTGTAGAGGGTCTAGCGCGGCGGGTCATCTCGGGCGATGTGCCGGAAAGCTTAAAGGAGAAACGCGTCGTAGCGCTCGATCTGGCGAGCATGATTGCCGGTGCGAAGTTTCGCGGAGAGTTCGAAGAGCGCTTGAAAGCCGTGCTGAAGGAGATCGAGGAGTCGAACGGAGAGATCATTCTTTTCATCGATGAGTTGCATACGCTGGTTGGCGCAGGTGCAAGCGAGGGCGCACTGGACGCCTCCAATATGCTGAAGCCGTCACTCGCGCGCGGAGGTCTCCGGGCCATCGGCGCGACGACGCTCAATGAGTACCGGAAGTACATCGAAAAGGATGCGGCGCTCGAGCGGCGGTTTCAAATTGTGTATGTCGGCGAGCCGAACGTAGAGGACACGGTCGCCATTTTGCGTGGTCTCAAGGAGCGCTACGAGACGCACCACAAGATTCGGATTAAGGACTCGGCGATCGTCGCAGCCGCAACCTTAAGTCATCGCTACATCTCGGACCGCTTTCTGCCCGATAAGGCGATTGACCTGGTGGATGAGGCTGCGGCGGCGCTGGCAATTCAGATCGGGTCGGTGCCAGTAGAGATCGACGACCTCGAGAGGCGGGCGGTGTCGCTCGAGATTGAGCGGGCGGCGCTCAAGCGAGAGACCGATACGGCGTCCCGTGAGCGCATGGAGGAAGTCGAGCGTGAGCTGGCCGAGGTACAGGAAATAGCGAGCGGGCTGCGGGCAAGATGGCAGACCGAACGCGGAGCGATTGGTAAGGTCGCTGAATTGAAGGAGGCGCTCGAATCGCTGCGTTTCCAGGCCAACGAGGAGACGCGCAAGGGAAATCTACAGCGGGCGGCGGAGTTGCAGTACGGTGAGATCCCAAATCTTGAGCAAGAGCTAAAGATTTTGACCGATGCTGCCGATAAGGTCTCTGAGACAGGCGCTGTGGCTGGGCGCATGTTGAAGGAGGAAGTAGACGAAGAAGATATCGCGAAGATCGTTTCACGCTGGACAGGAATTCCCGTAGCCAAAATGCTCGAAGGCGAGATGCAGAAGCTTGTCACAATGGAGAGCCGCTTGCGCGAGCGGGTGGTGGGTCAGGACGAGGCGTTGTCGGCAGTGGCCAATGCAATTCGCCGCTCACGGGCGGGTTTGTCAGATCCGAAGCGGCCGATTGGAAGTTTTATCTTCCTCGGCCCGACCGGTGTCGGTAAGACCGAGACGGCGCGTGCACTGGCGGAGTTCCTGTTTGACGACGAGAGTGCCATGGTGCGCATCGATATGAGCGAATACATGGAAAAGCACGCGGTGGCACGGCTGATTGGGGCGCCTCCCGGCTACGTCGGCTATGACGAGGGCGGACAGTTGACCGAAGCCGTCCGTCGCAGACCCTATGCCGTCGTGCTCTTTGACGAGATTGAGAAGGCTCATCCGGATGTGTTTAACGTTCTACTGCAGGTGCTCGATGATGGAAGACTTACCGATTCCAAGGGACGCACCGTGGACTTCAAAAATACGGTGCTGATCATGACGTCGAACGTTGGAGCGCAGGCGCTATCGACAGCCTGGGCGCAGGATGCCGATGGTTTTGAAGAGGCGAAGGTACGCGTTATGGAGAGTCTGCGGCAGCAGTTCCGGCCGGAGTTTCTCAATCGCGTGGACGACATCGTCGTCTTTCATCCGCTGGGTGAGGAGCAGTTGACGCACATCGTCGATCTGCGGCTCGACGATCTGCAAACACTTCTTGCGGATCGCAAGATCACGCTCGAGTTAACAGACGCGGCACGTCACAGCATCTTCAAAGCCGGGTACGACCGCGCGTATGGAGCGCGGCCCTTGAAGCGAGCAATCCAGCGGATGGTGCAGGATAAGTTGGCGGTTAAGATTTTGGACGGAACGATCCTGCATGGCGATCGAGTCTTAGTCGATGCGGCAAAGGACGGATTGTCCTTCGCCGTAGTCGATCGCGAGCAGCCTAAGACAGCCGAGGTCTACGCTGCTTTATCAGGCTCAGAGTAGCTGTCACCAAAGATAGTCTTGAGTTCACATCGGACCAGCAATCTTTCCAAAAGAAAGCGACCCGGCCATAGCCGGGTCGCTTTTGTACTACTAAGCAAACTACTGTCCAGACTCAACGCGAGGAGTAATGATACCGATATTATCGACCCCTGCTTGATGTCCCCAGTCAATAGCCTGTGCTACTGCCCCGTAAAATAAATCCGGATCACCTTTCACAAACATAACCTTTTCCTGGCGAGAGGCGAAAATCTCAGCGAGCTTTGGTTCTATCCCCGAAGGTGCAAAGGAATCGTCATTGATCTTATAAGCAGGCTGCCCATCTTTGTTTCCCAAAATCTGCACGACAATGGTTCGATCGTTCGGCACGTCATTCGTCTTGTTCTTCGGAGGCTGAGGCACCAGCGCATCCAAACCCTTCGGCGTTACCGGTACGATTACCATAAAGATAATCAGCAGCACCAGCAGCACATCGATCAACGGCGTTACATTGATCTCTGAAACCGCTCCTCCTGTTCCTCCGCCGCCCATTCCCATAAAACTCTCCTTCCGGTCGCCCGGGGTCAAACTTACTTATCGGTCTTCTCTGTCAGCAAACCGAGCTGACTTACACCAGCAGCACGAATGCCGTCAACCGCATCCATCACTTTGCTGTAAGTTGCACGAACGTCCGCGCGTAGATAAACCTCTTTGCTGGTTTTGTTCTCCAGCTTCGACGAGATCTTCGCTCCCATGTCATCCGGCTGTACCTGGTCTCCGCCCAGGAAGATCTTGCCATCCCGTGTAACTGCAACGGTGACGGCATCTTCCTTGTTCGCATCTTCCATAACTACTGCTGCATCCGCCTTGGGCAGATCGACGTTGACTTTGTTATTCAACATCGGCGTGATCACCATGAAGATGATCAACAAAACCAACATTACGTCCACCATCGGCGTTACGTTGATATTTGAATTAACCTTCTTGCCTTCGTCCCGCTTATTGATCGCCATGCATTCAACTCCAGCCGGATATCGGCTCTACCTTTCTAATCTCTTCTGCTTCCCGGCAGGCTGTGCACCTACCGGGAGCAACTATCCAACCTACCGGTGGCTCTGCTTGATGAAGTAGTCCACTAACTCGGATGAGCTGTTATCCATCTCCACATCGAACGCTTCTACTTTATTAGTGAAGTAGTTGAAGCACATGACAGCGGGAATTGCGACCACCAGACCGAAGGCCGTTGTAACCAGGGCCTCCGAAATACCGCCGGCAACTGCACCGATTCCTGAGGTCTTCTGTGTAGCAATCTGCTGGAAGGCGTTCAAAATACCGATCACGGTTCCGAGCAAGCCGATAAATGGGGCCGTTGAACCAATCGTGGCCAAACCGCCCAGACCGCGCTTCAGCTTGGAGTGAACAATCGCTTCGGAACGCTCAAGGGCGCGCTTCGACGACTCGATCTGCGTCTCGGAGATCGATCCGCCAGAACCGAAGCTGCGAAACTCTTGCAGGCCAGAGGTTACAACTTCAGCCAGGTGCGACTTCTTGGTGCGGTCCGCCACCTTGATGGCCTCGTCCAGATTGCCGTTCTTCAAGGCTCCCGCGACCTTCGGAGCAAACTCACGCGACTGCGCACGCGCCTGGGAGAAATAAAGTGCGCGGTCGATAATCACGGCTAGCGACCAGATCGACATAATAAACAGAATAATGACGATGCCACGTGGAATCCAGCTCATGTTCGACCAGAGCTGCAGAGGGGAGAAGCCAACCGTTGCTGCCGGCTCCTGAAAAAAGGCCAAAGCAGCGGATACATGGGCGGATGCAACAACAGCAGTGTGGGCGAGAATCACAGGAACTTTCCTCCAAGCGGTAGATGAAGCATAAGAACCTTGGAACCGGCAGACGTAAACCACTGCGAGACATCTGCCGGGGCCGTAGATGAGGCGAAAGCGTTAGAAGTTAGCTGCCAAAGTTGAAGTTGACGGTAATCGTCGTGTCCACTTCCGTAGGGTCACCATTCAAGATGTAAGGCTTGTAACGCCAGTTCTTTACAGCGTCAAGGGCATTTGCCCGCAACATCTCGGGGCCACTAATTACAGTCAGGTTTTGGATTGAACCATTCTTCCCGATGATGGCGTGCAACACGACCGCACCCGAGACGTGGGCCGCCTTCGCAATCGGAGGATAGACCGGCTGCGTTTTCTCGAGAATCGTACCGGCGATGACGCCGCCTGAGATACGCGCAGGACCCTTCGGCTTTTCAGGCGCCGGAGTGGCCTTGACCACCGGGGCTGGCGAAGAACCCATGCCTCCAGGAATGCCGCCGAGTACACCGCCAGCAGAGCCTCCAGCCATACCGGCCATGCCCACTACACCCGCAACCTGTGGCGGAGGCGCAGCGTCCTCCTTGATCATCTCGATCTTCTTCGGGATTTTAGTTGGCGCATGCAGGCCCTCATCAATCTCCGACACCATCTTGATGGGCTTGACGATCTGCGCGGGAGGAGGGGGC
>CALMVK010000152.1:4710-7464 GCA_937873145.1 uncultured Granulicella sp. | reverse complement strand
TCGGTGTGGGCGTTGCCGGTGTCGTCGGCGCGGATCTGGAAGAGAAAGCGCGAGGCGCCGCCGCGGATGCCAGCCTCTTTGACGAGGACCTCGCTGGAGTGCAGGGCGACGGTTTCGACGGGGCGGTCCTTGAAGTCGATAAAGTGCGGCGTGACAAAGAGGAAGAGCAGGATTGCGGTGACCATGATGTCGTAGTGGAAGCTGCCGCGCTGGTAAGTCCAGAAGAGATAGCTTTTGAGGAGTTTGCCCATCAGGGTTTGCCTTTCTTGAGCCACGGGCCGGTTTGTTGGCCGATCACGGATTGGTGGTCCATGTAGGGGATCAGCGCGTCGGGGATGCGCACGGTGCCGTCGGCCTGCTGGTAGTTTTCGAGGATAGCGAGATAGGTACGGCCGATGGCCAGGCCGCTGCCGTTGAGGGTGTGGACGAAGTCGGGTTTCTTCGCACCTGGCGCGCGGAAGCGAATGTTGGCGCGGCGTGCCTGGAAGGCTTCGAAGTTGGAGCAGGAGGAGATCTCGCGGTAGAGATTTTGGCCGGGGAGCCAGACTTCGAGGTCGTAGGTCTTGGCGGAGGCGAAGCCCATGTCTCCGGTGCAGAGGAGCATGCGGCGGTAAGGCAGGCCGAGGGCTTCAAGGACGGCTTCGGCGTTGCGGGTGAGGGTCTCGTGGGCGGCTTCGGAGTCCTGGGGGCGGGTGAACTGGACCAGCTCTACCTTCTGGAACTGGTGCTGGCGGATGAGGCCGCGGACGTCTTTGCCGTAGCTGCCGGCCTCGGAGCGGAAGCAGGAGGTGAAAGCGCAGAAACGGATGGGGAGGTCGGCGTCGTCCAGGATCTCGTCGCGGAAGATGTTGGTGAGGGAGACCTCCGCGGTGGGGATGAGCCAGTGGTCGTTCTCCTGGGGCTTGTCTGCGTAAGGGCCGCGGTCGTCGGCGTGGAAGAGGTCTTCGGCGAACTTGGGCAGCTGGCCGGTGCCGAAGAGGGAGCGGCTGTTGACCATGGTGGGCGGCAGGACTTCGGTGTAGCCGTGATCCTGGTGTTCCGGACTGCGGGTGTGGAGGTCAAGCATGAAGGCGGCGAGGGCGCGCTCCAGGCGGGCACCCTGGCCGAAGTGTACGGTGAAGCGGGAGCCGGAGATTTTGGCGGCGCGTTCGAAGTCGAGGATGCCGAGGGCTTCGCCGATCTCCCAGTGTGGGCGGGGGGCGAAGCCGAAGTTGGGCAGCGTGCCCCAGGTCTTCTGGAGGACGTTGTCGTGCTCGGAGCGGCCGTGAGGGACGGAGGCGGAAGGGAGGTTGGGGAGAGTTTGGAGGAGGTCGCGAAGTCTTTCGTCGGCGAGCTGGGCGGAGGCTTCGAGGGCTTCACCGCGCTGCTTGAGGTCGCGGGTTGCATCGGTGAGGGTGGAGGCGTCGGCCCCGGATTTACGCAGGGCCTGGATCTCGGCGGTGAGGCGATTGCGCTCGGCTTTGACGGATTCAGCTTCGGTGATGGAGTTGCGGCGGTCGCGGTCGATCGAGGTAAAGTCGCCTAGCAGAGCGGCGGGATCGGCTCCGCGAGAGCGTAGCGCAGCCTCCACGGCTTCGAGGTTGGTGCGAACGTAGTTCAGGTCGAGCATCGGCTTTGATTTTAGCTGGTGGATGTCCACTGTATATAGAGTGGGGAAGAACCCAAGGTCTCAAGAGCGAGACCTTGGGGCCATCCGTATCCATGCCCGGCCTATCTATTGGCCGGGCTTAGCGATGTACCCTGTTGTTATGGAGCAGGGTAGCAAGGCAAAGAGCGTTGGCGGGCCGGAGATGCGGGTGACGGTCGCAGGCGTAGAGCTGGCGTCGCCGGTGATCGCGGCGAGCGGAACGTTCGGGTATGGGGTGGAGTTCGAAGAGATCGTCTCGTTCGAGCGCATCGGCGCGTTTGTGTCGAAGGGCTTGTCTTCGGAGCCGATGGCGGGCAATCCGTCGCCGCGCATCATCGAGACGGCGTCCGGGATGATGAACGCGATCGGCCTGCAGAATATGGGGGTGCGGGCGTTTGTTGAAGAGAAGATGCCGCGGCTCAGGAAGATGCAGGGCGCGGTGGTGATCGCCAATGTGTTTGGGTTTACGGTGCGGGATTGCGTCGAGGTGATCGAGGTGTTGAACGATGCGCCGGGGATCGCCCTGTATGAGCTGAATGCTTCCTGCCCGAATACATCGCATGGAGGGATGGTGTTTGGGACCGATCCGAAGCTGCTTGAGGACCTGGTGCGGCAGACGGAGCGGGTGTCGGCGCGTCCGCTGATGGTGAAGCTCTCGCCGAATGTGACGTCGATGGCGCAAATGGCGAAGGTAGCAGAATCGGCAGGGGCGCAGGCGTTATCGCTGGTGAATACCTTTCTGGCGATGGCGATCGATCCGGAGACGCGGCGGCCACGCATTGCGAATGTGACCGGGGGGCTTTCGGGGCCGGCGATTAAACCGATTGCGGTGCGCATGGTGTACGAGGCGGCGCGCGCGGTGAAGATTCCGGTGGTGGGCATGGGCGGGATCTTGCGGGCGGAAGACGTGGTGGAGTTTCTGCTGGCTGGAGCCACGGCGGTGCAGGCAGGGACGGCCAGCTATGCGGATCCGCGGGCGGTCGAGAATATCGCGACGGGGTTAAAGCGTTGGTGCGTGTCCCATGGGGTGGAGCGAGTGGCGAGTCTTACAGGCGCTGTGCAGTTGTAGTAGGGGTGGACCTCGGTTGTAGTAGTTGCCGGCTGCGGTTGTAGTAGTTGCGGGCTGC
>CALMVK010000152.1:0-4610 GCA_937873145.1 uncultured Granulicella sp. | reverse complement strand
CGGGTGACAGTTGTAGAAACTTCGAGCGAAGGCGGGAGATCAAGCGGGCAGAAAAGCCCGGCGATCTAGGGGCGAGTATCAGGCGCGGAGGAATTTTGGGATGCGCTTGACCTGGGCGTACTGCAGCAGGATGTAGGCGTCGGTCATGCCGGCGATGTAGTCGGCAACGACGCGCGGCAGGCCCTCGGCGGCGATCTCTTCCATGTAGCCTTCGGGGAGCTCGTCGGGGTACGCGGTCCAGAAGGCGAAAAGCTCGGTGACGACCTCCTCGGCTTTGTCGTGCTCGAGTTCGAGCTCGGGGCAGCTATAAAGCGTGTGTTGGAGGTAGCGCTTCTCCTGCTGGCGCTCAGCTTCAACCTCAGGCGAGAAGGTAGCCAGGCGGTGGGGATGGTGGCGAATCTCGTCCAGCGTGCGAAGATTGTGCGCCTGAAGGTTACGGCGGGTGGTCTCGATGAGGTCTGAGGTAAGGACGTTCTGCATCCGCTGCAACGCTTCATGGAAGAGGAAGCGTTCTTCGACGCCGGGATGCAGGCGCTCGACCTGGGCGAAACAGCGGGCGAGGATCTGCACGTGCTGGCGAATATGGGCGATCTGGAGCAGGCCAGACTCCACGCCGTCATCGAGGTCGGCGGTGAGATAGGCGATCTCGTCGGTGAGGTCGATGATCTGGGCCTCGAGCGGCGGACATTGATCGAGGAAGTAAGCGGAGAGCTCGGGGTGAGTGCTGGCGGTGTAATCGCGGGAGTGCTTGATGATGCCTTCGCGGACGGCGAGGGTGAGATTGAGACCGCGATGGGCGGCGTAGCGCTGCTCGAAGTGCTCGACAATGCGGAGCGCGTGGAGGTTGTGGTCGAAGCGAAGGTGATGGCGCTCCAGGCAGCGATTGAGGGCGCGCTCACCGGCGTGACCAAAAGGTGGATGACCGATGTCGTGGACCAGCGCGAGGGCTTCGGCTAGATCTTCGTTAAGGTCGAGCGCATCGGCGACAGCACGGGCGATCTGAGCGACCTCAATGGTATGGGTCAGGCGCGAGCGGAAGTGGTCTGAGGCGCGGGAGGTGAAGACCTGAGTCTTACCGGCGAGGCGGCGGAAGGCGCGGGCCTGCACGATGCGCTCCCGGTCGCGCTGAATGGGGGTGCGGTCAGTGTGTGGCGGGGCAGCGAAGGCACGGGTCAACAAGGACACGTCCTCTTCGCGCACGGCCTGCGGATTGGACGGAGAAGACATAGGCCTTCTCTAGTTTAGCGAATAGTTCAACCAGGTCTCAAAGGCGAGACCTGGGGTATCTTTCGCATGAAGGATTCAGGATTTTTTATTCGGTGCGGAGGAGTTCTTTGCCAGCTTGACGCGGGCGTCGTCCAGCTTATGGCGGACCTTGGCGATGTCGGCGGGATCGGCGTCGGCAGGCAGGGAGTGGGCGTACTCGGTCATGGAGCGCTCCCACTGACCGACGGCGAGCTGCAGCCGACCGGTCTTCTCATAGACCTCGGCAAGATGGTCATGGATGCTGGCGTCGGTGGAGGTGCGGTCGATCGCTTTGTGCAGGTTCTCTTCGGCTGGGCCATACTGGCCGAGTTTGAAGTAAACCCAGCCCAGCGAGTCGAGGTAGGCACCGTTTTGCGGGTCGAGCTCGACGGCTTTCTTGATCATGGTCAAGGCTTCGGGGAGCTTGACGCCGCGGTCGGCGTACATGAAGCCGAAATCATTGAGAACGGTGGCGTTATTGGGATCAAGCGCAAGGGCTTTTCTGTACTCGACCTCCGCCGCGTCGTAGTTCTTGTCGTGGTCGAGCACGGTGGCGCGCATCAGGACGATGCCAAGCTTTTGATCCGGCGTTGAGGTGAGCTTTTCAGCTTTGTCGAGCTCGGCGAGGGCGTCAGTGGAGCGCTTCAACCGAAGATCGATGATGGCAATGTCCATCAGGGTTTCGCGGTCCGCGGGAGTGCCGTCCAACTGCTTGTTCGCGAGGGCAAGACTCTGGTCAACCTGGCCGGTATCGGCTAGCTGCATGGCATACATCAGTTGGATGGTGCGATCTTTTGGGAGGGCTGCAGCGGCATCCGCGGCCACGGACGTAGCTTCCTTCCACTGGTGTACATCGCGGTAGGAATCGACGACGCCCTGGTAGCCGCGCGCGACGAAGTCTCCTCCCATGGCGATCATCTGCTTGTACGCCCCGACGGCATCTGCGGTCTTGTTCTGCTCGTTGTAGACGATGCCGAGGCGGTCGAGAAAGATGGCGCGATTGCTTTTTTCAGGTTCGGAGTAAGCGGACTTTTCCGTGGACTCAAGCACGTTCTTCAAGGTAGCGACAGCTTTATCGTATTGTCCGAGAGCGTCGTAAAGAACGGCTTCGTTGAACGAAAGTTCAAGGTTGCCGGCACTGTTGTTCGAGGACTTGGCTTTGGTCAACGTGGCTAATGCGAGGTCGTAGTGCCCTTGGCGACGCTGCGTTTCAGAGAGGTGAACCTGCGATTCGGAGTCGGAAGGATCGAGCGCCACGAGCTGCTCAAAGATCTTGCCGGCCTCGGCGAGTTGATTGTCGGCGAGCAGCGCGGCGCCAAGCGCTTTGAGAGCGTCGGGATTATCGGGCTCTTCGTCTAGCGAAGCCCGGTAGGCGGCAGCGGCCTCCTTCGGCTTCTTCAACTGGTCGTAGCTGGCTCCGAGAGCGAAGTCGATCCGCGCACCGCGATCGTCGGCGGGGATGGCGCTGAGGGCGTTGACGGCCTCCTGCGGCTGGCCTTCCTCATCGTAGAGCCGAGCCATATTCAGCACCGCGTCTTCGGAGTTGCCGTCGAGGCCCTGCGCAAGCTTGAACTGCGCCTCTGCCTTGGCCGTGTCGTGATGAAAGCCGTAGAGCTGGCCTAGCACAAGATGTGTTTCAACGTCGTCCGGCTTGAGTTGCGCAAGCTTCTCATATTCGCCGATGGCGAGTTGCAGCATTTCGGCGGTCTGCGCGCCCTGCATATCGCCCAGGGAACGAAGGTAGACTTTGCCGAGTAACTCGTGCGCGGCGATGTCGTTAGGATTTTTCTTGACCTGGTCCTGAGCGGAGTTTACGGCTTCGCGGATGCGGCCGATTTTGAAGTAGAGATCGGCGAGACCGTCCTGGAGAAACTTGTTCTCGGGGTCCGCGTTGAGCGCGAGCTTGTACTCTTCGACCGCCTGGGCGGCGTAGTCAGGGCGGCCGTTATTGACCGCCATCTCCTCATAAAGGTGAGCGAGGCCGTCGTGATAATAGGCCGCGGCGTGGTCAGGAGTGGTTGCGGGGGTGAGCTGAACGGATTTATCGCGCGCCTGCAGCGGTTTTTGCGGTTGCTGTGCGAAAGACGTCTGCACCGCGAGCTGAAAAAGACCGAATGGGAGGAGGAGTGCAGAGAAGCGAAGCAACGAGGTGTAGCGCAATGTCATAGTCGTCTTTATCCTGTTCCCAATCCTGCGCTCGATCCCTGGAGACTCCCCAGGACTAATTCATTTAGACGGCAAGCCTACATGTTTGGATGCGAACGGGCCTGTCTCAATGGTTGGCAGTGTACAACGAGACAAGCCGATGCGCTCTCCCACCAAAGGGAACCCGTGTCTCCGGAGAAGGTTGTCGCGGGCTTGCGGCTCAGCCGTGGCGAAAGTGGCGGATTCCGGTGAAGACCATGGCCAGGCCGAGGCGGTTGGCGGCGGCGATGACCTCCGGGTCGCGGACCGAGCCTCCGGGCTGGATGACGGCGGTGGCCCCGGCCTTGGCGACGACCTCAAGGCCATCGGGGAACGGAAAAAAGGCGTCCGAGGCAGCGACCGAACCGGCAAGCGGGAGAACGGCCTTCATCGCGCCGAAGCGGGCTGCATCGACGCGCGACATCTGGCCGGCGCCGATGCCTACGGTTTGGCCATGGCCTTCCGAGAGGCGGGCGTAGACGATGGCGTTCGATTTCACGTGCTTCGCAATGCTCCAGGCAAAGAGCAGAGCCTGCCGTTCTTCCGGGGTAGGCTGACGTTCGGTGGCGGATGTCAGGTCATCCTGAGTGACCTGGCGATGGTCGGCGTCTTGCAGGAGGTAGCCTCCGGAGACCTGCTTGAGCACGCGGGAGGTACGAGCCGGGGTGAGTTCGAGGAGGCGGAGGTTCTTTTTTGCGGCGAAGTAGGTGAGGGCTTCGGGGGTGAAGGCAGGCGCGACGATGGCCTCGACGAAAAGTTTGGCGATGGCTTCGGCGGCGGGGCCGTCGACCTCGCGATTGATACCGAGCACACCTCCGAAGGCGGAGACGGGGTCTGCGGCGAGGGCACGGGTGTAGGCATCGAGGACCGAGGTGCCGGTGGCGGCTCCGCAGGGGTTGGTGTGCTTGATGATGACCACGGTGGCGGGAGCTTGCTGGGTGACGGGGAACTCGGAGACGAGCTCCCAGCAGGCGTCGAGGTCGACGAGGTTGTTGTAGGAGAGGTCTTTGCCTTGCAGTTGCCGGGCGTTGGCGATGCCGGTGTGGGAGCCATCGGTGTAGAGGGCGGCGGCCTGATGGGGATTCTCTCCGTAGCGGAGGACCGTGGACTGGCGGGCGGAGAGGCGGAGGACTGGGGGGAGAGTTTGCGACCCCACCTCAGACGAAGGTGCTGTCTGAGAG
>CALMVK010000151.1 GCA_937873145.1 uncultured Granulicella sp. | reverse complement strand
CCCTGACGCTAACCTTACCTCTCGCCCAAACCCCCTAAGCGCCTTATTTTGGAGGAGGCGGAGGGTCGAGGACCCTACGATGTGGCGCCGGGCGGTTGGGGGATTTTGGTGATTGGGGGGCTGGTTGGAAGAAAGCGGAAGCGGAGAAGCAGGCCTTCGGCAGAGCGGGAGTGTCGGGCGGGGCTGGATTTTGGCGCGTGAAGGCGTGACCTTCCGGGTGGCTAGTCTACGGGTATAGGTTTGAAGGTGAGGGTTGTGTCTTCGCCTTCCTGGAGGATGAGGCAGAGCCACGCGGCAGATTTGCCGCTGCACATGTCGACAAGGACGTACTGCTCGCCGATGCGGTGGTCGCCATACTCGCGAAGGTAACGATTTAGTTCTGTGAGAACGGCGTCGCGGTTTGGGTTAGACCCGTCTTTTCTTGCGCCATAGGAATCGAAGATCATCAGCTTGAACGGAGCTTTGAAATTTAGGAGCTTGTCGAAGTCCTCGGCTACGCGTCCAGCGTTTCCCTTCGGGTCTCGGAGGTTTCCGAACTCTGATTCACAGGCTAGCTCAGCGCGTCCGCCGAGGCCGTTCCACCATACGAGGTCAAGCATGAACTCCCTCATGGCTGAGCCGTCACTGTAGATAGGGCGGCAACCGTAGACCGCGCTGGTTTCGCCGAGCCAGAGCTTGATTGCACGAGTCCATCGCGTGTACTCGCCTGAAATACTCTTTAGCTCGTCCGCTCGCTTCTCGACGCCCGGGATGAAGGACCTAACGAACACTTCCGCTTCGATTGGGCTGGGTTTCATAGGGTCATTCTAAACACACGAGATGAAGACGAAAGCGAGCCTTCGGCAGAGCGGGAGTGCCTTTGGCGCGACTGGTTTTTGGCACGCCTGAAGACGTACCCTTCTGAACGCCTTCTTCATATCCCAAGGATCTTCGGCTATTGCTCGGTACTGGTCAAGCATTTCTTATCTAAGTAGTTGGCGACCGATTCGCATAGCGCGCATCCGGTGAAAGAGGTGAGCTACATATAGTGAGCAAGTGTTGCGCACCTCTTGACTCTGCAGAATCTGCAGATTGGCATCCATAGCTGGGAGGAGATTATTGAACGGCAGTTCGTAGGTTTCATTGAATCGTTTATCGATCTCTAGCTCATCCTCGTTCTTAGCACCCGCAAAGTAGCCGTGTTCTGCACCCTCACATTGAAAGCTATGGACCTTTCTGGGGGTAACGCCTTTTTCAAAAGCCCACACTGATCTTCCAGACCTTGCGTGACGGTCCTTGGAGCTAAGGAGACTCTGATTAAGTTCTGTGGCGGCAATGAAAAACGCAGATTCCCTACGGGA
>CALMVK010000150.1 GCA_937873145.1 uncultured Granulicella sp. | reverse complement strand
CCGAGTTTATCCTTGCGCAAAGAAAATTCTGAGACCTCTTATGTTGCTTTTTAATCGTTGCGCCTTGCTTCTCAGCTTTACAGCAGTTTCTGGGATCACTGCATTTGCACAGTTTGGTGCGTATGCAACCGCTTCAGGTGCGTTCCTTGGATCGACCGGCACGCTGTCGGCTTCGCAGACCTCCGTTGAGGACAGCGGCTTTGGTGCGTACGGTGCCACGTTTGGTGCCTACGACACTTTTCTTTCTTTTGGCCCGGTAAAGCTTGGCGCGGATGCACGCTACTTCTTCGCCAACAGTTCCAATGGCTCTGTGGTGAGCAACAAAGTGCGAGGCGGGCTGGGAGGTCCTCGTCTGGTGGTCAAACTTCCGTTTCTATCTTTGAAGCCTTATGTGCAAGCCGAGTTCGGCGGGGTTCTGACGAACTACGGATTCCAGAGCAATGAGGTATCAAAATTCGCTTACCAGATCCAGGGTGGTGTCGATTACACGCTCGTGCCGCATCTGGATGTACGAGCTGAGTATGGAGGCGGTCAGGTCGGTGGCGTCTTTCGTTCACAGTCCTTGCAAGAGGCCGGATTGGGAGCGGTTCTGCGCTTTTAGCTGGAAGCAACTTCTCGCTTTGCGGCCTGGTGAATCGTGACAGAGGTCAGGATGACGGCGAGAAGGACGGCGATCAAGGCCGACTGGCGGTAGAGCAGAAAGTGGGCGATAGAAGCGAGACCGTGGATTCTAGCAAAGTTAGTGTAAGCGCCAAGGGAAGGACCACTTTCAGCAAAGAGGAGAAACGTGACGGAGAGAGCCACCGGATTCTTCCAGGACTGGCGAAAGAGTGAGAGCAGCCACGGGAGCAGGATAAGGAGAATCAGACCGTCGTGCGCACGATGGTAGGTTGCGATAAGGCCAAAGGCAGACCATGCGCCGACCTGGAGCAGGAGTGGATTCTCCTGCTTTTCAAGGCGGAGAGAGAAGTAAAAGAGCACTGTGAAGAAGGTTAGAAGCAAAGTTGCGCTGAAGAGGGTGAGCGGCGCTCCGGTAAGCCAGTAGCCGAGGAGCGAAGCAAGCGAGGTGATCTGCGCAGTGACCGCGACGAGCTCGTGGTTAGCGGGGTCCATCGATCCACCCGAAATCTCCTGATGCACCATGGCGCGGTAGGAGTTTATCTCCGGGGAGAGCTGGTGGTGTGCTGCCATCCAGAGGCCGATGCACAGGACGGAGCCGAGAAAGAGTGTGGCGGAGCTTACGGCCAAGCGACGACCTTGTGTATGTCGAGAGACGAGAAAAGCGAGGACGACCCAAAGCGCAAGGTGCGGCTTGAGAAGCAGCGCAAGAGCAACGGCTACAGGAGGAAGGGTTTTAAACTGCGGCGAGGTGTGACTGAGCACAACGGCTGCGATGAGAAGCGCAGCAACGACCGCAGAGACGTTGCCCATCTCCAGGCTGAAACTAAGCAGGGGGGAGGCGGCGAAGAGGGCAATCAGGGCCAGACGCCACGAAAGGGCGAGCCGGAAGAGCTGTTCGGCGGCACGGGTGAGCAGGAAGACTGCAGCAGCGAGCAGTATGCCGCTGAGAGCCATCCATAGATAGATAGCCTGCACCATGGGGATCAAGGTAAGCGGCGCGAGGACGGCGAGGGTGAAGGGTGGGTAGACGGGGGCGTGAGCGTACCAGCTGACGGGCGGAACGACGCGATGAGCAGCAAAGACGGCCGCGATGTTATGAAAGTCGTAGGGATCGATGTGCTGGCGGAAGCATTGTGCGGAGGCGTAGAGGGTTTTGAAGTCAGAGGCTGAGGCTTGCCACTCCCGCGCGTGATAGCCGGAAAGGACGCTGCCGAGGACGCCTGCGATGGCGAGCAGGGAGCCAATGAGTTCGAGCCAGCCGACTGGCCGCAACGAGTTCACGGAGATTGCTTGCCGAGCGTTGCCCGTGGCTACGTCCTCCATCGCGTCATCCGTGACGACGTTCTTCAGCATATGAGGAGACAGTACATTACTGGATTTCTCCGGGGTAAAGTGTTTCTTCGTCGGCGGCGAGGGTGGCCTGCGAAGGGACGAAGTTGGGGTCCGGCTGAAAGACAATGTCGCAATCATGGTAGGAGAAGCTGAAGCGGGCGAAGCGATCTCCACAGAAGCGATGAGTTTCGCGGTATCCATGAGCGCGCAGGTCGGCGGCGATGCGGTCGCGCGGAAGCAGCTGTTCTTCCTGGGGAGTGAAAATTCGGCTTAGAGGCGCCCATTGATTGCGCATTTGTCCAGAGCCCTGAAATTCCGCGGTAAGGACGACAAGATCAGGATGCCGGGCGATTACGCGGGCGTGGTCCGGGTCCGGGTCTCCACTCCAGGACCATTGCCAGTAAGAGCTTGGGATGTTCAGGAATGGATTGTGTTGAAAGTATGGTTGCAACGAGACGGAGAAGAAGCTGAAGGCGGCGACTCGGGCTGAAGGACGTGAGGCAAGCCAAGACTGCAACCATTGCGCGGTTTCTTGCCCGGGATCGTAGCTTGCGCGGCGATCGTGATGGATCGAGCTCCAGGACCAGCCGCACTGGAGGACGAGGATGATGGCGAAAAGAAGGACAAACAATTTCTGCAGATGTGGACTTTGCTGCTTGCTTGGGGCCGATTCCGCCGCAAGCCAAACCGTGGCGACGAGCGCGATGAGAAGCATACCTGCATGCTGGTCGGCGACCCACAGGACCTGTCCGTCGAGCAAAAGAACTATCCAGAGAGTCAGGAAGCGAAGCCCATCGACCGCCATGAGCCAGAGGATCAGAGTGAAGAGGAAGAGGCAAGCGAGCAGGTTCGAGTTGGCGATGGGCCATGTCGCCTGGCTCGCAAGACCGAGAAAGAATTCAATTGCCGCACTGAAGGTGGATTGCGGACCGAGATGTCCTTCGGCGTCTACCACGTCGCGGTGATTTACCTGCCAAGCGGCCCACAAAGCGGGGTGCGCAAGGAGTGCCGGCTTAGCCGGTTCGGGCCTCGGGTAGAGATAGGTGTCGGCGGCGGGTGACGGGTAAAAGGGCGGGGTTACCCCGATAAAACGCACCAGGAGTTGGTGTGCGGCGCTGTCGCGGACTGGACCGGCAGCGGCAAAGTTGCCATCCGGCGCGGGTAGGGCAGTGTAGGCGGCTACGGCAGCGAAAACGGCGAAGAGCGCGGAGGCCGCGGTGAGACGGGGGATTTGCGGTTTGAGTGCATGCTCGCGATGAAGGCTGTGGAGGTGAAGAACGATAACTACAAGCGAAAAGAGAAAGCCCTGCACGCAGAGGTTGGCCAGCAGGCCGGCGACGAGAGCAAACCAAAGCAGATGGGCCTTTCTGGCGAAAAGCGCACAGAGAGAGAAAGCGAGCAGCGCGAAGAGGCAGTAGCTGCGGGCGATGACTGCGTATTGATAAACGAAGAAGAAGGTGAAGGGCAGCAGTGCGCGAAGGACGAGCGGGAATGGAGACCAACGGAGCCAGACGAAAACTCCGGCGCAGGCGAACGCGGCGCCAAGCCAGCCGATTTGGCTGTATGTTCCGTGGAAGAGACGGAACCCGTGCAGGAGCAGATGCCAGAGAGGAGGCGCGCCTTCATAGTGGAGACGGTGACGGATGAGCCCGTAAGCGGTGCTATCTCGAGCAATCAGCCAAGCCTGAGCTTCGTCACACCATTTCTCGTGCAACGGCAGCGTGGTTGCCACGATGAGTGCCCACAGGGTGAGCAGAAGGGCATCGAGGCGTGTGAAAGCGGCTTTTTGCTTCCAGGAGAAAAGTGCCGTGGAGAAGTCTTGGAGCACACGCGTTTGATTCCGAGGAAGGTCGGTGATCTTCGCCTCGGAGATCAGGAAAGCCATTTCAGCATCCGGATGATGCCCATGGAGGCGGGTTTGCGGTGGGCGGAGACGGCGGTGCGGGCGGCGATCTCCTGACGGTGTTCCGAGTAGTACTCGTAGGCGAGGCGGAGCATTTCTTCGTTGGTGAGAGTGGGCTGCCAGCCGAGTTCGCGCTTGATGCGGGAGGTGTCGAAGACGAAGGACTCGGCGATCATCTTGTAATGATACGGGCCGAGCGGGGAGAGCCTGAGCGTGTGGGCGAGCTTCATGAGGAAGAGGGTCGGGGCTTCCGGGAGGGAGCGGACCCGGGAGCGGCGGCGGCTGGCGCGGGTGGGAGCGGCGTGGCGGATGACGCTCTCGTAGGTTTCACGCATGGTGCTGACGTTATCGGAGCCGATGTGGAAGAGGTCGGAGCGGCCGAGTTTTGAGGCGAGGACGCAGGCCTGGGCGAGGTCTTCGGCGTAGATGAACTGGTAGCGGTTGGAGCCGTCGCCGACGACCCAGACGGTGCGTCCGTCGTCGATGAACTCGTAGAGGATGGCGAGCAGGCCGAGGCGGCCGCGGTCCATGATGGTGGGGCAGCGGAGGATGACGGCGTCAAGCTGGGGTGCGAAGGACTGGACGATGCGCTCGCCCTCGAGCTTGGAGCGGCCGTAGAGCTCGATGGGGGCGGGGA
>CALMVK010000149.1 GCA_937873145.1 uncultured Granulicella sp. | reverse complement strand
CCGCTCGTATTCAGCCCATCTTCACGCGGCCACCGGAACTTTGCAACAGAGCCCTATTGCGGGCACCGGCAACCCTGCTATCGGTAACTTGAATAACCTTCTTTACGTCGCCGATCTAGACTCCTACGGGAGCGTGGTCTTTCTTACATCGACGAATGGAACTACTTGGTCCAACTATACGGCCTGCGCAGATCAAGGTATTACGGGTTCCGTTACCATGACGCCATTCCATGGTTCTATGTATGTTGCCATGGAGAATGCTGCCGACCAATCGCTTACCTTATGTATTATCCCGGATCAATCTGGTAATAATGTCGCCAATCCCACTACGCGGAATTTCCCAAACATCAACATGAATTTCGTAGCTGGCATGACCACCTATACTCCTCCCGGTGGTCAACCGACACTTTACATCGCCTACTCGACCGAAGACAACAGCCACAATCTCTATTACTACACGACCACCGACGGCATTAACTTCAACTACAGTACGGCTGCAGCCGGTGACCAATCTTCTACAACACCTTCTCTGGCAAGCCACCGCGGCTACCTTTACATGGGATTCCGTTCGAACGATGGAAGCCATGGATTTCTTACGAAGGTCTCAACGGATGGCGTGAACTGGTCAGGGTATACGAATAATGGAGATACCATGGGAGGACCTCCGGCTTTGGTCGGAACAGGTGACGGGGGATACTACCCAGGTCAAAGCAACATAATAAACGGTCCAAATAATGGTTATCTCTACAACTTTTTCGTTGCCGACGATTCAAGCCAAGTTCTGTATACGCAAAGCACTCCGTAAACTATCACCAAGCAGGTTACGCTCCTAAACGGCAATGCCCAGAGTAGGCATTGCCGTTTCTTAGCCTGTCAATTCAGCTTAGAAGGATGAGCAATGCATAAGTGTTCAATTCCGGTCACAATGATTATGCCCTTCGTATGTGTGTCTTTATCGGCCCAGCGTGTGCCTAGGTTACAAGCACCACTGAGTTCGATTACGGGACTGGTTGTAAACAGTGCAGGTGTGCCGATACCGAGTCATGTCGTTGCTTACCTGACTGGAGCCCGGGACGGGTTTCCCACTCTTCTAGCCGAGTGCGCCGCCGAGACGGATTTAGACGGTCGATATTCCTGCACGTCCGTGCAGGCAGGCAATTACCTTGTCATGGTGCGTCCAAATGCAGCATCCTCAATGGCGCAAGCGGGCTTGTCTGCTACACATAATGCGGTTCTTCTCCCAAAAGCGACGACAGCTTACTCCATTACCTTCTACCCGCAGGCCACGGAAATCGACGATGCTTCCAGACTGCTTGTGCGTGCAGGGGAGAGCGCCGTTGCACGAATTGTCGTGCCCTCCTTGCCCGTCCACTCCGTTTCCATCGAACTACCGGTCAACACGGCAACATCCTCTGTCAAGGTAGCGATAGAATCGCAGGACTTCGACCTGAACCTAAAGATTCCCGTGGCCCGCGAGGGAAAAACCGGCAAGTACCTTATCGAAAACCTTCCGGAAGGAAGGTACGTGATCAAAGGCGACTGGTTCGCGAACGGTGCCGATCACCATGGTATTCTCCACCTTTCAGTGAACGCTTCCACACAAAAAAATCAAAAGCTAGATGAAAGTTTTGCAGTTCCAGTTAGCGGGTCGGTTCACAATGCCGACTCTTTGTTGAGAGAGTATCCTGCCGCATTGGTCCTCGAAGCGAAGCCGGGTGACGTTTACCACAAACGTTATGAAGCCAAAGTCAGCGCGGAAGGTGAGTTCGAGTTTCCGGCAGTCGAACCCGGAGATTACGTTGTGCGCGAGTTGGCTGGACAAAAGAGTTACGTAGCAGCAGTTTCTGCAAATGGCCAGCCGGTTGCAAACCGGAACATCGTTGTTCCTAACATGCAGCGAGGCCTGAGTCTGAGTGTGGAAACAGGACTCAACTCGGCAAGTCTTTCTGGGGTCGTGTCGAATGCCGAAGAGCATGCTGGAGGTGCAGACGTAATGGTGCAGTCGGTATTATCAGGGGGAATTAGCCTCGTTAAGACTAACGATAGTGGTTTGTTTAGGCTGGAGGGTTTGGCTGCCGGCGAGTACCGCGTAATGGCATGGCAGGATCTCTCGAACGTTGCCTACCGAAGCTCATCATTTTTGAGGAAAACGATTCAAAAGGCCGAAGTCGTCTCCCTTGATGCTGGCGAGCAGTCCAGTCTCCTCGCCCTTCGCTTGAATGAAAGCACGCCTTAGGGCGTGCTCGCCTGGTTGCATTCCGTTTCCACTTTCGTCTGTATGGAAGCACAACAAGGAATGTGGATTCTTATGTTCGAAGATCTGAGAGCAGGCGGCCGCAGACAATCTATCAAGGTGTGCCTCGGGAAATTGCTGCTAGCTGTTTGTATGCTGATCCATGTCTCCGCGAGTTGGGCGCAGACTACAATCCATGTGCCTGCCGATCAGCTGACGATTCAGGCCGGAATCGATGCAGCGTCGAACGGTGACACTGTTTTGGTCGCGCCAGGAACGTATCCCGAGAATATCGACTTCAAGGGTAAAGCCATTACCGTTACGAGCGGGGCGGCTAACTCTGCCGGGGCTGCTTCGACGATTATCAATGGAGATCAGCAGAACCCTGCTGTAGTCTTTCGATCGGGTGAGACACGAGCTTCCATTCTGAATGGCTTTACCATCCAAAATGGACTGACCGGGGTGTATCTCCCTAGCAGTTCAGCAACCGTCAGCAACAACGTAATTACAAGTAATATCGCGTGCGGCATCGCAGCGACAGGCCAGGCCGCGAGCCCGCTCATAACCGGTAATACGATTAGTCATACACGTTATCTAAACAATGTTGATTGTGTCACTTTCAATCAGCCATATGGCCAATTCAATGAAGACCAGCGAGATACAGCGATTTGGCTCCTTGACGCTGGAACTGTGGAGATCATCGGGAACACCATTGAGAACAATGGTGTTCTGATTCAAGGGTTGGGAGCGCGTCCGGAGCCACTTGGAAATGCTATTTTCTCCGAAAGCATTTACAGCGTCACGACGCTTATCATAAAAAATAATTCTGTGCTCAATAACTACCTAGACGGTGCGGCGGCGGTGGAAGAGGGAGAAGCTGTTAATGTAACGATCACTCAGAACTTGGTGGTGAATAATACGAGCAGCGGCTCGTTAGTTTCAGGTATTACCGCAAACGGGAATGGAGGGTTCAGAAACCTCGCTCCTGTGTACTCTTTGGTTGTAGTGAACAATACCGTCTACGGAAACATCAATGTGGACGATCCCGCCACGAGCCCGGCGCAAACGGGCAATGAGGGGAATTTCGGCTATAGCCTGACGAATACCTTCCCATTCGTCATCGAGAACAATCTCTTTGTCGCATCGGATCAATTTGGCACCGTCGCGTGTACGAATGGTACAAATGGCAACCTCATCTATTCCAATAATGACGCATTCTATGCAGGAGCTTCTCAACCCTTGCTTTGCCAAGGAAGCGGCTCGGGCAATCTCTCTGTGGACCCGGAGTTTCTGTCCCCCAGCACAAATGACTTCTTCATACAGCGAACGTCTCCGGTGGTGGCGGCTGGAGATGTTCATGCTTTGGGTCTTCCTGCAACCGATCTTGCCGGTAAGAACCGCACCGTCTGCGGTACTGTCGATATGGGAGTGTACGAAGTTCACCCCATCCCGCCGATCTCCCTTTCGTCTTCCCCCAATCCTTCCGTAGGCGGATCCCCCGTTACCATCAACGCCACAGTCACCGGCAACTGCAACATTCCGACCGGAGTCCTGACCTTCTACGCTGGCAGCGCGGTGCTCGGCACGGCGACGCTTAACTCCGCTGGCGCGGCGATCTTCTCGACCGCTGCCCTCACCGTTGGCAACGACACGATCACCGCCACGTACCCCGGCGACTTCAACTTCGACCCAAGCACCTCGTCGCCCCTGACCCAAGTCGTCACTGGATACCCCACCGCAACGAATCTCCAAGTCGCACCCAATCCCGCCAGAGCATTTCAGGCAATTACGTTCACCGCAAGCGTCGCCTCGCAGTTTGGAACCCCGAACGGCACGGTCAGCTTTCTAACCGGCAACACGGCTTTAGGGACTGCCCCGTTGAACGCCGCCGGAATCGCTAGTGCAACGACTACAAGCCTTGGAGCAGGCACCTACAACATCACAGCGGTTTATAACCCAAGTGTCACCTTTGCCGGCAGCGTCTCTCCCGTTGTGGTCGAAGTCGTCGAGGGAGACATGACGACAACCGCGCTTGCTTCCACTCCAAATCCCTCGCTTTTTAGCCAGGCAGTCACCTTTACCGCACGCGTCGCCGCTCCGCAGACAACCATCGTGCCGACCGGATCATTGACGTTTCAGGAAGGCCAGACGGTCCTTGGCAGCGCCGTTGTCTCCGGAGCCGGTGTTGCCAGCTTTGTTACTTCGTCATTGGCCGTAGGCAGCCACACCGTTACAGCGACCTACAGCGGCTCTCCAAACACCAATGCCAGCAACAGCAGTGTCGTTCAAATCGTGCAGCCCGCGTCCAGTTCCGTGGCGCTCTCAGGAACTCCGAACCCCGCCGCTCTGGGGAGCACAGTCACCCTACAAGCGCAAGTGACCTCTCTGGGCGCGCAGCCTGGCGGCGTCGTTCAGTTCAGCGATCAGTTCGGATTGCTGGGAACCGGCACACTCTCGGCCGGCCTGGCAACCTTCTCCACAAACACGCTGTCCTCCGGTACGCACAACATCGTTGCCACCTATGCCGGAGGGGTGAACTTCGCAGGCAGCCTCTCTCCGGTTTTAGCTGAGGTGATCCAGAGCTTCGACTTCTCGATTGCACTCTCCCCGGCGACGCTGTCGATCGCTCAAGGCAAACAGGGCCAGGTGAGCGTGCAGATTGCTGGCGTCGGCAATCTTCCAGGAAACATCTCTTTCCGAGCCAGCCAAGTCCCACTCTACGGCACTGTCTCGTTTATGCCGGCGACGGTCGTATTTCCGACGGGAGGCGGAGGAGCGACCACACTCTCAATGGACACTGTTCAGCAGCCTCCTCAACACGTAAGGCTAAAGACAGATCGTCCCCGCCCAGATCGCGGCCCTTCCTTGCCGGCACTCGCAACTCTCTTTGCTGTGCCGTTCTTGTTGTCTCGACGGCGCAGGTTGCGGAATCGATTCTGTGCTCTGATTTTTGCAGTCGCGATTGCCGGCATAAGCGGTTGCACCAACATCTACTACTCTCTAAATCCAGTGAGTCCAGGCACGTACACAATCCCTGTTACTGCAACCGACGAGAACTCAGGCATCGCACATACTGCCGTGCTTACCGTTCAGGTTACCCCTTAAACAAGGAACCGCATATCGATTGACATTGCGGTTACCATCGCTCGCTGCGCACCAGCGTGAGTGCAAAGAGTGCACAGAAGATACCAATCTTAGTGGAACCTATGACGGTCGCCAAATCAGCAAAGTGTGTCTCCACAAACGTCTTTGGGGAAGTTGAAGCGGGAGATGCTGTCATAAACCTTCGTTTGTGACAACCATCGTTACCTTCCCAGCTTCAAGACACGTATGCCGCGCACAATAGCAACATGAGCCGTAAAACGGGCAAGGTGACTGGTGATGGCTAGGCAGGGCTTACTCCGCGGACCGAAGTTCAATATGCGTCACACCACGATTATTGAGGCGGCGCTACCCTTCGTGCAGATGCTCAAGGCTTCGCCGGCCGTAAAGAAGATCTCTCTTGGCGTGATTAAGCCTGTGAGCAGCGGTCCGTCACGCAAAGGCGGCTCACATCACATCACGGCTCTAATCTTGCCAACCGCCGTGCGGTTTAGTTTTCGAGGAGGAAGTTCTGTGCAGCAGTTCCACGTATTCGGGCCGGATCTGAACAAGATCGCCGGCCTGGGAGCTGAAGACATCTGAACCCGTAGCAGTAGGGTCTAGACCACCGGTCAGAGCCGTAGCAAGATGCAAGAACTGACCCTAGAAGAATGGAAAACCAGTCCTCTGATCGCGTCTTGTTGAGGTATACCTCAACGATACGTACCAGCTCCCTGTCAATCCCGTATTGCATGGGCAGGAATCGCTGTGATCTTCAGCGGTAGATGGCGGTCATTCTTCATGGCTAATCGGCGGCTCAG
>CALMVK010000148.1 GCA_937873145.1 uncultured Granulicella sp. | reverse complement strand
CCCACCTGCCGACTTTCGTAAAGCCGACCGTGAGCTCAACCTTGAAGAGATCCTCATGCGCCAATGGGCACGCGACCAGCAAAATGCACAAGCTGCCCTCGAACAAACCTCAAATCAGGTCAAACCCGACGTACAGACCTAAGCCCAGACCCAAGTCCAAATCTAACTCGCCTCGTTCGAAGACTTTGCAGAGTTTAGGGGTGGGGGGAGTACCCCCATTCAAGTTGCGTTCCTCTCCAACGTCCAGCACCGCAACTCAACCAGCTCCTCGCAAGCGCGGAGCCGCAATCACGCACCCGCCTTCGCCTTCAGCCGTTCCACCACCAGCTCCGGCACCAACGCCGACACATCGCCCCCCAGCCGGAACACGCCTTTGATCAGCCGCGAACTGACATAGGTGTACTTCTCCGCCGGCATCATGAACAATGTCTCGAGCTCCGGATCGAGCTTACGATTCATCATCGCCATCTGAAACTCGTACTCGTAATCCGAGATCGCCCGGATCCCGCGCAGCACCGCCTTTGCTCCCTGCGCGCGCGCAAACTCCACCAACAAGCCATCAAACGTCGTCACCGACACATTTGCAAATCCGCTGACCGCCTCGGTGATCATCTCCAGCCGCTCCGGAACCGAGAAGAGAGGCGTTCCCTTCTCTGAGTTGCGCAAAATCGCCACTACGAGCTGGTCCACAATCTTTGCGCCGCGCGCAATTAGGTCAAGGTGGCCATTGGTTAACGGGTCGAAAGTTCCCGGATAGACAGCTTTGACGGTATGCATTCTTCCGAAGCATACCGCGCCCAGGCGATTGTGGGGGTTTCGCTACCCGCGCTTTCCCTTTACCAAGTTGACGACCGTCTCCGGTCCATACTCAGGAACCGGCGGCAGCGGGACATTGACTGCTACGATCCCCATCTTCTTGCGCAGTTCCGCATCGATTCGCCCAAACACTTCACGGTTCTCTTTGAGGAATGTCCGCACATTCTCGCGTCCCTGCCCGATGCGCTCGCCCTGAAAGCTGTACCAGGCGCCGCTCTTATCCACGATGTTGTGCAACACCGCCAGATCGAGCGTGTCGCCCTCACGCGAGATTCCCTCGCCATACAGAATGTCGAACTCCGCATCGCGAAAAGGCGCAGCCACCTTGTTCTTGACAATCTTGACCTTGGTTCTTGAACCGACTACGACATCGCCTTCTTTCACTGCGCCGATGCGGCGAATGTCGATACGGACGGAGGCGTAAAACTTGAGCGCACGGCCACCGGTCGTCGTCTCCGGATTGCCAAACATGACGCCGATCTTGTCGCGAATCTGGTTGATGAAGATCAGCGAAGTTCGCGACTTCGAGACCGTTCCGGTCAGCTTGCGCAGCGCCTGCGACATCAGCCGCGCCTGCAGCCCCATGTGCGAGTCTCCCATCTCGCCGTCAAGCTCCGCCTTCGGCACCAGCGCCGCCACCGAGTCGACTACCAGCACATCGATCGCGCCCGACCGCACCAGCGCCTCCACAATCTCGAGTGCCTGCTCCCCATAGTCCGGCTGCGACACCAGCAGATTGTCCACATCCACACCCAGCTTGCGCGCATAGTTCGGATCGAGTGCATGCTCGGCATCCACAAACGCGGCCAAACCACCGGTCTTTTGCGCCTCGGCAATAATCTGCAGAGTGATCGTCGTCTTACCGGAAGACTCCGGCCCGAAGATCTCGATTACTCGGCCACGCGGCACGCCGCCCACACCCAGGGCCGCGTCGAACGAGATCGAACCGGTCGAAATCACCGAGATCGGCACGATCGCTTCTTTCGATCCGAGCCGCATAATCGAGCCTTTGCCGAACTGCTTCTCCAGTTGCGAGAGCGCTGCATCGATTGCCTTATTACGATCGTCGGCCACTTGTTCTCCCTAAAACTCTCTACGTACCCAGATGATCTTACCGCAGTAACATGCGGGATAGCAAAGAAAAGGCGAAGACATCCCTGCCACTTTGGTGGGACTACCGCCTAAGTAGATCCACCGATACCCGCACATCGTCCACCCGGAACAAGCCTGCCAGGCCCGGATACTGCCGCTGCACCGCCTCATACATCGCCCACGCCACTCGCCGATAGCTGTCGTGTCCCGCCACGCCCGACCGCAGCTCCGCGATATAAACCGTCTCCGCCACGTCCATCTTGAACATCGCCCGGCATCGCGTCGCCAACGGCAAACAATACTGCGCCGACTGCGCAGCCTCTGTCGCCAACCCGTCCCGCAGCATTCGATACGCCGCAAAGGCCCGCTCCATGGCTTCCCGGTACGTCTCGCTCAGCCCGGCTTCCTCAAGCGTCGGCTGCCCTGGAGCTTGCGGCGTTTCGTAGCCATGAGCATCGGTAAACTGCTGAAGTAGCTGCGTGCAACGGCGATGCCGGTGCATATCCCGAAACCCGCCGATATCCATCAGGATGTCGAATTTGAGCGCCGCTCCTGCGTGAAACCCGCGCAGCAGACCATCGTGCCGTCCGCGCGCTCTTGTTCCGAGCTCAATCAACTCCGCCCTCCGCGGTTCATCCAGTCCAGCCACCGTATCCCGCACTTGGCGATAGGAGTAGTGGCAGTGCGGGTAGACGAGCGACGTGGCAAGTTCCACCTCAAGCGGCTCTTCTCCATCAACGAGATCCACCACCGGTGCCGCCGCGATGGCCTGGCCACGCATCATCTCGGCTGCGGCCTGTGTCAGTTGGGTTCGCGTCTCTCGCTCATACTCGTTCGCTACCGCATACTTCACCAGCGTCGGAGCTGCCTTGACGGGCCTCAGCAGCAGGTCTTCGAGCACGGCCGGCCGTGTTCCGCTTTCGGCTTTTTGCTCGTCGAGCACAGCTTGTGCCGCATCCTGGTGGACATTCCAGGCCGGCTCCGCAGCCGCGGTTCGGAGTCTCTCGCCCAGCCGGCGCACCTCCGCGAACTCACTGGTCAGTAGCCGTGCCACCTGCGTTTCAAGGGTCCGCGCATTGACGATTTGGCCGAGAGACGTGTTCGTCGCCAGCGGCAGAAGGTATCGCGCTACATCGAAGGCTCGCGCCTTGAGCGTTCGCTCATACGCGTCCTGCTTCATCGTTTCGGGCTTGGGTACCGCCGCGGTCAGGGTTTGCAGCATGCCCTGGCTCACCTCGTCGTAGCCGCGAAACAGCAGCTCTACTGCCTCCCGGAACAAGCTTGTCTGCCCTGCCAGATCGGGCGTGTACCATCCCGACCGGCGAAAGTCCTGGTAGCGTGTGGACCGCTCCTGGCCATCCCAGCGCTGCTCGTCCACGAGCACGATCGCCGCCAGCAAGCTGAGCTGCTCGACGGCCATGGGAATGTGCGCCAGATCCGCAATCGACCGGTGGCCATATTGAAAGTAGAAGGTGTTCAGGAACTGCTCGGCCTTCTGCGCGCTGATCTCCTTGAGCGACTCGCGCAGGGTAAGCGATGACCGCGAGTACCTCGCCATGGCATACGCCAACACCTCGGGCTCGGCCCCATGAATGGCATAGACATCGGTCTCGTTCGGCTTGGGCTCTTCGCTGCTCATCCTTCCCAGCGTATCCTAAGGGGATTGCTCATTGAACGAAGGAGTTTCGCTTGCCCTCTCTCACAGGCCGAATCGCTCTGGTTACCGGAGCTTCGCAAGGTATCGGCCGCGCGATCGCTCTACGCCTCGCCGCGGAGGGCGCACAGGTCGCCCTCGCAGCCCGCAGTCTAGCCCGGCTGGAAGAGGTTTCCGGCGAGATGGCGGTTACGGGTGCCGTCGGAAGACCTTTTCCGCTTGACCTTGCCAATGAAGCCTCGATCAAGGCGTGTGCCAAAGACGTTCTCGCCCACTTCGGCAAAGTCGATATTCTGGTTAACAACGCCGGCATTACTCGCGATATGTTGGCCCTGCGCATGAAGCGGCATGACTGGGATGACGTCCTGGCGACCAACCTGACTGGAGTTTTTCTAATGACCCAGGCCTGCATGGGATCCATGATCAAGAGCCGCTGGGGCCGCATCATCAACGTTACCTCGGTCGTCGGCGAGGTCGGTCAGGCGGGCCAAGCCAACTATGCGGCCTCGAAGGCGGGCTTGATCGGCCTAACGAAGTCGCTTGCCCGCGAGCTTGCCAGCCGCACGATCACGGTGAACGCCGTTGCTCCTGGCTACATCGAGACGGCGATGACCGCGGTTTTGACAGAGGAACAGAAGTCTGCGATGACGATGCATATTCCACTGCCTCGGGCGGGCAGCGCGGCCGATGTTGCCGCGGCGGTCGCCTTTCTCGCCTCCGAGGACGCCAGTTACATCACCGGGCACACACTCGATGTAAACGGAGGGATGTACATGGGATGAATCAATCGCTTTGTACGTGTCCGGTTGCGTGTTGAACCTGGGCTGGTACGGAAATTTATGTTCCCGGCAACTTAGGGCTTGCCTGCTGCGTGCGCGGGGGTTACTTTACGGCAATGGCTGACATGCGCATCGTTCTTCCGGTTCCGGTAAGTCCTCCCATGAAGTCGATCTCCAACAACATCGGCAGCACGATCCGGGAATACCGCTTGCAGAAGGGAATGTCTCAGGGAGACATTGAAAAGCGCACTGGCCTGCTACGCTGCTATCTCTCCCGGGTGGAAAACGGCCATACTGTTCCCTCGCTGGAGACGCTGCAGAAGATTGCGGGCGCGCTCGACCTGCAGCTCTCGCAGTTCTTTGCCGAAGATCCAGTCAGCCGCGAGGCCTCGCCTCTCAACCTCAGTGAAGAGCAGATTCGCTTTCTGACGCAGGTCCAGCGGTACTCCGCCAACCTCTCTGAGAGCGATCGCCGCCTGCTTTTGGCGATGGTCCGCAAGTTCGCTTCGAGCACACTCAGCTAAGTACGGCTTCACCTTGGCAGACACGCTAACGGGAAGCGGCCCGGGCGATGAGGGTAGCGGAGTAGGCGGCGCCGAAGCCGTTATCTATATTGACGACGGTGACGTTCGGCGAGCAGGAGTTGAGCATGCCGAGCAGGGCGGCCAGGCCGTGGAACGAGGCTCCATAGCCGACCGAGGTGGGGACGGCAATGACGGGAACGGCGACAAGACCACCGACGACCGAGGGCAGAGCACCCTCCATGCCGGCGCAGACGATGACGACGTTGGCTTCGAGCAGTTGAGCGCGCACGGACAGCAGGCGATGCAGGCCGGCGACCCCGACATCATAGAGGCGAGTCACGCGGGCTCCAAAAAGATCTGCCGTAACGGCGGCTTCTTCGGCGACGGGAAGGTCGCTGGTGCCGGCGCACAGCACGGCGACGTGACCGCGGGTGGGAGTGGAGGCAGGTTCAAGATTCAAGGTAATGCACCGGGCCGGCTCATGCCAGACGGCGGCAGGAGTATAGGCGTGGACGAGGGCAAAATGATCGCGGGTGGCGCGGGTGGCAAGCACTTTTGCAGGAGAGGCCGGCGATCCGGCCGCAGCCATGCGGGCGAAGATCTCGGCGGTCTGTTGGGGTGTCTTGCCTGCGGCGTAGATTACTTCGGGGAGGCCGGTGCGCAGCTCGCGGTGGTGGTCGATGCGAGCTTCGGGAATGTCGGAGGCTTCAGAGCCTAGGGACTCGTAAGGGAGATTCGCGAGGCGGGTGGAAGCCTGGTCCGGGGAAAGCGTGCCGCTCTGAACTTCGTGGAGGAGATCCAGAATGAACTTGGGAGTCATGCTTTGGGCGCGAAGTAGGCGGCGACGGCGGCCTGTTGGACCAGTTTGACGGGAACGCCGTGGCTGGAGGCGGCGGTGCGACAGTCTTCAAACTCAGGCGCGGCATTGAGTTCTTCGTTGCGCAGAGTGCCGGCCTTGATGCGGATCTCCCCATACGGGGTCTGGACGGGAACGTGCTTGCGATCGAGGCAGACGCGTTGCTGGCGCGAGATACGGAGACCCAATGTGCTGGTCTCGGTAAGCAGAAGGCGAGCCAGTGCAGGTTGGTGATCTTCGTCGCAGAGCAGGGTAATCAACGTGCCGGGGCGGCCCTTCTTCATAACGACAGGAGTAAGCATCACGTCGAGGGCACCGAGTTGAAGTGCCTGCTCGGCGACGTTGGCGATGAGTTGCGGGGAGAGATCGTCCAGGGCTGTTTCAAGCAGGGTGACGGTCTGGGTGGAGTTCGTTGAGCCCACCTTAAACAATGAAGCTGTTTGAGATGGGGCACCCGGAGTTACTTGCGCCAAAGATTCGCCGACGGACAGGCGAAGGACATTGGGAAAGTCGGCAGGGTTGCGTGAACCGGCACCGTAGCCGATGCGCTCGACCTGCATGGCGGGCTGGGGGCCGAACGTGGGATTGAGAGCCTTGATCAGAGCAGCGCCGGTGGGGGTGACCAGCTCCTTTTGGACGTGGGCGCTGTAGGTGGGCATGCCGCGGAGGAGGTCCGCCGTGGCAGGCGCGGGCACGGGAAAGGTGCCGTGGGCACAGACCACCATGCCTCCGCCGACGTTGAGCGGAGAGCTGTGCCAGGCGCCGAGGTCAAGGTGAACGATGCCGGCGGAGGCAGCGACGATGTCGACGATGGCGTCTACCGCACCGACCTCGTGGAAGTGGATGTCTTCGACCGGAATATTGTGGATCTTGGCTTCAGACGCACCGAGCAGCTCGAAGGCGCGGATGGCGAGAGACTTGACTGGGCCGGCGAGAGAGGAGGATTGAATAAGGGTGCGGATAACGGTGAGCGACCGGCCGTGGGTGTGAGAGTGCGCGTGCGGCTCGGCGTGTTCTTCGTGGGTATGTGGCTCGGCTGGCTCGTGGGTGTGAGGCTGGCCGGTCTTGTGCAAGTGCTGGGTTTGCGGCTGATGCGTGTGGGTATGCTCGTGCGAGTGCTGATGCTGGATGTGCGAGTGACTAAGGGGCACCTCGGGCTCGGCCGGTGCGCCATGCTCGAGGACAGTGACCTTGCGGGAGGAGATGCCGGAGCGGTCGACCGTCTCGACGGTCAGGGAAGCACCCAGGTTCAAGGACCTGGTGGCGTCTTCGAGGACGGACAGGGGGACTCCGGCATCCAGCAGGGCACCCAGAAGCATGTCGCCGGAGATGCCGGCAAAGCAGTCGAGATAGGCGATGCGCATGGCGGCTACTGCTCCTTGTAGTTGCGGATCAGGCCGCCATCGACAAAGTAGGTGCTGCCGGTGACGTAGGCCCCTTCGCTTGAGGCGAGGAAGGCAACGACTCCAGAAACGTCGTCGATGGTGCCCAGGCGGCCAAGGGGAATGTTACGCAGCAGGGCGTCAAGCTCCGGCTTGTTCGCGAGCAGGTTGGCGTTGATCGGGGTGTTGATGGCTCCGGGAGCTACGTTGTTCACCGTGATGCCATAGGGCCCGAGTTCCATGGCGAGATCGCGCATGAGCATGCGGATGCCACCCTTGGCCGCGCAGTAACTGGCGAAGTTGGGGAAGACCATGTCTTCGTGCACGGAAGAGATATTGATCACGCAGCCGGGTTTTTTAGCTGCTATTAGTTTCTGGGCGAAGCGTTGCGTAAGGAAGAACGCGGCCTTGAGATTGGTGCCGAGAACGAGGTCGTAGTCGGCTTCGGTGGCCTCCCAGAAGGGCGCGTGCTTCTCGACGCCGGCGTTGTTGACGAGAATGTCGCAGCCGCCAAGCTCGGCGTAGGCCTTCTCGACCATCTTCTGGACCTCTTCCGTCTTGGTAATGTCGGCCTGAACAATGATCGCTTTGCTGCCCGAAGCTTCGATCTTGGACTTGGTCTCGTTGGCCCCGTCGGGATGAGTGAGGTAATCCACCACGACGGAGGCGCCCTCCGAGCCGAGGCGGAGGGCGATGGCTTGTCCAATACCAGAGGAAGAACCGGTGACGATGGCGACTTTGCCGGCGAAGCGAGACATGGAGGCTCCTTGATTTCTGCAGGGATAGATGCAAATACGGCAAAGAAGGGAGCGCAAAGGATAGGAAGGATCCGCGAAGGCCGCTAAGAAAAGCTGGAAGCTCGGCGGCTCCGAAAAAAAGAGGTGAGCAGGGTGCCGCACTCCTCGGCAAGCAGGCCCTTGGTCACCTCAACGCGGTGATTGAGCCGCGGATGGTTCAGGACTTCGAGAACCGAGCCGCAGGCGCCGGCTTTGGGGTCGGGCGCGGCGTAGACCAGGCGGCGGAGGCGTGCGTGCAGGATGGCGGAGGCGCACATGGCGCAGGGCTCAAGCGTGACGTAGAGGGTGCAGTCGAGCAGGCGATAGTTGCCAAGTGCGCGGCCGGCGGCGCGGAGGGCGACAATTTCGGCGTGGGCGGAGGGGTCGGAGTCGCGGATGACGCGGTTGGCCCCGGTGGCGAGGATCTGGCGGTCGCGGACGAGGACGGCGCCCACGGGAACCTCACCGGCGGCCTGTGCGCTGAGAGCCTCGGCGATGGCGGCGCGCAGGAAGAGCTCGTCTGCCTGCGATTGCTCCTCTGTGTCGGGGTCGGAAGTCATGAAGCGCTGGCGTTGTCTTCAAGTATTTGGGTGCGCGTGCGGGGCTGGGACTCCGGACCGAAGAAGCGCTCGATCTCCTTGGCAAGGGCGAGGAGTTTGGGCCGGCGGCTGGCGAGAGCGTCGGGCGAGAGCGCAAAGGCTTGCTGCCAGATGCGCTCGAGCGCGGGAAGGAGATTGGCGACGACGATCTCTGCGGTGCTAAGGCCGTGCAGGGAGTCGAGGATGGCCTGTTCTTCGGGCTCGTACTCGTCGGTGGGTGCGCCTTCGGCGAGGTGGCCTTCGGGGTCGGCGGTGCGGACGAGCTCCTGGATGGAAGGCAGATCTGGCGGTGGCGGCCAGGGTCGGGAATCGGGGGCGGACATGGTTTGATTGTAGAGGGATGGAAGTGGCCTCGGGTGGCGCGGGCAGCGTCCACGCCGGCTGGAGCTTCTCATGGAGGATGGAAGTGTGCGCGACAGAAGAGGAAGTTCGGCCGGCGGCTGGAGTGGCCGAGGCAACGGCAGAGGGCAAGCTGTGGCGGCCGCGGCGAGTGCTGATTACGCCAGAGGCCTACGCGCTCGAGCATGGCCGCGTGATGCTGGCGCGGGCGGAGAGTTTTGGCGCGGAAGTAGTTCGACTGAAGAGCAACCGGTTGATGGGGCTGGGCGCGTCGGCTGGAGAGGACGAGCGTAAGGCGTATGCGCTGGCGAAGACCTCGTTTGCGATTGTGGTCTCGCCGCCGGGGCAAAGGAAGCTACAGCCGATTCCCCCTTCGGCGGACTGGCAGTTCCATGTGGCGCAGGGATGCCCGGCGCACTGCCAGTACTGCTACCTGGCGGGCAGCCTCAGCGGGCCGCCGATCACACGGGCGTACGCCAATCTGCCGGAGATTCTAGAGGGGCTTCGGGCGTATGCAGGGCTGGGTGGGGTAACGTCGAAGTCTCTTGAGCGGATGGGCGAGGGCACGACGTTTGAGGCGTCCTGCTACACGGATCCATTGGGGATCGAGCACCTGACGGGTGCGCTCGAGGCGGCAATCGGCTTCTTCGGAAGCTGGGAGGCTCCGGTGCAGCTACGGTTTACGACGAAGTTTGACGGGGTGGGCCGGCTGCTGGCGCTTGAGCACCGAGGCCGGACGCGGGTGCGGTTTTCGGTGAACGCGGCGAGCGTGGCGCGCAACTTTGAAGGAGGCACGGCCAGCGTGCAGCAACGCCTGCGAGCCATGCGGGCCATGGCTATGGCGGGCTATCCGGTGGGCTTAACGATTGCGCCCATTATGCCGGTGGAGGGCTGGCAAGCGGAGTACTCAGCGCTGCTTGGCGCGGTGGCGGAGGCGCTGGCCGGCATCGACGGCGTGGATCTGACTGCGGAGCTGATCACACATCGCTTTACGCCGGGCTCAAAAGAGGTGCTGCTGGGCTGGTATCCGAAGACGACGCTCGATCTAGACGAAGGTGGGAGGACGCAGAAACGAAACAAGTTTGGCGGCTTCAAATATGTGTATCCGAAAGATCCGATGGCGACGATGAAAGCGTGGTTTTATGGCGCGATCGCAGAGGTCTTGCCAAGCTGCCGGGTGCTGTATTGGACGTGAGCCAGCTTTATCCTGCGGGTTGCTGTTGCGTCAGGCAATGTAGTGTGCCAAGCCCCCAGACGAGATCGACGGCATGGATGCCGACCACGTCGCGGTCGGGAAAGCAAGCAGCGATCGTATTGAGCGCATGACGGTCGTTAGGGTCGTTGAAGGTAGGAACCAGCACCAGTGAGTTGGCGATGTAGAAGTTGGCGTAGCTGGCGGGAAGACGTTCTCCGGCAAAGGTTACCGGCGAGGGCATGGGCAAGGTGACAATCTCGAACGCTTCTCCGCGGAGGTTCCGCGCGGCGTGCAGGCGCTCCAGATTTTCGGCAAGCGGAAGATGATTTTCGTCGGCGGTGTTGCGCTCGACGGCGGTAAGGATCGTGTTCGGTCCGACGAAGCGGGTGATGTCGTCCACATGGCCGTGCGTGTCATCTCCGGCGCAACCGCGATGCAGCCAAACGGTCTGCTCGATGCCGAGATGCTCGCCAAAGGCGTGCTCGAGCTGCTGCTTGGAGACCCCGGGATTGCGCTGCTGGACGTCGGAGAGCAGGCACTCTTCCGTGGTGAGCAGCAGGCCGGCTCCATTCACGTCGATGCTTCCGCCTTCGAGCACCAGGCGTTGATCGCCGCCAGGCGTAGCGATCGAGGGCCGGCGTTCCGGCAAGGCAAAGAGCTCGGCGACGCGTTGCGGGATCTGGTCGTCGTGGTGCCAGTTGGCGTACTTGGCCCAGGCGTTGAAGCGCCAGTTGGTGATGGAGAGAGTGCCGCCAGGGTCGGTGGTGAAGATGGGGCCGGAGTCGCGCAGCCAGACTCGGTCGGTAGGCCAAAGATGGAAGTGCGTGCGGGCAAGATTGGCGCCGTTACGCTTCAGGATGGAGGTGGCACGGCGTTGCGAGGCCTGGTCGTCCACGAGGATGTGGACCTCTTCGACGGCGGAGAGATGGCGCACGATCTCAGCGTAGACCCAGGGAATGGTTTGAAATTTGCCGGGCCAGTCCTGACGATGGTGTGGCCAGGCGATCCAGGTTGCGGCGTGTGGCTCCCATTCGGCGGGCATGCGGAAGGCGGGCGTGGCAAAGGAGGACATATGAGCTATTTTCGCGCACATGGCAAGCCGATGCTTGCGGTCCGATAGGATTGGAAGATGGACGTTCGTTTGAGGATGTGCACGGTCGCGGATGCGTTTACGCTGGCCGTGATTGGGTCAGCGACGCTGCTCGATGCGTATGCCGGCTTTCTTCCAGGCCAGTCCTTAGTCGCGCATTGCGCCAAGCTGCATGTGCGGGAAGCCTACGAAGCAGAGCTTCGTCGGCCGGAGTCGCGTGCGTGGCTGGCGGAAGTCGAGCCTGGCGCAGCTCCGATTGGATACGCGCTGCTGACGCCGCCGGAGTTTCCTCCGGAGTTGGTGCAACCTGGCGATCTGGAGCTTCGGCGCATCTACGTGCTTTCCCGCTTTCATGGAGGCGGGGCAGGGAAGCGTCTGATGGAGGCGGCCATTGCGTATGCCCGAGAGGCGGGCGCGCCGCACCTACTGCTGGGGCTGCATCCGGAGAACCATCGCGCCATGGCGTTTTATCGCAGGCATGGTTTTGAGCAGATCGGCACGCGAACGTTCTTTTTAGGGCAAACTCCGTTTACGGATCCGGTGATGCGGCTGGCGTTTTAGTTAGCTGCTCCGGCTATCGATTCCTCGTAGCCTACCGATCATTGATAGAACAGATAGGTTGCGGTGTAAGGAACGCGTACGACGGTGTTAGCATGGGCCGCGTCGCACCCCGTGGCCGGAGGATTGCCGCCATGGGTGTCCAGGCGGCGGACGCGGGTAATCGAAGTCAGTGCTCCGGTGGCCGAGCCGGTGGTGTGGGCTTCGAGCAACAGCCACGGGATGCTGGCCGGATCCGGCGAGGCCGTCTTTTCAAGCACGTTGCCTATGATGGAGCTGCCGTCTTTCCACGTCCAGGAGGGCCCAGCCCCATGAGTGGCCACCTGCTGATGGGTTATGGAATCGAAGAGTGTCGCCTCCGGCGCCTGGAAGACCCATTGGTAGAGGGCGTCGTCTGCCGAGCAGCGATAGATTTGCACACCTTTTGCATTCGTGGTGAAGGTAGGCACGACGTCGGAGGGCGGACTGAGGGCCTGGACGCCCACCAGGAACATAAAACTGGTAAAGAAAGGGTTCATAGACGAAGGTTGCTTTACGGGTCAGTTTAGGTGAAATGGACTAGATACACACGGAACGTCAACCCATTGTGTCACTTTGCTCAAGCGTCCGGCGCGAGAAAAGACTGCATTGAGCAGATTTCACCCTGCAAGGTCAGGCAACCTGCAACATCTACTTGCATTCCAAAGTACATCGACAACCCAGAGATGCGACAAAGGCGAAAGTTTATTTTGTCTCTAACGTGTGGGTGCACCTGGAAGATAGAGGAACCTGTTCGCATGGTGGAAGCGGTCGTTTTGTGGAATGAACCGAATAACCTTTCGCACTGGAACTTCAAACTCGACCCCGGCTGGGAGCGCTTTGCCGAGATGGTGAAGCTTGCCTCTGTGGCCATTCGAAGAGTCAATCCAAATCTTCCCATTGTGCTTGGTGGGGTGTCTTCCTGCGACTGCGACTTTCTGCGGCTCATGGCCAGTTACGGGGTGATGCAGCACGTCGACGCGGTGGGCGTACACGGTTTTCCGCTGGATTGGAACCACTGGCAACTCACCGAATGGCCGGAGCGGCTTGCTGAAGCCGCCGAAGTGAGCGGCCTGCCGGTGTGGGTCACCGAAGTAGGTGTGTCCAGCTTTGGCGCGGAAGAGGTCCAGGAGTTCGGCTTCAAACGCACGCTCGAGTTGTTGCAAGGCCGCACAAAGCGCATTCACTGGTATAGCCTGTTCGATCTTCCTCCTAGCTGGCCGGCGGAGACGCGTCACAAAGAAGCGGAGGGATCCTCCTATTATCGGCATTATTATCTTGGATTGATTAAAGAGGATGGGTCTCCTAAGCTTGCGGTACGAAACTTTCCTACGGATGGCAGCGTTGGCTTTTGCCAGTGGTTTCACTTTGAAGACCCTCGGCTGGAGGATGCAATCGTATGGATGAGGGAGCATAACGTGGAGTATCTGCGGACGGGCTTGAGCTGGGCAGACTCGTTCCGTCCGCAGGCGACGGAGTGGTTTGATCGGCAGATGCATGCACTCGCTCCCTTTCGTGTTGCCTTGACGCTTTGCTTCACCCCGGCGCACCTGGGCCTTGAAGACCATCACACCAGCCCGCCACGCGATCCGCAGCAATTTGCCGATTTTGCCGCATGGGCCGTAGATCGCTATGCTCCTCCAGTAGAAAAAAGTCGTAGCGCTGTTTTCGAGACCGCACCAGAGGAGACGCTTCCCACCCGATGACTACATCCGCAAGACCGAAGCAGATACTGATTACCGGCGGAGCAGGCTTTGTCGGCTCGCACCTAGCGGATGGACTGCTGGCCGCGGGCCATGCGGTGCGCGTGCTGGACGATTTAACGCCGCAGGTTCATCAGGGCGGGATACCCGACTATCTTTCTCCCCAGGTCGAGTTGGTGCAGGGCGACGTGCGCGATCCAAACCGTCTGCGAGAGGTGCTGGCGGGGGTCGATGTCGTCTTTCACTTTGCAGCCACAGTCGGTGTGGGCCAGTCGATGTACGAGATCAGCCGCTACATGAGCGTGAACACACAAGGCACGGCAGAGCTGCTGCAAGCCATGTTGGACAACAAATCGTTTCCGCAAAAATTAATTGTGGCCTCCTCAATGTCGATCTATGGTGAAGGCGCTTATCTGTGTTCCGACTGCGGACAAAGTGCTTTTCCGTCTGTGCGTCCGGTAGCGCAGCTTCGCCAATCGCAATGGGAGTTGCACTGCACGGCTTGCGGTGGAGTGCTTCGTCCGCAGGCGACAAGCGAGACCAAGCCGTCGGAGATCAACTCGGTCTACGCACTCTCAAAGCGCGACCAGGAAGAGCTTTGCCTGATCTTTGGTCGAACCTATGGCATCCCGGTTACTGCGCTACGTTTTTTCAATATCTACGGGACCAGGCAAGCGCTCTCGAATCCGTATACCGGGGTAGCCGCAATCTTTGCTGCTCGGTTAATCAACGATCAAGCTCCCCTGGTGTTTGAGGATGGAGAACAGATGCGGGACTTTGTGCATGTTCATGACATTGTGCGTGCCAATCTCTTGGCAATGGAGCGGCCCGAATCGAATGATCGGGTCATCAACATAGGCGGCGGTGTGCCCATCACAATCCGTCGCGTGGCCGAGATTTTAGCGGCAGCGCTCGGCAAACAGGAGCTCGCGCCCGTGATCACGCACAAGTATCGCGCGGGAGATATTCGTCACTGCTTCGCGGATCTAACCTGTGCCGGCCGCCTGCTTGGATATGCACCGCAGGTGACCCATGAGCAAGGCTTTCGTGAACTTGCTGCGTGGCTGGCCGGGCAGCAGGCCGAGGACAAAGCAGAAACGATGCTTCAAGAGCTGAGCACGTACGGGTTGACAGCATGAAGGGGCCCGGTGCGCAACGTACGGTGCTGATTACCGGAGGCGCGGGCTTCGTCGGATCGAACCTGGCGGAGCGTCTGTTGCAGGATGCAGGAGCACGGGTTCGTATCTTTGATGATCTTTCGCGACGGGGTGTGGAGCAAAATTTAACCTGGCTCTCTGGGCTGGTGAATAGCAATCAACTAGAGTTTGTGCGTGGCGACATCCGCAATGCCTCCGCAGTGTATAAAGCCGCGAAGGACGCAACCGAGATCTATCATCTGGCTGCGCAGGTTGCGGTGACGACGTCGATTGAAGAGCCGCGGCATGACTTTGAGATCAATGCGGCAGGTACAGTGAATGTATTGGAGGCGGCACGCCGCTCCGGACGCCAGCCTTATGTTTTGTTTACTTCGACGAATAAGGTCTACGGTTCGCTTGAAAGGATTCCGGTGCATGTGGAGGGCACGCGCTACCGGGCGCAGTATGCCGGTTTCGCAGGTGTGACGGAAGCGGAGCCGCTCGACTTCCACTCGCCATACGGCTGCTCGAAGGGCGCAGCAGACCAGTATGTGCGCGACTATGCGCGTATCTATGGCCTGCATACGACGGTGTTCCGCATGTCCTGCATCGCAGGTCCGCGGCAGTTCGGAACTGAAGATCAGGGATGGCTGGCTCACTTTGTCTACTCGGTTCTGGAGCGCAAGCCGATTACGATCTACGGCAATGGTTTTCAGGTACGCGATATTTTGCATGTTCATGATCTAGTCGACGCCATGGAGGCTGCGCATCGATCGGCGGATCGTACAGCGGGCCAGATCTACAACGTCGGGGGCGGACCGGAGCGTTCGGTCTCGGTCCTTGCCATGCTTGAGGCGATCGCGGACGAGACAGGCATTGCGCCGATCCTGCGCTACAGTGCCGTTCGCCCGGGAGATCAGCCACTCTATGTTTCAAACACCACAAAACTTGAAGCTGAGACAGGCTGGCGGCCACGTCACTCATGCCGCGAGACACTGAAGGCGATCCATCGCTTCTGGCGGGAGAACCGCGCCTCTATCAGTGCGCAGCGCGAGGCGCTTGCCTCAGAGGAGTGTGCGCGTGCTGACTTCATCGGTCAGGAGGTTGCGTGAAGTTCGCTCTGGTGAACCCGTTCTGGAGCTTTGAAGGTTCCACTTACTTTGGGTGTACCGAGCCGCATTTTCCATTAGAGATGCTCTCCGCTCGCGAGATGTTGCGCGCCGCCGGACAAGAGGTTCTGCTGGTCGATGCCTGGATGGAAAATCTAACGCCGGAGCAGGTGCATGCGCGGCTAGAGGCATTTGGCGAAGACTTCCTAGTCTTGCCGACGGCCCCTTCGTATCTCTTCTGGCGCTGCCCACAACCGGAACTACGTGTGCCTCGTCAATGGATTGCAGCTCTGAACCGCCGTTCGCAGCGCGTTGTCATCGGGCCGCACGGCTCGGTAACGCCGCTGTCGACACTTGAGAAAACCGGCGCGGATATCGTTCTACGAGGCGAGCCTGACCAGACCTTGCCGCAACTCGCAACATTGCCGTGGGAGTTGATTGCCGGCTGCTGTTGGCGAGATGCGAAGGGTGTGGTCCACACGACGCCCGGGCTTGGCGCAACCGACATGCGCGCGCTTGGTCCGTTGGACTACTCGGACTATCCCGTGGAACGGCATACGCATTTGCACCACATCTTTCCGGGCAACGGCGCGGATCATCTGCGTCATGGGGCAGAAGTTGAGTTTGCGCGGGGATGTCCGTACGCGTGCACCTTCTGTAATAAGACACTTTTTCGGAACAAATATCGTGAACGCCAGCTTTCTGCCGTGCTGAGTGAGATCGACGCGCTGCTGGCGCGAGGCGTGGACTACATCTACTTTATCGACGAGATCTTTGGCGTCGGCAAGCAGGTGCGGGAGTTGCTGGAGGCGCTTGCACAGCGGCCTGTGTCCATTGGCTTTCAAACGCGCATCGACCTATGGGATGAGGCATCGCTCGATCTGCTGGCGCGCGCCCACTGCGTGAGTTTTGAGTGTGGGGTGGAATCGATCACCGATGAAGGCCGCGATGCGATGAACAAGCACTGCCGTATCAGCACGGATCGGATTACAGAACTGCTGGTGTACGCCAAGCAGCGCATTCCGTGGGTGCAGGCAAATCTGATCAAGACCCCGGAAGACGATCCGGCACTGGTTGCGGCGTGGCAGGCGGGCCTGAAAGCCAAGGGTGTGTGGGTGAGCGAGCCGGTACCCATGTTCCCATTTCCCGGCAGTCCGGAATATGTCACTACTTTTGGCGTGCAGCCGGATGAGGCCGCCTGGGAGCGCGCGCACAGCTTTTATCTTCAGCTTTTTGCGGATAAAGGTTACAGCGATATTCAGGATCAGCAGCCGCTTTCTTTGCAGGAGCTCGAAGGTGGACAGCAGGAGAAGCTGGCATGCGCATCCTGCTGACCACGGACACGGTTGGGGGTGTGTGGACGTTTACGCAGGAACTGTCTGCCGAGCTACTAATGCGCGGCCATACTGTGGCGTTGCTTAGCTTGGGCCGTGCGCCTTCTGTCTCGCAAGCCGAGACCTGTATGCGTCTCTCAAGTCGCTTTGGTGAGCGTTTTCGCTATGAAGCGTCAGTGGCTCCTTTGGAGTGGATGGAAGATAATCAGCACGCTTACAGTGAAGGCATCGATTCTCTGCTGGCTTTGGCGGAAAGCTTTCAGGTAGAGATCCTGCACAGCAGTCAGTTTTGTTTTGGTGCTGTGCCGCTTGGTCTTCCGGTGGTGGTTACGGCTCATAGTGATGTGTTGAGCTGGGCCGCAGCGTGCCGTCCGCATGGCCTGGAAGCTAGTGCGTGGCTTACATGCTATCGATCGCTTGTGGAACGCGGACTGGAGCGGGCTACCGTTGTGGTTGCACCCACACAGTGGATGAGCGATGCGCTGTGCAAGCTTTACTACTTGCGACGTGCGCCACAGGTCATCCTGAACGGAAGAGCTGTCTCTCGAAGCGGCGTGGAATCGAAGCGTTTGCAAGCAGTTTCGGTGGGCCGCTTCTGGGACGAAGCGAAGAACTTCGCGTTGCTTACAGAAGTTCAAGCGCCGTTTCCCATCCTGATTGCCGGTGAGCAGCGCTTCGGAGATGCAGCGGAAGCCGGTAGTGGGAATCTCACTTTTCTTGGTTCGCTGACGCAGGATGAAGTCCTCAAACTCTTCTGCGAAAGCAGTCTTTATCTTGCGCCGTCGCGCTATGAGCCTTTCGGCCTTGCTCCGCTGGAGGCAGCGCAGTGCGGCTGTGCTTTGCTGCTGTACGATCTGCCGTCATTTCGTGAGATTTGGGGAGACGCCGCGCTTTACTTCTGCAATGCTGCGTCGCTCAGCCACCTGCTTGAGACGCTTTCTACGGACGCGATCCATGAATTGCAAGAGCGATCCGCAGTGCGAGCGCGTCAGCTTACGGCCACGCACATGGCCGATCAGTACGAGAGCCTCTATCGTGATCTGCTGACCAGTGCGCAGCCGGCCGAGATGGAGTGGGCAGCGCATGCGCACTGATTTGAGCAACCAGCCCAAACTTCATCTAGCGTACTTTGCGCACTCGTTTCGGTCTGACTGGAACAATGGCAACGCACATTTTCTGCGTGGTCTAATGCGTGCGATGGGAGCTATGGGACATGAAGTAAAGCTGTTGGAGCCAGCATCCGAGTGGTCGATTGATAATTTACGGCAGGAAGCCGCCGGCCAAAGCGCGCTTGACGAGTTTGCCCGCATCTATCCGGACTTGCACATCGACACCTATGCTTCGGCGCAAGCAGACGACTTGCTCTGCGCATGTTTGCGAGAGAAGTTGCACGATGTAGACTTTGTAATCTTGCATGAGTGGCATCCGCCTGTGCTGGCACAATTACTTCTCCAACTGCGGGATGAGTTGGGCTTCCGGCTGCTCTTCCATGACACGCATCATCGGGCCTCTTCCTCTCCTGAGCAGATAGCGCTTTTTGGTCTTGAACGATTCGACGGCATCTTGGCGTTTGGCGAGGTGCTGCGCAACTTGTATCGTGAGCGCTTCGGCCTGGAGCGCGTGTGGACCTTGCATGAGGCTGCGGATGTCTCGGTCTTTCATCCGCAGACGGCGGAACGTACGGAGGATGTGGTGTGGATCGGCAATTGGGGCGATGAGGAACGCTCGGCGGAGATTGAGGAGTTTTTCTTGCGGCCAGCGACCGCCCTTGCAGGCATCCATCGGTTTGCGATCTACGGTGTGCGCTACCCTCCAGAGGGTCTGGCAGCGTTGGCGCAGGCGGGTGTGCGATACGGCGGCTATCTTCCCAATCTGCAGGCGCCCTGCGTATATCGATCCTCCAGGCTGACGGTACACATTCCTCGCCGGCAATACAGTTCAGCGATGCCTGGCATTCCAACGATTCGCGTGTTTGAAGCTTTGGCAAGTGGAATCCCGTTGATCTCTGCACCCTGGAGCGATACGGAGCAGCTCTTCCGTGCAGGAGATTTTCTATTTGTAACCAACGGTGAACAGATGCAAACGGCCATAACGCACCTGCTTCGGAATCCTGACCAGGCTGAGGATCAGGCGGCGCGTGGGCTTGAAACGATTCTGGCTCGTCACACCTGCGATCACCGTGCTCAGGAGCTTACTCAGATCTGTCAGGAGCTGCTCGCGTGAAGATCTTCGCTTTCGGATCGAGCATTGTCTCTTCGTACTGGAACGGCGCTGCGACGTATTACCGTGGTTGTTACAAGTACCTGGCGCGGATGGGCCACGAAATTACCTTTGCCGAGCCGGATGCGTATGGACGGCAACAGCATCGGGACTCCGATGACTTCTCATATGTGCACTCGCTGGTTTACGAGCCCAGTGTGGGCCTGGATGCAATGCTGCAGATGGCTGCCAATGCCGACGTAGTGGTGAAGCATAGCGGCATCGGAGTAGACGATGAGACGCTTGAACGCCGTGTGCTGGAGTTGCAGCAAAGCTGTGCCATTACGTATTGGGATGTGGACGCACCTGCAACATTGGCGCGGATGTACGCCGATGTGGAGGATGCGTTCCGAACCTACATGCCGCACTACGATGCGGTGCTGACTTACGGCGGCGGGCCGTACTGCCGCGAGCACTTTCTGAAGTTTGGCGCGCGCGCTTACTTCAGCATGTACAACGGGCTCGATCCGGAGACGCACTATCCGGTGGCTGCCGATCCTGCACTAGCCTGCGATATTGCCTTTCTTGGCAATCGCCTTCCCGATCGTGAGGCACGCGTCGAAGAACTTTTCTTGCACGCAGCGGAGCTTGCTCCTGAGAGCCAGTTTCTACTCGGCGGCGAGGGCTGGGCGGATAAACCGCTGCCTGCGAACGTGCGGTATGTGGGCCATGTGCCAACGTCTGAGCACAATCGCGTGAACTGCTCGGCCGACATGGTGATGAATATCAATCGGGCTTCGATGGCATCTTCCGGCTTTTCCCCGCCGACCCGCGTCTTTGAGGTGGCTGGGGCTGGCACGTGCTTGCTCTGCGACGATTGGCCGGGTATTGATGACTGCTTCGAACCCGGAAGCGAAATCCTTGTTGTAAAGAACGCGCAAGATGTCGTGCACGCACTTAGGCAGCACGACGACGCGGCACGCCGCCGGATTGGCGCGGCCTTTCATGCGCGCGCGTTGCGAGATCATACCTATGCCCAGCGTGCCGTACAGGCAGACGCAGCCTTCCGGTTCTGCCTTGCAGCGCGTAACACTGCACAGGGCTCCATGCTCGCATGAAGATTGTCGTGTTTGGTCTGACGATTACTTCGTCCTGGGGCAATGGGCACGCGACCACGTACCGTTCGCTGCTGAAAGCTTTGGCGCGGCGCGGGCACTCGATTCAATTTATCGAGAAGGATGTGGAGTGGTATCGCAGCAATCGCGATCTTCCCGAACCTAAGTTTTGCACGGTCTCTCTTTACGAGGAGTGGGAGCGGGACTCGGCGGAGCTGCTTGGCCTATGCTTCGACGCGGACGCAATCGTCGTCGGTTCCTACTTCCCGGATGCAATTGCCGCAACCACTGCTTTGCTGAAGACTGTGCGCTGTCCCGTTTTGTTCTACGACATTGACACGCCGATTACGTTGCAGCAGCTTCGGAATCACGGCGGCACCGCATACCTTACGGCTGCGCTAATCCCTTCCTATGCAGCCTACCTAAGCTTCACGGGAGGCCCAGCGTTGCGGGAGCTAGAAGAGGTCTTCGGGGCACAGAGGGCGATTGCGTTTTATTGCTCAGTGGATCCGGAGCTCTATCGACCAGTGGCGGCGCGGGCTGAGTTCGCCTGCGATTTGAGCTACCTGGGAACCTACGCGGCAGATCGCCAGCCTAAGCTGATGCGTCTGCTTGATGCTGCGGCGGAGCTGGCTCCACAGCAGACTTTTATGGTTGCTGGGCCGCAGTATCCGGAGGATGCCATTCAATGGCAAAGCAACGTGCGCCGGATGGTGCATGTGCCGCCGCGAGATCATCCTGCATTTTATTGCTCCAGCCGCTTTACGTTGAACATTACGCGGGACGATATGGTGGCTGCTGGATACTCGCCTTCCGTGCGCTTGTTTGAGGCCTCGGCGTGTGGCGCGACGATCCTGTCCGACAATTGGCCAGGGCTTGCGGAGTTTCTTACTCCCGGCAAAGAGATCCTGCTGCCCAAGAATGCGACCGAGGTTGCACATCTGTTGAAGGAGATGGGAGACGAAGAGCGTGAGCGCATGGGCCAACGTGCGCGTGCGCGGATTCTTGCCGCTCACAGCGCGGAGCATCGCGCGCTACAGTTTGAGGAGATCGTCTCAAGCCTTGGCTGAAAGGCTCTCCATCAACTCCGTGAGAGAGTGAACACACCACTCCGGGCCTTCCGCGAGCAGTTGTTCATAGGGATAGATGCCCGTGGCTGTCGCAATGATTGGTAACTGGTTGTCATGGGCAGCGCGGATATCTTCCGGAGTATCGCCCACAACGCACACGGATGCATGATTTCCAGCGAATGCATGTGCTTTCTCAAGAGCTCCTCGAAAGACGTCGCGACGGTACTCGCACGTATCGCTATAGCCTCCGAAGTCGAAGCAGGGAAGCAGCCCGCACTGTGCCAGCTTGGTTTCTCCGATGCCGGCAAGATTCCCGGTAGCAACGCCAAGGATCGCGCCACGGCTGCGCAGGTGTGCCAGTACCTCGCGCACCTGAGGCAGAATGTGGATGCATAGATCCGCGCTGCGTTGCTGTACGAAGCTGCACATAAAACTGCGCATCTCCGCCAGGCGCGGACGCCACACCTCTTCAGGAACGCCGGCGAGCGTAAAGGCATCTCGCAGGATGCCTTCATCTACATTTCCGTGTGCGACCACGCCGTCCAGGTTCAATGGCCGTCCAGCGACCGCGGTCAAGGCTTCGCAGAAAGCGAAGTAGTGGACTGCGTCGGTGCAATGCATCAGGGTTCCATCGATATCGAAGAGGTAAGCCTGGTACTCATCCCAGCGTCGCGTAGGCGTTTCCATATCGTTTTGCGTGCTCATAGTTCTCCTTTGAGCGCGAGGAGGACGGCGTCGACGACGGGCTTCCACTCGCTTTGGCGGCACTGGCGGAAGAGCCGCGTCTGTGGGTACCAGGGGCTGTCGTCGCGCGCATGCATCCAGCGCCAGTCCGCGGCCTGCTGCAGCAGCACCCAGGCAGGTGTGCCCAAGGCACCGGCGAGATGAGCCGCGAGCGTGTCTACGGTGATGACCAGGTCGAGGTTGGCGATCGTTGCCGCAAGCGCCAACAGGCCATCGCCACAGAGCTCTCCTGCGTTTCGCATGGATGTGGGTCCGGCTTCCGCAGCGGCGGGTCCACCTTGCAGATTCCAGAACTCCAGCCCCTCCATCTGCAGCAGAGGGTTGAGCGCCGCGAGTGGGATCGAGCGTTCCGGGTTCCACTCTCCTGCGGCCCACACCAACCCAATCCTGAGCGAATCGGAGGTGCCCATTGCTTCTGCTGTCTCGCGCACCTCCTTTTCCGGAAGGTTCAGGTAGCGGGTAGCGACAGGCAGGTCCTTGGGTGTCGTGCGAAACAGGTAGGGCAGCTCCATCACTTCCAACTGCACCTCCCACGATGGAAGACGATAGGGAGCTCGTTCCCCCCACGTAACCGCCTCCTGCACGCCCTGAAAGCAGGTCGCTAGATCGAGCAGGCGCGGAGGCACTTCAAAGACGACGGAGGCTGCTTGTGCCTTCAAGAGCGCCGCATAGCGCAGCATCTGTACCGTATCTCCAAGGCCATGCAGGCAGCGAACGATCAAGCGTGCGTCGCGGATGTCCTGGCCGTTCCAGAACCGGTGCGGGTCGGGTGCGTTTCGCGCGCGTAAAGCGTCACTGATCGACCACGCGGAGTCAAAGTCGCCACTGAACATGGCAAGCATCCAGCGTCCTGCATCGCATCGATCGTGCGAGGCGCCTATCGCTTGTGCGCGGTGGAAGGCTTCCGCTGCGTCGGTCAGTTTGCGTTCGGTCAGCAGTGCCTCGGCACGTTGCAGCCAGGCTTCGGATTCGGGAATCACCGTGTCGAGCCTGCTTTCGGGTAGACGCAATGGGGGCCATCGGGCGGCGTTACCAGAGAACTCCAACGGCAGACATACACTTCATCCTCCGGTTGCGATTCGATCAGGAAGCCGCTCGAGCGCAACATGGCCTCGGTACACGCGCGATTCGGCACCCACCAGTTGGTCTCATCGTGGGAGTATCGATGTTCGATGAAGTGCATCTTCGGGTAGCCTGGCTCGTCGAACGGCGCGCGTCCATTGAAGTCGTAGTCCTCTTCAATCGCGGCGATCTCGCGGCTTCCACGTTGCATGCTTTGGAAGAGCAGCAGGTCCTTCGCGACGTGCTCGTGGATGAGATCGAGCGCCAGCAGAGGATGGCGCAAGTGATAAAGCACGCCCATAAAGATGACCAGGTCAAATCGCTCCCCGAGCGCACCGATGTCCCATACCGGCATGCGTTCGAAGTCGATCTCAAGGCCGGAGATCTCAGCGGCAAAGCGAGCCTGCTGAAGATAGTGGTCATTGGTATCGATGCCGAGAACACGGGAGGCACCACGCCGCTTCATCTCCAGCGAGTAAAAGCCGCCGTTGCAGCCGATATCGAGCACGGTAAGGCCGGACATATCCGCCGGCAGAGAAGTGCGGAAGTGGGCGTACTTGACCGCGGGATAGTCGCCCAAAAAGTGTTCTGGTGCGGTGCGAACGCCGCCAAGCTCCATATTATGAAACCACGGGCCAAGCTCCTCGATGCGGCGCTCAACCTCGCTACGTTTTTCTGCGGACGGACTTACAACCATGCTTCACTCTCCTGTTCTGGATGCGCTTCGAGCCAACGCAGCGCGGCCCGGTAGCCGTGCAGCGTGCCGACATCCACATACGCCTGGCCGGCCTGTATCCCGACGGCTTTACCCCCTTCGCTGATCCAGGCGTTGACCAGCGTGCCCAGATATTCATCCTTGCGCTCTGGCCGACACCACAGGTGATACAGCGCCTGGAATACTTGCGCGGGCATACGAATGCCTCCCCAAATCCAGCTAGATTGCGCGTCTTTCTGCTTCACCTGGATCTCTTGTACCGTTCCATCCGGATCGGTGAGAACCGCGTCGAAGAACTCCGGATGCTCGACAGGAAAGAGCAGAAACGACAGGACATCGTTGGGAAGTTTGGCGTAGCCGTCCACGGGCGACCAGACGGTATCCGGCAGGCCAATCAGCACGGAGTCCTCGGCATGAAGCAAGGGCAGAGCGCGGAAGAGGGCATCGCAAAGACCGCCAGCGCGCTGCTGTACAACGTAGGCGATCTCCGCGCCCCAGACCCGCGAGCCATAGTACTCGAGGATATCGGTTTTGCCAGGGGAGACGACGAAGCAAAGACGGTCGGCCCCGCCGCGAATCATGCGTTCGACAAGATACTCACTGACGGCACGCGGACGCTCCTGACCGTCTTCCATGCGGCTGCCAACCGGAAGAAGTTCTTTAGAGAAGGCGAGTGGCTGGATGCGGCTTCCCGCGCCAGCGGCCGGAATGATGCCCCAGATACTCAGGCGACCACCTCGAGCGCAGCGCCAGGAACAGCTTGGAGAACGGCTGCGCAGAGACGCTCAAGCTCAAGCACGCGGCACTCGCCGGTGTGCTCAGCCAACGTTCGTGCGCGTGCGGCGGCGGCGATGTCTTGCAACTCACGATCAGAAAGCGAAAGCGCCTGGGTGACTTCATCTGCCGTGCGTACCGGAAGGATCTCGCGTCCGGGCTCGAAGAAGCGATCCAAACCCTCCCACGTGTCGCTTAGCAGCGGAACCCCACAGGCAGCGGCTTCAAAGAGACGTCCAGAAGGACAGAATCCGTAGCGGGCCATGGCCGCGCGGGTAATGTTGAGCGTGGCGCGGCTGGAGCAAAAGAACGCTGGATGTCGAGTAGGCGGAACATGCCGCTTGAAGGCGATGTTTGCGGCCCAGGGAAAGCTCTCCGGGTACTGCGCGCCGCCGATGAGAAAATCCGCATGAGGCAGGCGCGCTGCAGGTTCGAGAAACAGCCTGGCCAGGCGTTCCTGTCGATCCGCGGCGTAGGTTCCAAGATAGGAGAGGTCCGCGCGATACTCCTCAACAGGAGCGACAGGATGATGACTTTCAGGATCGACCGAGCCGTAAAGAGGCGCGACCCGTTTTGCTCCAAGCCGGCTCTGCAGTTGTTCGAGCGCAAGCCCGCCGGTGTAGCTTAGGACTAGATCGAACGCCCCAAGGCCTTCCGAGGGAAGATAGGCAACGTTGCCCCCAGTCTCTAATGCATCGAGGGTTACCGGGGTGTCGAGATCGTAGAACGCCTTGATGCGTGCATCGCTGTTCAGAATCCAATCGCACGCGGTTGGGCCATCCGGGCAGAAGCTGGTAGAGATTGCAACGTCCGCGTGGTCGAGAGTGCGGCGAACTTCTGGTTCGATCGAGGCCAGATCCGGGTAAAGGCACAACGTACCGCCTGCGGGCAACGCGTTTAGATCGCGCTCGCTAGAATAGTAAGGAACGTCCCGCTCAAAAAACGTAACCTGGTGCCCCCGGTTGAGCATCGCCTTGATCAGAGAACGCCAAAGGGTGGCGTGACCGTTTCCCCAGGAGGAGGATACAGTTAGGCCGAAGATTGCAAAGTGCACTTCGTTCTCCAGCGCCACATATGGGCGGTTGCGTAAATTGCTTGGAGTGTCAGATGGTAGAGCACAAGGGAGGGATGTCCTCTAAGCAGATGGAGATCGTACTACCAGGCGCGCGAGAAGTCGGGTCCAGCCTTGGTCTCGTCGCGCAGCCGCGCATCCACGCCGGCGCGCAGCTCAATCAAACGACCGAATAGCCAAATGAGATCTGATAGCCGATTCAGATAGGCAAGCACCTCACCAGGCACGAACGCTTCACTGGGGGAGCTCTCGGCGAGGCGTACGGCGAGTCGCTCCGCGCGGCGACAGATGGTGCGCGCCACCTCGTAGGCAGCCGACTCGGTGTTGGCTCCGGGAAGCGACCAGTCAGAAAGAATGCCTTCGGTAGATTCGATCTGATCGACGAGCTCCGTCAGACGCTCAACGTCCTCGTTCTTCAGAAAGGGATCGGTACGCCGTGCCTCAGGTGGTGTCGACAAGGCAGCCCCCACGCGAAACAGCGTACGCTGAATCTCTTCCGTCCAGGCTTTGACATCACTATGCGAGCACAGGCTACGAGCGAAGCCGAGCGAGGCTCCAAGTTCATCGACCGTGCCGTACGATTCGACACGTAGATCCGCTTTTGAAAGCCGGATTCCGCCAACCAGGCCCGTTAGTCCGGTGTCGCCAGTCTTGGTTGCAATGGAAGACATGAATCTTGGCTCCTGATCCTGTGTGGCCTGAGCGAGAATGATCTCAGTGTATGCGCAAGAGAACTACGAAGTTCGATGTGGTGAAGATCGCTTCGTTGTGGATGCTCACAGGCCGAGGCAAGATTTTAGGCGGCGGATTCGTACGCTTCGCATTATTTCGCGGTTTGCTTTTCCGCACCATAGCAGCGCGTCATAATGGCTGAATGCAAACGCTCCTCAAGCTCCGGAGTGAAGTCGTACATTTCCTGGTTGCGATAGATATTGATGGTCTTGGTTGTTGAATCGAGAACAACCTCACAATGTTTGCACTCAGAGATATGCTTTTGTACTTCGGCAACTAAACCCGAAGGGACAGTGCCATCGAAGTAGTCGGTCAGGCGTGCGAGAAAGTCTGTGCAGGTCATGCGGGTTGGCTCTCCTTTCGTTTGAAGTAACGACTCAACCGCTCCCGAAGTTGTAGGCGGGCGCGAAGCAAACGCGATTTGACGGCAGGAACGCTCAAACCGAGAGCCTCCGCAGTCTCTTCTGTAGAAAGATTCTCAATATCGCGAAGCGTGAAGACGGTCCGGAAGCCTGGGGGCAGTCCCTGAATGGTCTTTCGTAGAATCTCCCCAAGCTCGGATTGATTGAACTCCTGTTCGGGATTTGGACGCCACTCCGCAAAGTCGCGCGGAATCGACCCCTCTTCCGTATGGACATCCTCGTCCATCGAAACGGTCTTTGAAGTCTTGCGTTTACGCAGCCGCATAAGGGACTCATTGACTGCAATTCGTACCAGCCAGGTAGAGAACTTCGAGTTCCCCTGGAACTGCTCCAGCTTTTGGTAAGCCTTGAAGAAGACATCCTGAGTGATGTCTTCAGCGTCCTCACGATTCTGCGTGATGTGCTGGGCAACCCGGAAGATCTGCCGGTCGTACTGCCGAACGAGTCTTTCAAACGCAGCGACATCGCCATCCTTTGCCCGCGCGACTAGCTCAACGTCAGGGTGGATCTCAACCGATTCTGGAGATTGGATGGCTGGCATAAATAAACGATGCTGCAACTTCTGCGATGCTGCCCGACGCGATTGGGGGATTTCCCCGCACCTAAGCTTGATAGTAAACGTCAATGATGACGGGAGCAACGCGAAGGAGCTTGCCCGAGCGGTTCCGCTTTGTACGCGTCTAAATCTAGAGGTGGCAGGGAGCAGCATAAAGTCGGTCGAATGAGTCCAGGGTTGGCCGGGAGCATGTATTCCCTTGATTCACCGCACCCGCCAGATCCAGAATGGCCCGCGTAGCTCCTTGCCGGCAGGTAGAGTAAACGCAAGGGTACGGATCGCCCGGAGAGAGAGTTAGGTGCGAATTCTGCATACAATTCGATGGTCGGCGCTGTTCTCCTTGGCAATAAGCCTTAGCGCAGGCTTAGGCTCTGCCCTGGAGACGGCTAAGCCGCCGAAGACGAAATCGCCGAAGGCGGCTCCACGATCACTGACTACGTCGCATAAGACCGCCAAGGTATCAGCAAGGGCTAGCAAGGGAAAGCTGGCCGGCAAGCATACTAGCCGTGCCGAATCTCAGGCACGTGCCGCGGCCACCGAGCGAGTTGTTCGGCTCAATAGCGCTTTCGTCGCGACTGCGCAGCTGCGGCCTATGGCTCAGCAGCTAGCCTCGACCCGTTCCTCTGCCAGTTTTGCGGGAGTTTCCAGTTACGCTTCAGCGCATCCTGGAGTGACCGCCGCGACTGCCTATCTTGCGCTCGGGCATGCTTACGCGCTCGACCACCGCTACTCCGACGCCGTAGACGCGTATCGGCGGGCGGGCGGAACCGGCGATGCCCTGAGCGACTACTCCGACTTCCTTGGGGCGCAGGCACTGATCGGCGCCGGGCGCTCCTCCGAGGTAGTTCCACTGCTCGATCACTTCTCTGATCGCCACCCGGACAGCGTCTTCGAGGTAAGTGCGCCGCTGCTGCTGTCCAACGCGCTGGTGCAGCAGAAGGACGGAGCCGGCGCAGTCAAGGTACTCGAACCCATGCTCGGGACTCCAGAGGCGGAGCACTCCGACTTTAAACTCGCGCTTGCCCGTGCCTACCAGATGGCTGGCGAGAATGGAAAAGCCTCGGCGCTCTTCCGCTCCATCTACACAAACCAGCCGCTCAGCTTTGAAGCTAGCCAAGCGCAGGTGCAGTTGAGCATCCTAGGCACGCCGCCAAGTGCTGCGGAGCGCAAACTGCATGCCGACCAGCTCTTCAACGCCAAGCGCTACAACGATGCGCTAACCGAGTACAACGCGGTTCGCAATGACCCAAGCCTGAGCGAGGCGGACCGCGACGGACTGGCGCTCTACACGGCGGTCTGCGATCTGAAGCTCAAGCGCCTCAGCCGACATGATGCCGAGAAGCTTCCCACCACAGGCGACGATACCGCCGCGCTAAAGATGTATCTACTCGCCGAAATCTCACGGACCGAAAAGGATCGTGCCAGTCACGACGCGATTCTCACGGAGATGCTGAGCCGCTATCCGCAGAGTCGTTGGCTGGAGGAGGCGCTTTACTCCGGCGGCAACATGTATCTGCTGACCCACGATACTGACCAGGCCATCTATCACTACAAGCTGCTGGTCGAGCACTTTCCCACAAGTGTCTACGCGCCCTCTGCGCATTGGCGCGTGGCGTGGATGTACTATCGCCTGCGTCGTTACGCGGACTCCGCAAAGTGGATGGATGAGCAGATTGTCCGTTATGGGGCCGGGGTAGAGGCTTCAAGCGCTCTTTACTGGCGTGGGCGCATCCTCGAAGATGAGGAACACGACCTGGGGCAGGCGGTGAACTACTATCGCGCCCTCAACGCGAACTACACCAACTTCTACTACGGAGACCTTGCCCGCAGGCGTCTGGCGATCCTGTCGACCCAGGCTTCGGCAGTGGCTCCGGCAGTAGTTTTGGCTTCGGTCCGCAAGCTGAACGTACCGGAGTTGATCGACGCGGTGCCGCAAAGCGATCCGCACGTCATCAAGGCCAAGCTGCTCGCCAATGCCGCTTTAAATGAGTACATTGGGCCGGAGATCGCCCTTGGTGCCGGTGCCGGCCAGTGGGGCGCTCTGGCCCAGGCACAGATCTATGCCTCTTATGGCGAGTACACGCGCGCGCTTCAGTCCATGAAGCACTCCGGTATCTCCTTCTTTTCCATTCCTGCCAGAGAGGTGCCGACCGAGTATTGGAAGCTGATGTTCCCCCAACCCTACTGGGGCGATCTGGTCAGCGACGCCGAACGGAACAGCCTTGATCCCTACCTGGTCGCTTCGCTCATCCGGCAGGAGTCGGAGTTCAACCCCGGTGCCGTGAGCCCCGCGCACGCCTACGGCTTGATGCAACTGCTTCCCTCGGTCGGCAAGGAGAACGCGAAGCGAGAGGGAGTAAAAGGTTTCCAGGCGAGCGAACTGCTCAATCCTTCTATAAACCTGCAGCTTGGCACACGCAACCTGCGGCAGGTGCTCGACCGCTTTGGCGGCCAGCCGGAGTACGCGCTGGCTGCCTACAATGCGGGAGATGTGCCTGTCCGGCAGTGGATGGCGGCCGGCGAATACAAAGACTTGCCCGAGTTTGTCGAGTCCATTCCGTATACTGAAACGCGCGAATACGTACAAGCCATTCTGCGCAACCGCGAGATGTATCGGATGCTCTATGCCCCCACGATCAGCCGCGTACAGTAGGATCAAGGCAGCACAGATGCGGCCAGATTCGGCCCGGATGGTGAAATCGGCAGACACAGCGGACTTAAAATCCGCAGACCAGAAACGGTCGTGGGGGTTCAAGTCCCCCTCCGGGCACCAGCATAAACATTGATCGAGACTAAGTTTCCGCGCAGCCTAAATAGGCTCAGCCAAAAGGCTACTTGGCAGTTTTAGTGGCACTTCGGATGGATACCACCTTCGGCTTCCCGGCGTTCACCAGCTTTTCTATCTCGCCCACCTTGTAGTCTGGCGATAGGTGGGGGTACCGAGCGCTCATCGAGATAGTCTTGTGTCCGGCGAGCTCCTGGATGGAACGCAACGGGGTACCGGCGATCGCTAGCCAGGAGCAGAACGTGTGCCGGTTATTGTGCCACGTGTATCCCTCGATGCCGACTTCAGCGCCGCAAAGCAGAAAAGTGAAACGATGCGCTGTTCCGGAAATGACAGCACCACAGGCAGAACTGAGGTACTACTTGCGCCTCAGTTAAGTCCGCAAGCAGAAAGAAAAGAGGGCAGTCCGGGTCGCGTATCAACGACCTGATGTCAACTCTCTTCGGCAACCGGAACCAACCTGCCATGCTTGCCTTACTATGAGCGGGACAGGCTGTTCTCTATCCCGCTCACAGTTCTAAGTGTTGAATGTAGAGCGTGCGTCGACGGCCGCCGCGCACATATTCGTAAGCGCTTCTACCGTCTCCGGCCAGCCACGCGTCTTCAGGCCGCAGTCCGGATTGACCCAGATCTGTTCTGGCTTCAGGACGTTCATCGCTAAGCCGAGCAGCCCGCGCATCTCATCCGTAGACGGCACCCGTGGTGAATGGATGTCGAAGACGCCAGGTCCGATCTCGTTGGGGTAACCATGCGCCTTGAAGGCGTCCAGCAGCTCCATTTTGGATCGTGCGGACTCCATAGAGATTACATCGGCGTCAAGCGCAGCGATGGAAGGCAGCACGTCCTCAAACTCGCAGTAGCACATATGGGTATGAATTTGCGTTTTATCTTCCACCGCGCTCGTCGCCAGACGGAACGCCTTCACCGCCCAGTCGAGGTACTCTTCCCAATCAACGACACGAAGCGGCAATCCTTCGCGGAGAGCTGGTTCATCCACTTGGATGATGCGTATGCCAGCAGCTTCAAGGTCCGTGACCTCCTCGCGCAGCGCCAGGCCAATTTGCCAGGCGGTCTGGCTCCGGGGGATGTCATTCCGGACAAAGGACCACTGCAGGATCGTGATCGGTCCAGTCAGCATACCCTTCATTGGCCGCGAAGTGAGGGAGCGGGCATAGTCCGTCCACTTCACCGTCATCGGCTCCGGACGGGAAACATCGCCGAAGATGACGGGAGGCTTGACGCAACGTGAGCCGTAGCTTTGCACCCAGCCGTTCTCGGTGAACGTGAATCCCTCCAGAAATGCAGCGAAGTACTCCACCATATCGTTACGCTCGAATTCGCCATGCACCAACACATCGAGCCCGATCTCTTCCTGCTTGCGAATGCAGCTCTCGGTCGCCTCGCGGAGAAACGCCTCGTACGCATCCGTTGATTCGTGTCCATTTTTGTGCGCGGCACGGTGCTTACGGACCTCCGCTGTCTGCGGAAACGAGCCGATGGTCGTCGTCGGAAACAGAGGCAATCCGAGCTCTGCTCGCTGGACGGTAGTCCGCTCGCTGTAGGGCGACTTGCGGGTGAAGTCCGATTCGGTAAGAGCTGTTAGCTTGGCTCGAACCGAACCGTTGGTGGAAGACTCCGCGCCGGCACGATCTGCGAGGGCAGCCGCGTTCGCGGATGCTTCTTCTTTATCGGAGGACGCCAGCGCCACCAACTCGCTCAGCTTCTCTTCCGCAAAGCGCAGCCAGCCTTTCACCCGCTTTGGCAGCTTCGTCTCCGCCTTGAGATCGTGCGGCACATGCAAAAGCGAGCACGACGGTGCAACGATCACCCGTTCTGCCCCGAGCGTTTCAACAGCTTGCGAGATCAGACTCTCTGCAACGGAGAAGTCCGTCAGCCAGATGTTCCGCCCTTCCACACACCCGACACTCAGTATCTGCTCGGGCGAGAGCGCGGCCAGTACGGATTCCAGTTGCTTCGGTGCCCTTACAAGGTCGATGTGAAGACCTGCTGTCCTGGCCTCTATCGCGGCGTGGAGGTTGTCCCCGAGCCGGTCGAAGTAGGTCGTCAGCATCAGCTTGACCGGGCTACCGGCCAGTTCGGCATAGGCTCTGCGGAAAAAGTCGATAGCGTGCTTGGGAAGGTCCGTTGCGAGAACCGGCTCGTCGATCTGTACCCATGTGACGTTTTGCTGTGCAAGAGTTCCCAGAACTTCCTTGTAAGCCGAGATGAGTTTGTCCCCGAGTTGGAACGGATCGAAGCCGTCGACGCCCTTGCCAAGCTGAAGCATCGTCAATGGCCCGATGAGAACCGGACGTGTCTCGGTGCCGAGGTCGCGTGCTTCTCTCAGTTCCCGCAGTAGCTTCGTGGTGTCCACGCCAAATCCGAGACCTGCGCTCCATTCGGGAACCAAATAGTGGTAGTTGGTGTCGAACCACTTCGTCATCTCCATCGCGGTCTGTTCCTTGCTGTTGCGAGCCATCGCGAAATAGCGCTCCGGTGTGACGAAACCTGAGCCGAAGCGTTCTGGCGTAGCCCCCAGCAAGACGAGCATGTCAAGAACCTGGTCGTAGAACGAGAAGTCGTTCGAGGGAATGAAATCGATCCCTGCCGCTTGCTGCAGCTTCCAGTGCTCGGCGCGAAGCGTCTTCGCGGTTTCCAGAAGTTCCGCCTCCGTCCGTTTGCCGGACCAGAAGCCTTCTAGCGCAAACTTCAACTCACGCTGTCTGCCCATGCGTGGGAAGCCCAAATTGGCGGTCTTTAATTTCGGGGATGTACTGCCTGCGGCTACTGGCATCTTGGTTCTCTCCTTGAAAACGAGAACCACCCATACGCAGGCAAGCTGCAACGCGCATAGAGCGCGGCAGCTTGCAATGGTCACCGTTCCAATCCACGAGAGCGGCAGGCCTCAGCGCACCCACGGTCAGCGGAATGCGCTTCCATGGTGGTGGCGGCAGGCTGGCTCTCGGACTTTGGGCTGAAAACCCATCACCGTTGCGGGACAGCGTCGGAGTCGCACCGACTTCCCCATTTGACAAGCCGCAGAAGCGGCCTGACCTGCACAGCCTTATCTTAGTTCTTCGGGCAGAAGGTTTACTAATCCCAACCCAAGGAACCGCCGTTCTGATACTCGATTACCCTCGTTTCGAAGAAGTTCTTTTCCTTCTTCAGGTCCATAGCTTCAGACATCCAAGGAAAGGGGTTTTCTGTAAGCTGAAAGACCGGATCAAGACCAATCTGCCCACATCGTCTGTTCGCAATGAAATGCATATATTGCTCACAGAGCGAAGCGCTCAAGCCCAGGAACCCATTCGGCATTGTGTCCCGTCCGTAGGACGCTTCCAACTCTGCCGCCGACCGGATCATCCCGCTCACCTCATCCTGAAACGCCGGCGTCCATAGGTGCGGATTCTCATTCTTGATTTGGTTGATCACGTCGATGCCAAAGTTCAGGTGAATCGACTCGTCTCGCAAGATATATTGATACTGCTCAGCAATGCCAACCATCTTGTTGCGGCGGCCCAGCGAAAGAATCTGTGCAAAGCCCGTGTAAAACCACATCCCCTCGAACACCACGTAGAAAGCGATCAGGTCCCGCAAAAACGCCTGGTCGCTCGCGGTCGTCCCGGTCTCAAAGCGCGGATCGCTCAAACTCTGCGTATATTTGATCGCCCAAGAGGCCTTTCCCGTGATCGACGGCACCTCACGATACATGTTGAACAACTCGCCTTCATCGAGCCCAAGCGACTCCACGATGTACTGAAACGTATGGGTATGTACCGCCTCCTCGAATGCTTGGCGCAGCAGGTACTGGCGGCACTCGGGGTTTGTAAGGTGCCTATAGATGGCAAGTACGATATTGTTTGCCACCAACGACTCGGAAGCCGCGAAAAAACCAAGATTCCGTTTAATCGCTCTGCGCTCATCCGCAGTCAGGCCGTTGGGTGATTTCCAAAGAGCGATATCCGCCTGCATGGAAATCTCGGTCGGCATCCAGTGGTTATTGCATCCGGAAAGATACTTCTCCCAGGCCCACGTGTATTTCAGCGGCAGAAGTTGATTCACATCTGCCCGGCAATTGATCATTGCTTTATCGTCCACATGAACACGCGCACCGCCGCGTTCAATCGTGCCAAGTCCCGTAGGTTCCGGTCCGGCGAAGTCGGCAGCCGAAGGCTGCGTCAACACAAGCATCACCGGCGCCTCCGCCGGTTCAGTCCAATCGAGTACAGGCATAACATCCTCCAAAAGAATCGCTACTGGCAAGCTTCACACGTCGGATCGTCGATCGCACATTGTTTTGATGCGACAGGCGTCATGGTGACGGCATTCAGTTTTCCATCCGTCCTTCGCATGGTCGACTTCTCCACATGCGTCGCCGACCGCGACCGCAGATAGTAAGTCGTTTTCAAACCCGAGTGCCAGGCCTCGCGATACAGCGCATCGAGCTTCCGGCCATTCGGCTCCGAGAGATAGAGGTTGAGCGATTGCGCCTGGTCGATCCACTTTTGGCGGCAAGCGGCCGATTGAATCAGCCACGTCGGTTCTATTTCGAAGCTCGTCGCATACAGCTTCTTCAACTCATCTGGAACGCGTTCAATTGAACCGAGCGAGCCATCGAAATACTTGAGGTCCGAGATCATCACTTCGTCCCAAAGCCCGTGAGCCTTCAGGTCTCGAACCAACGAGGCATTCACGACCGTAAAATCCCCGCTCATATTGGACTTGACAAAGAGGTTCTGATAGGTCGGCTCTATGGACTGCGTCACTCCGCAGATGTTCGAGATCGTCGCGGTGGGCGCAATTGCCATCGTGTTCGAGTTGCGCATTCCAGTCGTCATCACGCGTTGTCGCAGCCCCGTCCAATCCAGCATCGACGAGCGGTTCAACTCCAGCGTGTGCGACCGGTGCTGCTGCAGCAAGTCGACTGAGTCCAACGGAAGGATTCCTTTGCTCCACAAGGAACCATCGAAACTCGCATACCTCCCACGCTCCGCCGCAAGATCGACCGAAGCCGAAATTGTCATGAAGCTCAGTTGCTCCATGCTCGTATCAGCAAAGCGTACCGCTGCCTCTGAGGCGAATGGAATCTTCAGCGTATAGAGCGCGTCCTGATATCCCATCAAACCGAGCCCAACCGGTCGATGCCGGAGATTGGAGTAGCGCGCCTCTGGAATCGTGTAGTAGTTGATGTCGATCACGTTGTCGAGCATCCGCATCGCTGTCTTCACCGTGCGCCCCAGGCGCTCCGTGTCCAGACCGTCAGGCGTCACGTGATTGGCTAGATTCACCGAGCCCAGGTTGCATACCGCAACCTCGCGCATGTTGGTATTCAGCGTGATTTCAGTGCACAGATTGGACGAGTGGACCACACCCATGTGCTGCTGCGGCGAGCGCAGGTTGCAAGCATCCTTGAACGTGATCCACGGATGCCCCGTTTCGAACAACATCGAAAGCATCTTTCGCCACAGGTCCAGTGCCCGCACCGTCTTGGTCACCTTCATTTCGCCTTGAGCAGCCTTTGCCTCGTAGTGCGTGTACCGTTCCGCAAATGGCTTGCCGTAAAGGTCGTGCAGGTCCGTCGTTTCGTCTGGAGAAAATAACGTCCACGGGCCGTCCGCCTCCACTCGCTCCAGAAACAGGTCCGGCACCCAGTTTGCGGTGTTCATGTCGTGTGTCCGCCGCCGCTCATCGCCCGTGTTCTTACGAAGGTCCAGAAACTCCTCTACATCGATATGCCACGTCTCCAGATACGCGCAAACCGCTCCCTTGCGTTTGCCACCCTGGTTCACTGCGATTGCCGTATCGTTCGCCACCTTCAAGAACGGGACAATCCCCTGCGACTGACCGTTGGTGCCGCCGATGTGTGCCCCAAGTCCCCGCACCGAAGTCCAGTCGTTCCCCAGCCCGCCAGAGTATTTTGCCAGGAGTGCATTGTCTTTGATCGCTTTGAAGATGCCATCGAGATGGTCGTCCACCGTGGTCAGGAAGCAAGAGGAGAGCTGCGGACGCAGCGTTCCCGCATTGAACAGAGTCGGCGTTGAGCACATAAAGTCGAAAGACGATAGCAGCTCATAGAACTCGATTGCCTTCGCGTCGCGGTCGATCTCCCGCACCGCAAGCCCCATCGCCACCCGCATAAAGAAGGCCTGCGGGAGTTCGAACCGCACTCCATCTTTTTGCAAAAAGTACCGATCGTAGAGCGTCTGTAGCCCCAGGAACTGGAACAACCCATCCCGCTCATGTCTTAGAGCCGCCCCGAGCCGGGCAATATCAAAGCTCGCCAGTTCCTTATCGAGGAAACCAACGTCAATGGCCCGCCGAACATACTCCGGAAAGTATTCCGCGTACGTCACGCCGTCACTCGCTTGCGTGGTCACCGCATTTGAAGGCATCACAAACCTGATCGCTTCGACACGAAGATTGTTCAACAGCAGCCGGGCGCTCACAAAAGCGTAACCAGGGTCTCTCTCAACCAGTGTTCGCGCCGCCATTGTCTGCGCAAGACCCAGTTCATGCAGTTGAATTCCGTCGTACACATTGCGGCGAACCTCGGCCATTACCTCCTCGACCGAGACGCCATCGAGCCCTCGGCAGGCTTCCGTGATCGCTGCCAGAATTGCCACCTCGTCTAATGGCTCCGTCGCCCCATTAGGCAATTTCACGCTGTACTTCAGACGGGTTGCATGTGGTCCCGCCTCCTGCGTCCGGCGCATTTGCGCACGCTCTTCGCGGTACAACACATAAGCCCGCGCCACCTTGTGTTCGCCGGAGCGCATCAGTGCCAGCTCCACCTGATCCTGCACATCTTCAATCGAGATATGCTGTGATCCCTGATGCCGACGCAACAGCGCCCCGGCGATCTGTGCCGTTAGCGACTCAACTACAGCATGGATGCGCTGCGAAGCCTCCGCCCCGGTTCCTTCCACGGCAACAAACGCTTTACTGATTGCCACTGAGATCTTGCTTGGATCGAACGGTGAAAGCGTACCGTTGCGCCGAACGATGTGCAGCGTTGCCAAGCTTTGTTGCGGCATCTGGTCTACAGGAGGGATGAGTGAAGCTGGAACTGGAGCAACAGCGTAGGCGGCCATGTAGTTCTCCTTGGCCCCTGAAGCGATGCGAGAAGACAATGACAAGTCGGCCCCTTCGGCAAGGGGAGACTGCACTGTCACCTCGCCTCCCCTCGGAGGCGTGAGCGAATATTTCCATGGCAGGTCTTCGGACTTTGCAGATTCCAACCTACTTGCCGGACTTCCCAAGGCTAGGCCCCAGTGTCGTCGTGGCGTTCGTATCTGCTTACCGCTGCGGGGCAGTTCCGGATTCTCACCGGATTCCCTTTTCACGCTCCCGCGAAGGAGCGACCGTGGAATACAACCACTATATATTGAACCGGCAACCGAACAGCAACCACGGATTGTGCATAAACGGCAGGTTAGGTTCATTTCAGGCATAGCAACTAGCCCACTTCATGCGCTCGTTCGAAGAGAGAGAAACGCGTTTCGCCGCGGGTGTTGTCGATGTGAAGTCAAGCTGCACTTGCTCGTGAGCCTTTGGATGCTGCTCTCGCCAAAGTGCCAGGAGAAGAGGCGGCATCGCCGAGAGTGCTGCTTTTTGTTCGATGTAACCACAAACCTGTGACCTTCAAAGCTATGGGGCGGGCTTTCTTCAACGCTGACTTGGCAACAGAGCCATCCGTAGCTCACTGGTTCCTTAGCAGCCATGCCGGAATTGTGCGGGGTGACTTCCCCCCAGAGATTCCTTGAAAAATCGGACGCTAGGCCTTCTTTTGCATTTCCGAGAGGGTTTCAAGAAATAATTGAGCGATGGTTTTTTCGTGCGGTTGGCGTTTTTGTGCACGGACGACAATCGCAATCCGCCACTTCGGCATGGCAGGGCCTGCCTGCCTGATTTTCAGAATATGCAGTTGACTCGCATATCTTGAAGTCCTGACAAGAGCGGCAGGCACTATGGCCACGCCCAGACCGCAAGACACGAACTGCAGCAGCGTTTCCACATCGCTCACTTCATAAGTGCTGGACCGTTTCAGGCCTCTCTCCAGAAACACATGATCCAGCATTGCCCTCAAGGCCCGCTTTGCAACCAAATCGACGAATTCTTCTGTGCTGATCGATTCCAGCTTCACGCTCCGTCTCGTCGCAAGATCAGACCGCTTCGAGCAGACGGCGACGAGAACGTCATGTGCAAAGGGGATTGTCTCCAGCCCTTCCGGAGTCGTCCTCTGCCCGACAGCTTGAAAACTCAGATCCACCTCACGGGAACGCACCAAGGCAGGAACCTCATCCGTGTCCACCGCACGTACGGCAAACTCCACCTGCGGATACTTCGCGCGAAAGCGTTGCAACACCGCTGGGAGATCGACGTATGGCGTCAAGCTTTGGAGTATTCCGATCTTTAGCCGTCCGCGCACAATGCCATCCTGCGATCTCACGGCCACGATTCCCTCGTGAAGTGAGCTAAGACTCGATCGCGCATACTCCAGAAAGCATTCTCCCGCTTCGGTCAGCGCCACGCTTCTCGTGGTTCTGTTCACCAGCTTGGCGCCGATCTCCTCTTCCAACTCCTTAATCGTCACCGAAAGGCCCGATTGCACCACGTTCACGCGTCTCGCCGCTGCGGTGAACTGCTTCGTCTCAGCAAGCGCGATGAAGTGAACTAGATGGCGTAACTCCATTATTGAGAATCTCCATTCATCCTTGTTAAGGATAACTGTTATGCAAATGTTTCGTTGGACGGATAAACAAGCCGCGCGTACGGTTGGAGATAGAGCAAGGCAGCCCTTGACTAGAGGCAGGAACATGACTGAGCAGACGGAAACAGTTCGGCTCTTAGGTATCTCGGGCAGTCTCAGAGCAGCTTCCTTCAGCACCGCCATCCTCCGCGCGGTGCAAGCTCGGCTCACTCTCGGTACAGAACTGCAGCTTATGACGCTTGAGACGATTCCTCTCTACAACGAAGATCAGGATTGCAAACCGGGTTTGCCGGCGATCGCAGCCCTCCGAAGCTTGATAGCCGCTTCCGATGCCGTCCTGATCGCGACGCCGGAATATAACCACGGCTTACCCGGCGTCCTTAAGAATGCTCTCGACTGGGCGTCTCGGCCAGCTTTTGAGTCCTGCTTTCGAGCGAAGCCTGTTCTGATCCTCAGCTCGGCTACGGCATTTACCGGCGGCGTTCGCGCTCAGTACCAACTCCGCGAGACGCTGGCTTCCATGCAAGCTGATGTGATTTCGACGCGAGAGATCGTCATTCCGTCCGTGGATCGCAAAATAATCGACGGACAATTTCAAGATGAGGACAGCCTTGCGTTCATCGCTGCTGGCATCGATCGATTGCGTCAGCAGGTACTCAGCCGTCGAGTGCCGGTCCTGTCATGACACGAACGCTCCAACACATTCTCTTGGCCTTGCTGCCGGCGTGGAGCGCAGGCCATGCGCAGATGCATTCGGCCGAGCCTACGGTCAATCTCGGCGACACGAGTTTTCTCGATGCTCTCGGCGGCCCAGGTCTCCTACTGGAGCAGATTGGCGATGCGCATCATAGCGGCAGCACCACGGATAGCCTGGGTCATACCGTCCGCAGTGCGCCCGCTGTCAACAGCATCAGCGGCTTGACCCATGGTGTCGATCTTACCAAGCATCACCTGTTCGGGGCTTGGTATGGCACCGAAGCTATTCTTGTCGCCGCTCACGTCAATGCAGGCGAGCCTGGAGTTGTGGGCGGCTTTGGCGACCTTACGGTTTCACCGCTTGTTCTGCAATGGAAGCAGAAGAAGATCGGCTCCACGCTTCTGAATCAGCGCTTTGTTCTTGACTTCGAAGTTCCCATCGGAGAGTACCGCCAGCATCTAGCCACCAGCCTGAGCAGCCATGCTTTCACGGTGCATCCGTACTATGCTTTTACCTTCTTTCCGACGCATAGGATCGAGACAAGCTGGCGCACCCATTACCTTTACAACGGTGCGAACAACTCACCTGCCATCCAAACCAATGCTCGTTCAACCCAGGCCGGCCAAGCCATTCACTTCAATGCAACCGTCGCGTATAGGCTGTCGCATGGGATCTGGCTCGGAGCCAACGGATATTTCCTGAAGCAGATCACCGATCCGAAAGTGAACGGCGTAAACCTCAAAGCATCACCGGAGCAGGTTGGTTCCATCGGCCCAGGCCTGGTCTGGGATCGTGGGCAATATCTCTTTTATATCAACGGTTACCACGAGATCGATGCCCTAAACTCCCCCCAGGGCAACAAGTTGGTTTTGCGCATGCAATGGATACCGGGCCGACATCCCGGTATCGGCAGCGGCAACTAAACACGTAAGTCAACGAATGAAAGAGATGGCACAGGATGATGCAAACCGTACAAGCCTCAACTCTCGGCAAGGGCGTTCATGCTCTCACGGCAGGTTCGGGTTCGCCGGTGGTGCTGTTGCCCGGCTGGCCCGAAACCGCGGAAGCCTATAGCGAGGTGCTGCCAACTCTTGCCGAGCGGCATTCTGTGCTGGCGATCGACCCTCCCGGATTGGGCGAATCTTCCGAGTCCACCGGCGGCTACGACACCGGCAGCATCAGTAAGCAGCTTGAGGACGCTCTACGTTCATGCACGCCGCAACCGATCCACCTCGTCAGCCATGATGTCGGAGCCTGGATCGCCTACGCCTGGGCCGCGCAGTTTCCCGAACGCATCCGTAGCCTGACCCTGCTCGATTCCGCACTTCCCGGCCTGGCCCCACCGCTGAGTTTTCCTCTTCCGCCCGAGGTCAACGTCAAACTTTGGCAGTTTTCCTTCAACACGCTGCCCGACTTGCCTGAAATGCTGACCCAAGGCCGCGAGCGGCAGCTTTTCGAGTGGCTCTTCCAGCATAAGGCGCAACATCCGGAGCGGCTCTCCCAAGCCAAGCGCGCCCGCTACGTCGAGTGCTACTCCAGGCCGGGCGCAATGAGTCGAGGCTTCGCCTACTATCGCGCCGCCGCCAAGAGCGCGTCTCAAAATATCGAGTTCAGCAAAACCAAGCTGCAAATGCCCGTGCTTGCCCTGGGCGGAAAAAGCGGCGTGGGAGATCGTTTACGCCTGTCGATGGAGTCGCTCGCAATCCATGTCGAAGGTGGCGAAATCGAGGATTGCGGCCACTACGTCATGGAGGAGCAACCGGAGGTGGTCTCCAGTCGCCTGATCGAGTTCTTGCACCGTGTGGAGGCTGCCGCACTGTGAAAGCCTACCTGTTTTCCTTCGTTTTGGGGTGCGCAGTAGGCGTGCTGTACGCCTTGTTCCGGGTAAAAAGCCCTGCGCCACCCATCGTTGCTTTGCTTGGATTGCTCGGTATGGTGCTGGGCGAGAGCGGTTACATGTGGTTCAAAACGGTCGTTCGCTAACTACTACAAAGGAGAAGTTAAATGCAAAAGGGAATCGTTTCTGCTCGGCACGTCGACCATATCGGCATCACCGTCCCCAACTTGAGCGCAGCCATCCAATTCTTTGAAGACGCCCTTGGAGCGCAACTGCTTTGGCAAGTTGGGCCTTTCCATGAGACTCCCACCGGCGTTCCAATCAAGAGCATCCACATTGCCATGCTTCGGCTCGGACCCAATGTAAATGTGGAACTGATGGCCTTCGATGCCGTCCAGCAGCAGCAAACCATGCCAAGCAACATCGATTTCGGTGCGACCCATATTGCGTTTTTCGTCGATGACATCGAGGCTGCGGCGGCATCCCTGAAGCAGCACGGAGCGGAACTCCTCGCAGGTCCTTTAGAAGCCAAAGGTGACGTAAAAAAGGGTGAAAGGATTTGGTACTTCAAGACACCCTGGGGTGCATTCATGGAAATCCTCTGGCGTCCAGAGCACCTTCCTTATGAAGAGAACACCTCGAATCGCCTTTTTCAAGCAAACGATAGATGGCCCGCTTAGCCACTCTATGCACGCATGTTTATGAACGAACCACGATGCGACTTAAACATGAAGATCGCACAACCATCTCGACGCCGAACCTTTAAAAGACACAAATTTGCTACTTTCATTCCGAGACGAGGCAAAGAAAAATATCGCAACCGCAACTGCGCCAATAATGAAAAGCCGGCGACTGCGATACCAAGAGTTTCTAGACACGCATGTACACAACCTTGAAAGAAACCTCAGTAGGAGCTAAGTGTAGGGTCGGCCTATACGGCCTGCAAAACGGCTCTGTGGTCAAGTTCCGGTAACTGCGTGAGGATGGGCTGAACACGAGCGGAGCTGGTTATATCAGAGTTCAAGTGGCGTCCGATTGAAGATGAGATCCTCCTGTGGGCAGTGCGGTGGTCCTGCCGCTACGACATCCCCCACTCCGAAAAAGGACTCCGTTGGTTCGTCATCAAGCGCGAGGGGAACGCAAGCACAGGTTCCGCTGTTACCCGCCCTACTTTTCGGGGCCCGTTTGAGCGATCAATGAGGAGTCGAGTCGGGGACCGTCGTCGGAAGTGTTCGGGCGCGTGCGCCGCTTGTTGTGCGTTTGATCTCTTCGTTCAACAGGAGCGCTTCTGCTATTTCGCGCATCGTCTTTCGCCTTTGGCGGCTTTCTCGCTGCATCACGCGATAGGCATCGCTTTCAGAAAGATTCAGGTCTCGTTGCAGCAAACCCTTCGCCCGGTCGATCGCCTTTCTGGTCTCGAGCCGGTCTGCCAATTGAAGATTTTCGCTGTCAAGGCGCGCCCGTTCAATCTCGGCACCCACAAGGTGACCGATCAAGGACAGCAACCGCACTTCTACGTTGCTGTGACTGTACGACTGTTGATGTTGCAGGGTAATGACGCCCACGACACGGGTTGCGCAAACGATCGGGGTACAAAGCATCGCTTCAAAGGTGTCCTCAGGCAGGTTTTTGAAGGGCGCAAAGCGTGGGTCCTGGGAAGCGCCGGAAGCAATCGCGACCGGTTCTCTGTGTTCGGCCACCCAGCCGGTGATGCCCTGGCCCATTTTGATGCCAAGCGAATCGACCAGATCCGCATGGGGGTTGCGCGATGCGCGCAGCAGCAGTTTTTCTCCTTCGAGGGTGTAAATAAAACAGGAGTCGCAGGGAATCATGGTGGTGACAAACTCAAGGATGCGGTCCAGCACGGTATGCAGCGGGTCCGCTGCGGCAAGGCGGCTCGTGATCTCGTGCAGGAAATTGAACGGGCTCAGGCCATCGCTGAAGCCGGCCATGGTGGGCGTGGATGCTGCGACACGACGGACGTTCAGGCTGGATTGGGCGGTGTGGGACAACCGTGCCAACTCGTCTGCTGGAAGCCCGGCGAGGTCCTCGGTGGGTGGCGGAAGCGCGGCTCGCTCCCGCTTCGCTTGCAGCACCTGCGCGGAGTACTGGGCCGCCTCGTTGATCAGGAAACCCATCTTCGGCCGAGACGGTTCGAAGTCCGGTGTGATGCCGTAATGCAGCAGCTCCGCCGTAGTCGTAGGCCCGACCGATACGACAACGACGGATCGCAGGCCTGCCATCACAGCGGGAACCTGGTCCATCTCCTGCGCGATCAGCATAAGGTGAATGACCTGCACGGCGGTGGTAAACAGGACGACATCGATGCTTGCATGCGCGATTCCATGCACGCATTCGCGCAGAGGCTGCAGATCGTAGGGCAGCGCCCACTGGTAAACCGGCACTTTCAGCACAGACGCGCTTTGCTCGGTCAACTCCGCAAGCAGTTCGGGGTTGGAAGCGCCGTATTCCTGCAGGGCGACGCGCTGGCGGCTTAGCGATTCGCCGAAGTACGACCGCAGCGCAGTCATCAGCTCGTGCCAGGTAGTGGGTTCTGCCGCGGTCGCTACAGAACGCAGCTTCAGGTCGCGCAAGGCGGCTTCCGGTTTCGAACCCCGCGTGACGATTTTGGTCTTGCCGAGCGCAGCGATGAATTCGCTTCGCGGATAGCGTGTTTCAACAATCTCCAGCAAAGCCCGCACGCCGACGCCTGTCATGAAGATGACCACGTCCACCTCGCCGCGCATCAGCCTGTCCGCAAAGTCGAGCGCGGCGAGGTTAGACTCGAGCTTGACCTCGCGCATGAAGGGCACGAGGAACGGCTGGCCGCCGTAGGTGCGGATCAGCTTTTCCACTTCCTTTGCTCTTCTCGATTCAAGCGAAAGGACCCGAAGACCATCAAAGCTGGCGTGCGCCATCGTCGCTCCCTTCCCGCCGGCGGCGGGCGGCTAGACCAATGCGGACAAGCGTCCGTGACGGGTCATTTGCTCGCTCAATGTCGGACTAGTGGTCACTAACGTAGCATAAATATACGTGCTTGTAACATCCGCTTCGCCGGCCTGCGCTGCGCCATCGTGTTCCTGCTGGCGTGTCGCCTCATACTTCGGGTTCTACTTCCCGGTGACCCTTGGCGGCGTTTGCTTGATGCCGAACTTGTAAATCAATTCCAAATAGCCATAGTTGGCCTGCTTGCCGGGGTAGAGCGCCGCGAGGACCGTGCGGCCATAGGAATGGGCATAGTAGGTGTTCAGGCTGAGTGACGGAGTGACCGCATAGTCCGAACTGATGTCGAAGATGGAGGCCAGGCTATTGTGCCCGTTGGCGGTGCGGCCGGTAATGCCGAAAACCTTGTTGTCATACGCGCCGCCCCCGTTGTACAGAAGATCCGTGTTGGAGGTGAGCTGCAAGAAGTGCATGTCGCTGCGCAGCTCCCAGCGCTTGCTGGGGTTGTCGATGAGCTGGAGGTACTGGTCCTTGTTGTTGATGGAGTTGTAGAAAGGGAAGCGGGCGTAGATGCGCGGGGTGGGCAGCACGGCAAAGAAGGTGTTGTGCTGGTTGTCGGTGTTGTTGTTGTCCCCGGTAGAGCGGAAGGCGCCGCCGCGAACCCATGGTCCGGAGGCGACCTTGTTGAAACGGTATCCGCCTTCCACGGCGTAGGCGCCGGAGTGCTGGTTCAGGACTCCCCACTGGCCGCTCTGCAGGACCCCCCAGAAAAGCCCGTCAAAGGCGCCAGGTCCGGCCGGCAACGTCCCAATGACGTCCCCGCCGTAACTGCCGATGCGGATGTTTTTATGGTCAAGAGCGCGCGCGGCGGCGGTGCGGTTGTCCGTTTTGGTTATTCCGGTGCGGCCGTCGTGGTAGTCCAGCCCGAAAACCCGAAACATCAGGTGATCTTTGAATTGCCGCTTCGTGTAGGCCAGGTACTGGATATCGACGTTGAGCTCAGGGTTGGCATTCATGTTGAAGACGCCCTGGGTAGCGCGCCCGGCCATGGCGGTGATGTCCCATGTGCCCTTGCCGTAGTGTCCGTCGATGCCGTCAAAGGACCGCTGGCCGTTGGAAAAGCCGAAATTGCCCACCAGGCGCTGAGCAATGCGGTTGGTCTGGAGCCAAAGCAGAGTTGTATTTTGGGGGGTCGTTTCCAGGCCGTCGAAGAACTCAAAGCGGCCGATGCGCAGCATGGTATCCGGGCCTTGGCCGTGATAGCGCAGCCAGCCCTGCTTGAACGATGCGGCCGAAGGCGTCGTGTTCATGGGGCCATTCGAGGTGTAGTAGTTGCCGCCCAGAAAGAGCTGCCCGCGTGCGGCGACGGGATCGACCGAGGTAGTGGGCACATCGAAGACCGTGTTTTCCGCCAGTTCCGCCAGCCAGTCGAACTTGCCGATGCGCTGCGCAACGGCGATCCGCAGCAGGTGCTCGACGTAGGGGTAGGTGCTGGTGTAGTTGCCGTCATCGTAATAGTTCACCGCGTTGGCGCGGTTGCGGCTCAAAAACGAGATACTCACCGGGTAGGTGCGCTGGATCGTTCCCGTGGCCATGGGCGAGCCCATGAAGCCGAAGGGAAGCTTGTCGGCCGCAGGCTTTGGAGCGGTGGTCGTCTGTGGCGTGGGGCCGTTCTGCAGCGCCGCCCCTGCCTCTTCCGCGGGGTTGCTGTCGCTTCTTGAAGCCGGTGAGGCCGCGACGGAGACGGCCGCAAGCTCCTGAGCATGCAGCGACGTGCCTGACGCCATTGCTGCTGCTGCGACGGCGACAAGGCCAAGGACGTTTGAGAGGCGAGGAACTGCAATGGCGCGACGGGTCATGCGATCTCCCTGTGATGTGGGCGCGGATCAGATCGCGCACGGCCGAGGTGACCGGCCCATGCTGCGGGACGGAAGCTCAAGCGGCGGATAGACGGGACCTCGCCGGCAAAGCGCAGCATTGCGCGAGCCGGAGAAGGGACAGTGCGACACAGTCAGGGGGTCGCAAAAGACTAAGTATTTACCGAGATGTAACACGTGCCGCGCTCACGACGCAAGCGGTTTCGCTCCTGCTCGTCCAGCGACACGGGGAAGCCTGGCCCCTTGCACTGAGGCCAAACTACGGCTATCCTAACGCCACTGGACGTAAGTGGCCGACAACGCAACGTCGGCTGCAGGGCTTCCTTTTCTCGTGCCGCAGAGACCAAGGCTGTCTCGCGGTACCATCGAACTCGCGTACACGCACTTCGACTTTTGCAATCCCTTCCAGGCTCCATGACGAGCTACGACGACGACGAGACTCTCCATTTTGGAGAGCACCAGAACCGTTTGCACGGCTTCGATCCGCACTCCTTCCCCTCGCTTCGCAAGGACTTGCCCCCTATGCCAGCAGCTCCAAACTCGCAGGTGACCCTTCCCTCAACGGCAGCGCCTGGACTTGCCGGCGGCGAGCCGTTTTCGCTCGAGCAGAAGCAGTACCTGGAAGGCTTCTTCGCGGGTGCAGCCCAGCGGACGCCGTTCGTGGGACTTACCGCAAGCGGCAAAATCACGGCTGACGCGCAGTCCGGAACTGAAAATCTCGCTGCCCTGTTCCATGGCACGCCGGTCGACGACCTTTGCCGGGAAGAACTCTGGAAATACCAGCGCAACCCGCTCGACGCCTGGGATGAGCTGCTTGCGCACACCGCGGAAAACAAGGTGCCAGATCCTGAAAACACCTACCGCTTCAAGTTTCACGGCTTCTTCTATGTCGCGCCCGCGCAGGATTCCTTTATGCTCCGCATGCGCGTTCCAGCAGCCGTGATGACCTCCGCTCAGATGCGCGGCCTGGCGGAACTGGCGGCGGACTGGGGCTGCGGGCGGGCCGACCTGACGACTCGCTCCAATGTGCAAATCCGCGAGTTCCAGCCGAAGCATCTCGTTCCCGTGCTGAACAAGATCGTAGCGCTGGGCATGACTTCGCGAGGCTCCGGCGCGGACAACATCCGCAATATCACCGCGTCGCCGCTCAGCGGAATCGACAGCCGTTCACTGCTCGACGCACGGCCCCATGCGGACGCGCTCGCGCAGTACATCCTCAACTCGCGCGATATGTTCGGCCTTCCCCGCAAGTTCAACGTGGCTTTCGACGACGGCGGCACCATTTCTACCGTCGCCGATACCAACGACATCGGATTTCAGGCCGTGCGCGTCGGCGAAGGCAAGACCCTTCCCCCAGGCATTTATTTTCGCGTTGTCCTGTGCGGCATCACCGGGCACAAGCAGTTCGCGTCCGACGCCGGTGTCATCCTGAAGCCGCACGAAGCGGTGGCCGTGGCTGCCGCCATGATCCGCGTCTTTGCTGAAAACGGGGACCGGACGGACCGCAAGAAAGCACGGCTCAAGTACCTCGTGGACCGCTGGGGTATGGCTAAGTTTCTAGAGGAAACGGAGAAGTTGCTCGCCTTTCCGCTCCTCCGTCTGCCCGCCGGGGACTGCGAACCGCGTGGCGCGATCGATCGTGCGGGACACATCGGCGTCCACGCGCAGGCTCAACCGGGGCTGTCTTACGTGGGCGTGTCGGTTCCGGTGGGCCGCCTGCCCGTCGCCCAGATGAACGCCGTAGCCGATCTCGCCGAACGATTCGGCTCCGGCGAAATTCGGCTCACTGTGTGGCAGAATGTTATTCTTCCCGACATCCCGGACTGCAACATGGCTCCGTTGCGGGAGGCACTGCTGGCTGCCGGCCTACAGTTTACGGCTGGTCCCGTGCTTTCGGGCACGGTCGCCTGCACAGGAAATCAGGGCTGCCGGTACGCGGCCAGTGACACCAAGACTCACGCCGTCGCGCTCGCACGCACGCTCGACGGACGATTTCCACAACTCACGCAGCCGATCAACCTGCACGTCACAGGCTGCAACAACTCATGCGCACAGCACTACATCGGTGATATCGGGCTGATGGGCACCAGGGTGGAAGGCGAGGAAGGGTATGTCGTGTCGCTTGGCGGCGGCTCCGATACAGATCAGGGAATCGCCCGCGAGTTCATCCCGGCAATCAAGTTCGTCGATCTGCCGCCCGTCATGGAACGACTGCTGGGCGTGTTCGAGCAGCGGCGCATAAGCGAAGAGGAGACTTTTCTCGCCTTCACTCGCCGTCACTCCGTCGACGACCTGCGAGCCCTTGCGCAGGTGGAAGTCCAGTGAGCAATCTTCCGTTCATCCCGGATTCCGCTCCTTTCAATCCTGCGCAGCGCGCCTGGCTGAACGGGTTCCTGGCAGGGCTTTATTCCTGCGCGCCGGAGCTCGCGATCAGCCCGCAAGCCGCTTTCGAGCCGCGTAACGTCGCCGTGCTCTACGCGTCGCAGACCGGGACGGGCGAGCGCCTGGCGAAAAAGGTAGCCAAGGAGCTGAAAGCAAAAGGGCACACGGCAAAGCTGTCTTCGCTCGACGCTTACCCTGTCCACGAGCTTTCGGTCGAAGAGTGCGCCGTGATCATCGCGAGCACCTACGGCGAAGGCGACCCACCCGACGGAGCCAAGGGCTTTTTCGACGCGCTGTGCGCCGAGACCGCACCGCATCTGGAGCGTCTTGAGTACACCGTGCTGGCCCTGGGGGACAGCCATTACGAGCATTTCTGCAAGTTTGGCGTCGACCTCGATCAGCGTCTTGCCGCGCTTGGCGCCAGGCGCGCCGAGCCCGTGGTGACCGCGGACGTAGATGTGGACGAGCCGTTTGAACGCTGGAAATCCGCCTTGCTTGCACGCCTGGAAACCTCCGCCGCGCCCACGCCGCCGCCGCCGGCATTGGCCGCGCCCGCGCCGGCTGCCCCGGCAAGCATCTATCACCGCGACAACCCGTTTTACGCGTCGCTCGTCGAGAAGCGCGTCCTGACTGCGGAAACATCCAGCAAAACCACCCTGCATCTCAGCTTTTCGCTCGCCGGGTCCGACCTCGCCTACGAAACCGGCGACGCGCTCGCCGTTCTCCCCTCGAACGACCCTAAGCTGGTGGCAGACCTCCTGGAAGCCGCGCATCTGAGCGGGGAAGAGGTCGTCGAGGTCCCGAAGTTGGGCAGCCGTCCACTCTCCGCTGCGCTCACCCACCTCCTTCAAATCACGCGCCTCAGCCGCAAGCTCGTCGACGCATACGCCAGGGCCGGCGACCTGAAGCCCCTGCACAACCTCCTTCTTCCCGAGCAGCAGACGCATCTCGACGCCTATCTTTACGACCGCGGCCCCATCGACCTGCTTACCGAGTACCCCGGCGTCGTCACCTCGGCGCAGCAGCTTGCGGACTTGCTGCCCAGGCTGGCCCCGCGCCTCTACTCCATCTCTTCGAGCCCCAGGGCTCATGCCGGCGAGGTTCACGCCACTGTCGCCGTCGTCCGCTATCGCGCCCACAATCGCGAGCGCGGCGGCGTCTGCTCCACCCTGTTTGCAGACCGCGCCGAGCTAAAGGAAACGCTGCCCGTTTACATCCAGCACAACAAAAAGTTTCGTCTGCCGACCGACTCCGCCACCCCCGTCATCATGATCGGCCCTGGGACCGGTATCGCCCCGTTCCGCGGTTTTTTGCACGAACGCTGCGTTACCGGGGCCACTGGCAAAAATTGGCTCTTCTTTGGCGATCGCTCCGCCGCCACGGACTTCCTGTATCGCGAGGAGCTGGAGCAGATGCTGGCTGTCGGCAAGTTGACGCGGCTCGACACCGCTTTTTCTCGCGACCAGGCGCAAAAAATTTACGTCCAGGACCGCATGATCGAGCACGGCGCAGAGTTCTTTGCCTGGCTCCAACAAGGAGCCACCCTTTACGTCTGCGGCGATGCCTCCCGCATGGCCAAGGATGTCGACGCAGCGCTGCACACCCTGATCGCGCAGCATGGCAACACCGACGCCGAAGCCTACGTGCAGGACCTCCATGACAGCAAACGCTACCATCGGGACGTTTACTAGATGAACCTGCCCCTTCATGAGCGCGCCGTGGAAGGTACGAGCCCGGAGCTCGTGCGCCTTACCGGCCTGTCGCTCGGCGAGAGTGGCATCGTCTTCCCGGAGGTCGTCTCCAGCCTTCTTCCCGAGCGCAGGCCCGGCCCGGGGGAGCAGTACCGCTTCCACTTCGACATGACCAAGTGCATCGGCTGCCGGTCCTGCGAAGTGGCCTGCAACGAGCAGAACAACAATCCCGCGGACATCCTGTGGCGGCGCATCGGCGAGCTTGAAGCCGGCTCCTACCCAGAAACTCAGCGGCACTACCTTTCCATGGGCTGCAATCATTGCCTGGACGCAGATTGCCTGAAGGGCTGCCCCGTCGATGCCTATACCAAGGACCCGGTCACCGGCATCGTTTTGCACTCGGCCGATGCTTGCATCGGGTGCAGCTACTGCGTCTGGAATTGCCCATACTCGGTCCCGCAGTTCAATCCGGAGCGCGGGGTCGTGGGCAAGTGTGACATGTGCAAAGGCCGGCTGGATGAGGGGCTCGAGCCCGCCTGTGTGCACAGCTGCCCGGAAGGCGCCATCGAAATCGAACTGGTCAACATGGCCGGTTGGCGCGCGGACTACGCGCTGGCGGATTCGCCAGGCATGCCTGCCGCCGAACAGACCGTGTCCACCACCCGGATCACGCTTCCAAAAGTGGCCGCCCCCGGCACGGAATCGAGAGGACTGCAGCGGATCGACCTGGGCCAACTACAACGGGAACACGCCCACATCCCCCTGGTCTATATGACGGCGCTGATGCAGGCTGTCGCCGGCGCTTTATGGGTGCTGCTCGCGTGGCACGCGCTCGACGCTCTGCGCCTTGCCGGTCTGCTCGCCATTACGGCACTTGCTCTGACGCTTTCCACGCTGCACCTTGGTCGTCCAGCCTACGCGTATCGCGCGCTCAAGATGTGGCGGCGCTCCTGGCTCAGCCGCGAGGTTCTCCTGTTCACTCTTTTCTTTGGCGCTCTCTCCGCTGCCACAGTCGTTACCGCCGCGCGGCAATACGGCTTTGCGCTGCCCGGCTGGCTGCCGATCGCGCTCCATCTCACCGCCGCGTTCCTTGGCATCCTTGGCACGCTGGCCAGCGCAGCCATTTACCTTGTACCGGCACGTCCCGCCTGGAACACTCCGTACACCCCTGCTGACTTTGTGCTCACGGCCGCGTTCCTCGGTAGCCTCCTTGCCGCCGCCTTCGCAGACCTGCTTCCTGCTCTCACGACCATTTTCCCTCTCCCCGCTCTTCTGACCCCGTTGACCAGCGCCTTTGCGGCCCCGACCCATGCCTTTGCTCTCAGCCTTGTCTGCGCCGCCGCGTGGCTCGTCAACCAGGCCCTGCGCGCCTGGCGCCTCCATCGCTCCACCGTATTCGAGTCCCGCGCAGCATGGTCGCTTCTTTCCGGGTCCGCGCTCCTCCCGTTTACCGCGGGCAGCGTCGTCCTGCTTCTGATCACGCTGGTATGCGCGGCGACCCTGCATCCTTTGCTCGCCCTTGCCGCTGGATTCGCTGCTGTGCTCTTGTCCCGGTACCTCTTTTTCGTCACGGTCGTCCCACTGAGCATGGCGCTCACGTTTGTGCGGTCGCGCCCCGCTGCGGGAGCGCACGCATGAGCCTGCTCACCCGCGTCAAACGCCTTGTCGGCATCGATACCAGGCAGCAGAAATACAGCTATGCCCAGGATCCCGTCTACGGCAAGGTCGCCACCGCACGCCTCGCCGACACCTGGGTCAAAACCACCTGCGGCTATTGCTCGGTCGGCTGCGGGATGCTGATCGGCGTCAAGGATGGCAAGGCCGTCGCCGCTCGCGGCAACCCCGACCATCCCGTTAACCGCGGCAAGCTTTGCCCCAAAGGCCTGAGCGAGCACCACATTCTCGACGGACCGGGGCGCGCCCGCCAGCCGCTTCTGCGCAAAAACGGCGTCCTTGTGCCAGTTTCCTGGGACGAGGCGCTCGATACGATGGTGGAAAACATCACCGGCATCCAGGCCCGTCACGGGCTCGGCTCGCTAGGGGTTGTCGGCACCGGACAGCTCCTTACCGAGGAGTACTACACCCTGGGCAAGCTGGTGCAGCTCGGCTTCCGCACGCCCCACAACGATGGCAACACCACCCTCTGCATGGCCTCTGCGGTGTCCGGCTACAAGCTTTCTTTCGGCTCGGATGGCCCTCCAGGTTCCTACGCCGATATGGCCTCCGCCGATGTGGTTCTGCTGATCGGCTCCAACATCGCCGACAACCATCCCATCCTTTGCACGCGCGTCGGCGAGGGCCCGGGCAAGCGTCCCGGTCGCACCCTGATCGTGGTAGACCCGCGCGTGACGAAGACCGCTATGATGGCCGACATCCATCTGGCCATCAAGCCCCGCGGCGACATCGCCCTGATCAACGGCATCGCCCACATCCTTATCCGCGATGGCCTCACCGATCCCGCATATATCGCGGCCCACACCAACCAATATGAAGCTTTCGCCGCGTACGTCGCAGCTTTTACCCCTGAGCACGTTGCGGGAATCACAGGGCTTCCGCCTGACAGGATCGAGCAGGTGGCTCATCTCTACGGCCGTGCCAAGGCAGGCTTTATCGGTTGGACCATGGGCGTCAACCACTCGTCGCAGGGCGCGGTTACCGTGGCTGCGATCAACAATCTCGCGTTGATTACCGGCCACATCGGCCGAGCCGGCGCGGCACCGTTCTCCATCACCGGCCAGTGCAACGCCATGGGCACGCGGGAAAGCGGCTTCACCTCCGCGCTTCCAGGCTACCGCAAATTCGATAACCCGCAGCATCGCGAAGAACTGGCCCAGCTTTGGGGCATCGACGCTGAAGAGATCCCGAAGGCCCGCGGGATGGCCTACCCCGACATGATCGAGGGAGCGGTCGCCGGGAATATCAAGGCACTCTGGTTCATCGCCACCAACCCGGTCGTTTCCTTTCCCAACTACAACCTGCTCAAGCAGGCGCTTGAATCCGTCGAGTTTCTCGTCGTCCAGGACGGCTTTCACCCGACCCCCACCTCCGACTTCGCGCACCTGGTTCTTCCCGCCGCCATCTGGGGCGAAAAGGAGGGCACCTACACCAACTCCGAGCGTCGCATCTCCAAGGTGAACCGCATTGTTACCCCGCCGGGTGAGGCCCGCCCGGACTTCGACATCTTCCTCGCCCTGGCCGCGCGCCTGGGCGTAAAGGAGAAGCTCTATCCCGGCTGGACCACTACCGCAGACGCCTACGCCGAGTGGCAGCGCGTCTCCGCCGGCCGTCTCTGCGACTACAGCCCCCACTCCTGGGCGGACATCGAAGCTCAAAACGGCATCCAGTGGGGCGGCGAACGGCTCTATGCCGACGGCCATTTCCCGACCCCCGACGGCCGTGCCTTGCTCCACAACGTCCCCTGCGAGCCTTTTACCGAGCAGCCCAACGACGAGTTCAACTTCATCCTCAATACCGGCCGCACCGTCGAGCACTGGCATACCCGCACCAAGACGGCGCAGGTCGACATGCTCAACGGCATGGTTCCGAACGCGTGGCTCGAGATGAATCCGGTCGATGCCGAACGCCTCAAGCTTCGCTCGCATGACAAGGTCACCATCGTAAGCCGGCGCGACAAGGTCACCGATGTCGAACTGCGCATCACCTCGATCGTCGCGCCCGGCCAGGTCTTTATGCCGTTTCACTTTGCGGAAACGAACTCCAACCGCGTCACGCTCGGCGCTTTCGATCCCATCAGCCGCGAGCCCAATTTCAAGCAGTGCGCCGTCTGCGTACAGAAGTCTTCCGCGCACTAGGCGCCCCGCGTTTGCAGTCCTGCCATACCTGTTCTTCCTTGCGTTTCTTTCCACAACAGATTTCCTGCAACACCTCCGGCCCTGACGCCGGTGTCCGCTTCCCCAGGCCCCGCTCCTCTGCGACCACGATGTCGCCGCCGATCGTCCTAGCCAGTCCGAAGACTCGAACACCAACTCACTTTCAGGAGAGCACCACCATGGCAAGCTACAAGATCTTCATGAAGTCGGGCCATCCACCCACGCTTTTTGCCGCCTTCCTTTACTTCGATTTCTCGTTTGCCATCTGGGTCCTCAACGGCGTCATGGCGCCCTTCATCTCGGAAGGCTTCCACCTTACCCCCATCCAGACCGGCACCATGATCTCCATCCCCATCCTCGCCGGCGCGCTCATGCGCTTTCCACTCGGCGTGCTTTCGCAATATATCGGCCGTAAAATGGCCGCGATCCTTGAAATGAGCTGCATCATCTTCGCCCTGCTCTACGGCTTCTTCTTCGTGCACACGTTCAACTCCGTCCTGGCCATGGGGGTCCTGCTCGGCATCGCCGGCGGCAGCTTCGGCATTGCGCTTTCACTTGGCTCCGGCTGGTTCCCGCAGCAGTACAAGGGGCTCGCGATGGGAATCGCCGGCGCCGGCAACTCCGGCACTGCGTTTGCCGCCCTTTTTGCGCCCAAACTGGCAATGCACTTCGGCTGGCAACACGTTTACGGTTTCGCCGCCGGCTGCATGCTGCTTCCACTGCTCATCATGATCTTCTTCGCCAAGGAACCGCCGGACACTGAGCACCAGTCCCTGGGGCAGCACCTGCAATGCCTTTTCCAGGCCGATGGCTGGTACTTCAACATGGTGTACATCATCACCTTCGGCGGCTTCATCGGTCTGTCCAGCTTTCTGACCACCTTCTACGTCAGCCAGTTCCACATGACCAAGGTCCACGCCGGGCTGTACACCGTGCTCGCCACCTTTACCGGCTCCGCGACCCGCGTTCTGGGCGGTTACTTCGCAGACAAAGTCGGTGGCATCACCACCTTGTCCGTCGTCTTCCTCGTCGCAATTGCGGGCTTGTTCGGGCTAATGGCCACCCCGTCCCTCGTCAGTACCACGCTGCTGTTCATGCTGTGTTTTGGCGCTCTGGGCGCGGGCAACGGTGCCACGTTCCAGCTCGTCCCCCTGCGTTGGCCTACCACAACAGCCATTGCCGGCGGCATGATCGGCGAAATCGGCGCTCTTGGCGGCTCCTTGATCCCCACCATCCTCAGCTACTCCAAACAGCACTACGGCAGCTACCGTAACGGCTGGATCATGTATGCCAGCATCGCCTTCGTTGTGCTGTTGATGCTGCGTCTCGTTTCGCGTAGCTGGACCAGAACCTGGGTCGGCCCCGGCGGTCGTTCGCTCGCCTCAACTCGAACCCTCGACGGCTCCATCCTGGTCTCCGCGGAAGGCGCAACCTTCGCAGGCGACTAATCCGACCCACCCCAGTCTATAAATCCAAGCCTCTTTCAACCTGGATGTCTCGCCTGCACCCGCTGCTGATCGCGGGTGTATCGCGGGGCTCATTCCTCACTGGATGACATGAACCGGTGTCCTCACCATAGGGCCGCAACCGGGTTGTGTACCCTATTACGTCGCCACCCTTCTACCGAGAACAGGTGTGTCGGCTCTGGTTGCGTATCCTGCTGTACGAGGTCCCGTTAAGGGTATGGCTCATCCGCAAGGCGCGTACGGGCACATCTTGAGCGTCAGGAAGGCCAAGTCGGCTTCTCGGAAGTAATTCGGCCTGAGCGGAAGCGCATGACATCAGCCGTGGATGGACGCGGTCAGCCACCTATGTAAGGTAGGCACGGAAGCACCAAGATTGCTCGCCACATCTCGCGCCGGAACTCCGCTTGAGAGCAGCTTCTTCGCCGCCCTGACCTTGCTTTCGGTAATCGACCGCGTGCGTCCGCCTGTCCGAACTACCGGGCGGAAGGTGTTCCGGTGTCAAT
>CALMVK010000147.1 GCA_937873145.1 uncultured Granulicella sp. | reverse complement strand
GCCTTGGCCTGCTGATTCACGCTCTTCTCGGCAAGCGAGGTGAACTTCTGGTCGCCTTCCTTGCTGTCCTTCACGCTCTCCTCTAATGCCTTCACTGCATCCTCTTTGCCAATCAGCTTGGCATACGACGATAAGGAGCCGTACGACGACACACGATACGCCTGCTGCTGGTTGGCCGCGACGATCAGCGCTGCATCCCGCACCGGACCTGCCTCGGTGTTCTTGATCATCTCTTCCACTTCTTGAATCATCGCCTTCGCAATGGTGTTTTCGTTCTTCTGCACGGGACGCCCAAGCTTCCCAAACACCTGTTCAATCCGCTGTCCATACTCCTTGCTCTTGGTTTGCGTCTTGCTGAAGAGCTCTTTCAGCTCCGGGTTCTTGGTGGCCTGCGCCATCTTGGGCGCTGCCTGGGCTACCTGCTCTTCGAAGTTCAATAGATACGTCATGCCGGTCACCATCAACTCTTGAATATTCTGAATCATCGCTATTCCTTAGTCGTGCGGACGCCTCTACTCCCTTCGATCAACATGGATCGGCTGGGCGTTGCACTCGGACGTAAGATGACGGGCACGCAAGCCTTGCGATGGAAGGAGCTGGATTTTGCGGCAGCGGGATGCCAAATGTGTTGGCAGCGTCAACGTTCTACGTTTCAGGCAAGCACAGAGTGAAGCAGCGCAAACAATTCTTATTCGAAGCGGGGCAGGCGCTGGATATCGGAGGCGGGAACACTTTCAAGCTCGCCGCCGGCCCGTACCCACGCCTTCAATCCACCGTCGATCACCTTGGTCTTGCAGTTTTGCTGCTCGAGCATATGCGCGACGCGCTTGCTGGTCGTGTCGCGGATGCAGGAGCAGTAGAGATAGATCTCGCACTCCGGAGCCATGAACTCACGCAGAGCTTCAAGCTCTTCTTTGAGCCGCGTAGGCTCCACGCGGATGGAGTTCTTGATCCGCTGCATGCCTGGATCGTAGTAGTTGTGGCTGCGCACATCGGCGATGATGACCAGGCTATCGAGCGTGCTTGTTTCTATGCGCTGCCGCAGGTCGTCGGCGGAGATCTTCTGGATGCGGTTGTACTTGCGCGCGCGGATCGCAAAGACAATCACCGAGATGGCATAGCCGGCTACCACCAAGAGCCCAAGCATGAGAAATGCATGGCCCAGACTGTGCACCCAGCCCAGAATTTGATTGAGAAACGTACTGAACACGTAGCCCACCAGCAGCCAGACGCTCACATACATGGCCACGCCCAGCACATCGAGCCCCAGGAACCGGAAGAAGCGCATGTTCAGGCTTCCCGCCAGTGGCGCCGCCATGCTGCTCAGGCCGGGAATCCACTTTGAAAACAGCAGCGTCTTTGAGCCGCGCCGGTAGAAATACGCCGAAGAGGAGAAGATGCAGCCCTCCGGGTTCATCGAGAGCCGGCACATGCCCGCCAGCAGCCACCATCCCGTATAGCGGCCGCCGACGTACAGCAGGCTATCGCCCGTGACCGCCGAGACCCAGGCCAGCAGCAGCAGCCACGGAAGCAGCAGCGCATGATGCGCCTGGGAGCCGGCCAGCAGCAAGATGATGGAGCTCGGCACCGGAAGCCCGGCCGAGGCCACGAACATGACCAGGCACACCGCCAGGTATCCATGCTGTGCGACGATGTCGAGGAGTCCCATCCCTTGCTCTTCCCTTTCGGTGCTCCCACTTGGATGCCGCACGTTTCAGTTTGACACTTCTTCCGCGCAGGCTCCCTACAATCGGCGCAGGTTCCCTACAATCGGCGCAGGCTCCATACAATCGGCGCAGGCTTCATACAATCGGCGCAGGCTTCATACAATCCGCGCAGGCTCCATACAATCAAGGAACCATGCCTGAACACAAGCCCATTCTTCTAATTCACGGCGGCGCCTGGGCCATGCCGGACAGCGACGTTTCCTCCCATCGGCAAGGCATCCGGAACGCGCTCGAAGCGGGCTACGCGGTGCTCGCGCGCAACGGCTCGGCGCTCGATGCGGTGGAGGCCGCGATCACCGTGATGGAGGACGACGAGGCCTTCGACGCCGGCCGAGGCTCCTTCCTGACGCGCGACGGCCGCGTACAGCTCGATGCGCTGCTGATGAGCGGCGCCGACCTGCGCGCGGGAGGCGTGGCCGCGGTCGAGCATCTGCGCCATCCCATCCAGGCCGCGCGCCTGGTGCTTGAACACAGCCCGCACGTCTACTTCGTCGGCCTCGGCGCGGAGCGTTTCGCGCTCCAGCACGGCATGCGGCCCTGCGACAACATGGACCTGGTGCTGCCGCGCGAGCAACGCCGCCTGTACGCCGCGCAGGAGGCTGAGCTGAAGGGGCTTGGAGACACGACCTTCTCGGGGACGCTCGGCTCGCATGACACCGTCGGCGCGGTCGCTCTCGACAGCGAAGGGAATTTGGCCGCGGGGACCAGCACCGGAGGCACCCTCAACAAGGCTCCCGGCCGCGTCGGCGATTCGTCGTTGATCGGCTGCGGCTGCTACGCCGACAACCAGTCCGCCGCCGTCTCGCTGACCGGCTGGGGCGAGCCCATTATGAAGCTGGTGCTGGGCAAATGGGCGGTGGATCGCGTCGAAGCCGGAGCCAGCCCGCAGCAGGCCGCCACCGACGCCATCGCCTACCTGCATCGCCGGCTGGGAGGCCATGGCGGCATCATCGTGCTTGGGCCGGATGGATCGGTCGGTCTGGCGCACAATACGCCGCGCATGGCCTGGGGATTGGCGACCGAGGCCGAACTGAGGGCCGGAGTTACCCATGAGGAACTAAGCCTTTCCTTCTAAAAAAGCCACTACCGGGACCAGGTAACTATCGGCAGCATTGGATAAAGTACGGCAGTAACTTTTTCGTTTGCATTTTCGCGGCTCTGGTCTACACTCGCGGCATACCACGCTTCTGCTCTTGATTTTGCTTGCCAGATGTCCTCCGGGCTGCGCTCTTGCTTGAGAGCTGTGCCTTGCGGCTCCTAGCGGAGCTGTATGCCTTTGTTGATCCGTCCAGAGAGGTTTTCGCCATGCGTCTTGCCTTCCCCCGAGTCAATCCGCGCCGATCGGCGTCTCGCTCCATGCTGCTTGGCTGCGGTCTGCTTTTGGCGGCTGCGGGTTCGCTGCTGGCCCAAGCCCAGAATCAAGCCCAAACTCAAGCCCAGAACCAGATTGCCCCATCCGCGCTCCGCGAGATGCAGGCAATTTACGCCTTCAAGGCTACGTTTACGCCCGCCGAGCAGAAGATGTCCTCCACTTTGGTGCTCGCCTCACGGGCTGCGTCCGGGCGGCCCCTGGGCGCGATGGCTCGCTTCTACACTGCGCCGGCCAGGGATGCGCAGGGCCTTCTCGCGGTGGACGTGCTCGGTTTCGCCTCGGCCGCGCTGCTCCAGAGTGACGTTGCCAGCTTCGACGCCGTCGCCGGCCAGCCGCCGCCGGCCAACTACCGGCGAACTCATCTTCGTGCGCGCGTACGGCCCGCCGACCTTGCTCGCCTGGCCGCGCTGCCGGATGTGACCAGCCTGCGCGAGCCTGCGCCGCGCCGCACCAACGTGGGCTCCATCACCTCCCAGGGCTACGTTGCCGAGGGCGCCAACAAGGTCGTTCCCGCGGGAATCAACGGGAGCGGCGTCAAGGTGGGCGTGCTCTCGGATAGCGCCTCGGCCGCGCGCGTCGCTGCGCTGATTGCCTCGGGCGACCTTCCCGCCAACACTGTCGTGCTGCCCGGCCAGGCCGGCAACGGCGAAGACGAGGGCGCCGCCATGATGGAGATCGTGCACGACATGGCTCCCGGCGCGCAGCTCTACTTCGCCACGGCCTTTACCAGCGAAGCCTCCTTCGCCGCCAACATCGAAGCGCTGCGCTTCACCTATGGCTGCGACATCATCGTCGACGATATTAGCTACTTCGATGAGTCCGTCTTTGAGGATGGCCTGATTGCCCAGGCCGTCAACGCTGTAACTGCCAACGGCGCGCTCTACTTTTCATCCGCAGCGAACTCCGGCAACCTGGACTCCGGCACGTCCGGCACCTGGGAAGGCGACTTTACGCCCGCGGGCACCAACCCACTGGTCACCGCGCTTGAGGGCACGCCGGTCCTGTTGAACAACTTTTCGACCGCGGCCAGCCCGCAAAGCTACGACACGCTTACCTCTTCTCCCACCTCCGGCGTGTATCTGCACTGGTCCGACGCGAACGCCGCCTCCAGCAACGACTACGATCTGTTCATCCTGGACTCGACCGGCACGGTCGTAAAGGGCTTTGGCGCCAACTCCCAAACCGGAACCCAGGATCCGTTTGAGTTCGTCCAGCCAAGCTCCACCTGCGGCACGACCACGCCCACCGGCTACTGCCCGGCGGCGGGAGATCGGGTGCTCGTCGCACTCTACAACGGAGTGCCGCGCGCTCTGCACGTCGACACTGAGCGCGCCACCCTCGCCTTCGGCACCAGCGGCGCCACCTTCGGACACAACGCGGGTGCCAACACCTTCTCGATGGCCGCCACGTACTGGAACGCAGCCCACACGGGAGCCAGAATCTTTACCGGAGGCGCGGCAGACCCGGTCGAGACCTTCAGCTCCGACGGCCCACGCAAGATCTTCTACAACCCGGATGGCAGCGCCATCACTCCCGGCAATTACCTGTTCACCACCAACGGTGGAACGACGCTGCAGAAACCCGATGCTACCGGCGCCGACGGCGTCAGCACGGCAACTCCCGGCTTTCTACCGTTCTTCGGTACGTCTGCCGCGGGACCACATGCTGCCGGTATCGCCGCGCTCATCAAATCCGCCAATCCAGCGCTTACCAATACCCAGATCCGGACGATCCTGACCAGCACCACGGTGGACAACATGGCTCCCGGAGTCGATCGCGACTCAGGCTACGGCCTGCTGTTGGCTCCGCCGGCCGTGGCGCTCGCCCAGTCCCTGCTTTCACACTAGGGATACTCTGATTTAGTCCGTCTCAAAGTTTCTTTGTTGTCATTCCCGCAGGGAATCTGCGTTTTCACTGCCGCCACAGAACTTAATCAGAGTCTCCCTAGGACGAAGCTGGAGCTTGCGGCCGCGGCACGCTCCAGCTCTCGTCTTACACGCACTCTCCAACCACTTCTCGATCCATCGATCTCAAACTCCTGGAGACTCAGTTGACCTTACGCGCTCTTGTTCCCGCCGCTCTTCTCTTCTCCGCGTTGCCTGCCCTGGCCAGTGCCGAGACCATCACAAACTTCAACGGTGTTCTAACCTCGTCAAGCTCCACCGAGCTGGGCCGGCCCTTCCGCAGCGGAGTGCAGCAGACCTGGACCGGAGCCGAGACTTACGAAGGTAAAAACAATCCAACCGTCACCTTTGCCTATACGACCTATACCTTCGCTGCTTCGCTCTTTACCGGCGCGCCGTATGTAGAGGTCTCAGTGCTAGACACCCAGGGCGGCGCCTCCGACTTTCTGACCGCCTATGCCGGCTCCTTCAACGTCAACGCGCAAGGCACAAACTGGCTGGGCGATGAAGGAGCGAGCGGCAACTACTTCGGTCTGACCGACGCCCACTTTTTTGACGTCATTCTGCCTGTAGGCCAGAATCTGGTGCTCGTTTTGAACGACAGCTCCACCGCGGCCTTGAACGACCCCATTAACATCGAGGTGGATGCCTACTCCGATACCAACTACGATCCAGTGGTTACTCCTGAACCCTCTACCTTCGTGACCTTGGGTACAGGATTGGTATGGGCGGCAGGTATGGTTCGCCGGCGACGCAAGCTAGGAGTGCAGAGCTAGCTTTCTATGCTTGCCAAGCAGGAACGGTGCGGCCGCTTATCCCGGCAGCACCGTTTCCTTGTCTTTGGGCGCTTGCCGGATGACGGAGAGGGGAAGCTTCAGGTGCGCTTCCGCTATGCCGTCCGGGATGCGCGCGATCCATTGGTTGAGCGAGATATCCTGGAACTTGCTGGCCTTGAACATCTCCAGGAAGATCAAGTCTTCCGTGCCCGTATTTTCGATGTAGTGGCCGGCCATCTTCGGAACGAAGCCAACGTCGTTGGCGTTGAAGTCGACCGTGCGCGCTTTGCCTTCCGTCGTGATCACCGTCATGCGGCCTTTGCCTTTGATCCAGTACTGCCACTCACTTTCGTTAGGATGCCAGTGCATCTCACGAAGGCCGCCGGGCTTTAAGGTCACCATGGCTGCTGCGATATTTGCCGAGACGGGAAAGTTACGCGAATCGACGATCCGCACCGCGCCGCCCGCGTTTTCCGCCGTAGGCTTCATCGTGGACATTCCCTTGAACGTGTACTGTTTCTCCGTTTCGAGATGCGATCCCAGTGCCCGCTTGTCTTCTTCGAGAGTCCCAGGCAGAGTGCCGGGAAAGATGTAAAGCTGCGTGGGAGGAAGTTTGTCCCACTGCTGACGATTCCAGCCCATATTCTTCTGGACGACTTCCGGAGGCGTATGCGCCAGGAACTCCGAGATAAGGAAGGTGGTGTCTTCGGAGAAATCTCCCTGATCGAAGACCAGCAAAAACTCGCACCCGTCGCCCTCGAGACCCTGAATGGAGTGCGGCAGGCCGGCGGGGAAGTACCAAAGGTCGCCTTGCTGAATGTCATCCACAAACATCTTGCCCTCAGGCTGCATCAGCGTGACGCGCGCCTTGCCGGAGAGCATGATGGCCCATTCATCGGCCAGGTGCCAGTGGAGCTCACGGTAGGAGCCCGCGGTAAGCCGCATGTTGACGCCGGCCAGGTCCTTCGAGAGAGGCAGTTCGCGCTCCGTAACCTGGTGCGTCCAGCCTCCGGCCTGCAGGCGCCGCGGCGTCAGGGCGAAGGAGTACCACAGGGTGCCGGGATTGCCGTGGTCCGTGAAGGGCGGCAGGTTCGGGTCGGGATTTTGCGCTACCAGAGGCTGGTTTTCCGGTCCAGGATCGGAGGCGTTCGCGCCTTGGCGACCGGCCAGCAGCTCCTGCCGGGTCTGCGCCGCGGCGGCCGCTGTGCCAGCCAGCAGACCTGCGCCTGCCAGTGCCGCTGAACCGACGAAGGTTCGCCGGGAGACCGTGTCTGGCTCTTCGCTGACTGCCTCGTTCTTTGTCTCCGGATCAGGAAGCTGTGAGTGTGGCATAAATATTCCTTGCCGTACGGTTGGTCTTCTTGTTTAGGGTCCGTACTCGGATCACGATCAGGAGCGAGCCTCGGGATCGGGAGCAGGCTCCGGCCGCGCACGCAAGAACTCCGTGATCTCGTTGTATTCCTTGTCGCTTAGGCGGAACTCCGCCGCGGGCAGCACACCCTGCACCTGTTCGGCGTTGCGTCCACCCACGATCGCGGCCGTGACGGCCGGCTGGTGCAGGGTCCAGGCAATCGCGACAACGCCAGCGTTGAGCCGGTGCCGCGCGCCGATCTCGCTCAGCAACCGTGCTACGTCGAGATTGCGCGAGAGCAGAGGCTCCTGGAACTGCTTGGCGCGCTTGCGGAAGTCGGTGTCCGGCAGCTTCATGACGCGCTCTTTGGTCATCGCGCCGGTCAGCAAGCCACTGTGCATGGGTGCGTAGTTCAGTACGCCGATCCCGTGCTGGAGACAGAACGGAAGAATCTCCGGCTCCACGCTGCGGTTGATCATCGAGTAGGGAGGTTGCAGGGAGGTGATTGGCGCAATCTTGAGCGCGCGCTCCATCTGCGCCACGCTGAAGTTCGAGACCCCGATGAAACGGACCTTGCCTTCCCGCTGCAACTCCGCCATCGCCGTCCAACCCTCTTCCACCTCGGCATCGGGAACCGGCCAATGGACCTGGTAGAGATCGATGACGTCCACCTGCAGGCGGCGCAGGCTCTGCTCCACCTCGGTGCGGATCTTGGTGAGCGTCTGCACAACCTTGCGGTCTTCGCCCCAGGTCATGCCGGCCTTGGTGAAGACATAGGGCTTGTCGCTTCTGTCCTGCAGCGCTTTCCCGACAAGCTCCTCGGAGTGTCCCAGCCCATAGACGGCAGCAGTATCGATCCAGTTCATGCCGCCATCGAGGGCAGCGTGAATCGCGGCGATTGAGTCTGTGTCGTCCTGGGGTCCCCAGCCGAACTGCCAATCCTCGCCACCGATCGCCCACGCGCCAAAGCCGATGGACGAAATCCGCATTTCAGAGTTTCCCAGTTGGCTGGATGTTCCCAACGTTCGAGTCATGCCGTCTTGGATGCAAGGCCGCTGCTGCCGGTCGTACTTCTGTCCGCGAGAAGAAGTTGTTACGGTGGGACGCACTAGAATCGACGCATGCAACCCGCACCACTGTTTCTACACGGATCCGACCCTCGTCTGTTAGAGGTACATCGCGCGTTGCTCGAGCACTACGGCCAGCCTCCGCCGCGTGTGCCGCGCGATCCGCTCTCCCAGCTGATCTACTCTCTGCTCGCCTCGCGCACCCGCACCGAGGACTCCGACGCCACGATGCGCAAGCTCGAGAGCCGCTACCGCACTGGGAATGCCGCGTGGGAGGCTCTGCGCGACGCACCGCTCGCCGAGATCGAAAGCTTACTCCAGCAGGTGACCTTCGCGGAGGTAAAGGCGCCGCGTCTGAAGGCCATCCTCATCGGTATCTCCGAGCGCTATGGACGGCTTACCCTGGATTTCCTTGAAAAATATCGTACGGAGAAGATTCGCGAGTGGCTGGAGAATTTTGAAGGCGTAGGCGCGCAGATCTCGGCCGCCGTGGTGAACTTTTCCACCCTGCGCCGGCGCGCGCTGTGCGTGGACGCCAACCACCTGCGCGTGGTGCAGCGGCTTGCCCTGACGCCGCGTGCGGATGCCGCCACAACGGAGATGCGCCTGATGCGCTTGATTCCCGAGGACTGGAACGCCCTCATGCTCGACGAGCACCACGCGCTGGTCAAGCTGCATGCGCAGACTCTGTGCGTCTTCGCGGAGCCGCGTTGCTCCGCCTGCCCTCTGCTCAGCCTTTGTCCTTTCGGCCAGAAGGCGCAGTAGTGTGCCAGGGGCAAGCTCCGGAAGTTTTGCTCGAAAGGTCTACAAAAAATGCATCGGTGACTCAAATGTGCCATTGTCACCACGCTCGGGGGAGAGCATCTTGCAGGAAGGCATTACATTTCTGTGAATAGGAGTGTCCGTGCACAACAAAAAACACACCCTGCGCGATGACGTGCACTTCATGCCGTGGCAGATTACGGCGTCCGAAGGCCTCAAACAGCCCTGTATCCTGGTAGCCACCATGCGCGGCAACGAGATACAAACCATCTCCCTGCACGTCGCCGGGCCGCCCACGGGGGAGGAGCGACCTCGCTGAATCGCTCATTCCCCGGCTTCCGCCGCGTTCAACTCTTCTCCTCCAGTCGCTCCACCAGCTCATGCATGCGCCGGCTGAGGGTTTGGATCTCGCTCTCTGCCCGGACATTCACCTCAAAGTCCAGCTCCGACCGCAGCCGGTCCTTCTTGTCCTGCCGGTTCTGGCTCATCATAATGACTGGCGCCTGGATCGCCGCCAGCATGGAGAGGAAGAGGTTCAGCAGGATGAACGGGTAGGGGTCCCATGCCTTGCCGCGCAGCAGAATGTTCACCACGGTGTAGATCGACAGCACGATGGCGAACAGGATGATGAACGTCCACGATCCTCCGAAGCTCGCGACCACGTCCGCCACCCGCTCCCCGAAGGTCTCTTCCTCCTCGATCAGGAGGTTCGGGTTGCGGCTGGCGCGGGCCCGGATCAGTTCCTGCGACGCATGCATCTGGCGCGCTACCACCGTCAGCATGTCCAGGCCGGCCAGCGGTTTGCGTTGGATCAGCACCGAGATATCGTTGCGGTCCACCTCCAGGCACTGCGAGGCCTCGGTGGCCATCGCCGTCGTCAGGTGTGCCGTTCCTTCGAGCATGGAGGCCAGCCCAAAGAGCTCCCCGTGCTGCGGCTCGTCCACCAGCACCTCCTGATGATCTTCATCGATGGTTGAAACCGACACCGCGCCCTTCAGCAACAGATAGGCTCGCCCATCGGTGTCCCCGATCTTGTAGATCCGTTGCCGCGCCGTAAAGTTGCGCAACTCGACCTGCGAGGCCAGTACCGCCAGCTCTTCTTCGTCCAGCAATGAAAACAGAGACACGTGGCGAAGTTCCTTCGGATCACATGGCATGTCGACCTCCTTTCCCCCGCCTCAGTCTAACGTTCTACGTGCAAGGTTAGCCTCAATGCAAACGGTTCGAGAGAATCTCTTTCCCGCCCCCGCGCGCTACCACGTAGACCGGCCCCGGCAATTGCAGCACGGGCCGCTCGCGGTCGCCTGGATCCTGCCACAGAAAGATGCGCTGCGGTCCTTTCCACTTTGCCGCGATGGATTGTCGGGTTTCGAAGATCTTGGGTGCATCCGGAAAGAAGCTTCCGTACCAGAGATTGGAGCTTCGCCCCTCGACGATGTGCAGGTCGTTGCGCCGCAGATAGAAGCCCAGCGTGCTGCCCGCCTCATACTCGCCGTGGAGGACTACCAGGTCATCGCTCCGCAGCTGCGGCGCGATCGCCTCGGCCAGCGCGTAGGAGCTGAGCACCGGGGCGAAGGTCGCCAGGCCCCACTGCGCCGCGCCCAGGAATCCGAAGGCCGATGCGGCCAGCGTAAGCGTCGCCGCATGCGGCCGGCCAGAGCGTCGCAGCGCCCAAGGCCCCACTGCGCCGGCCAACAGCACGGCCGCCGTCAGGGCTAGCGGTCCGTGAAACAGGCCCAGCGCCGGGCCGTTCAGGTCCAGAAAGTGGCCAAACGAAAGGGCGTAGTCGTCCGGATTGCGCGCCAGCAGCACCGCCAGATCCGTCCCCGCCGCCGGTGCTCGCGTACGTGCGATCAGCCACAAGCACACACCCGCCCCTGCGACTCCAGCCACCAGCAGCATCCAGGCCGCCCGGCGCACAGCGGTCTGCGCGCGCCCGGCCTCCCACTCCTCAACCCGGCACGCCTCCTCGAGCAGGCCCGCCACCAGCAGCATCAGCGGCGGCAGCGACGGCAGCACGTAATACTCCTGCCGCGTCGAAAGCGAAAAAAAGAGCAGCGGCAGCCCCACCCAGAGGCCCAGCAGCAGGCGCGTCCGCTCTCGCGCCAGCCGCGCAAACGCCCACGGCAGCATCGCCGACCAGGGCATCAGCCACACGGCAATCAAGCCGTAGAACAGCAGCAGCGGCGAGGTATCGTAGTCATGCGGCACGCGGATGTTCAAGTACCGGTACACCTGCTCGTTGACGAAGTAGAACCACGCCCACCCATGCACGTTGCCGTCGGTCGGGTAGGGGACGACCCAGTGCCCGTCTACCCGCGCCAGGTGCCCGGGATTGCCGTGGCCCGGATTGGCCAGTGCGATCAGCACATGCCACGGCACGGCGATGGCCAGAAACACCGCCGCAGAAGACAGCGGGTGGAACGCCCGCACCCTCGCCCAGGCACCGCGCCAGCCTCGCGTCAGCAGCAGGTGCATCCCGACGATTCCCACTGGAAACACGATCCCGATCAGCCCTTTGCTGAGCACGTTCAGCGCGCACGCCGCGGCGAACCCCCAGCAGGCGCGCCGGGTTGGCGGCCCCTCGTCCTGCTCCGTCCGCCAGTAGCAGAACACCGCCCAGGTCAGCAGCGCGCACACCAGCACATCGGGCAGGTTGATGCGCGAGAAGATGAAGATGCCGAAGCTCGAGAGCACGATCAGCCCCGCGTACAGCCCTGCCCGCGCTGCTGTGAAGGCCCGCCGGGCAAAGGCCTCGAGCAGCAGCGTCAGCGCCAGCACACTGCCAGCCAGCGGTACCCGCGTCGCCGCCGTCGAGACGCCGAAGACCTTCATCGACGCCGCCATCATCCAGTAGTAAAGCGGCGCCTTTTCGAGATAGCGGATACCATTCGCGTAGAGCGTCACCCAGTCGTGGCGCAGCAGCATCTCCCGCGCCACCTCTGCGTGTACGGAGTCCGCGTCGTCCAGCAGTGGCGGCCGGAATAACGTCCACGTGCCGTAGAACACAAGCCAAAGCAGAACCAGCGCCAACCGGTTTGTGCGCACGGAACTCCGAACCAGTTTTGAGGAGGCTTCCACGCCCTCCAGACTATCCGACAGACGCCAGGCCACCCCCGCTATCATAAGGAAGTGAGCACCCGCGCCATCTCCGGCCCTGCCACCCCCGGCCCAGCCACCGAGCTGCTCTTCGGCGACTGGTACCCGGCCGCGCGCGCCGCCACGCTCCGTCCGGGCAAAATGTCCACGGCGTTGTTGCTTGGGGTCCCCGTTTTGCTTGGCCGCAAGCTGGACGGCGCACTGTTCGCCATGCGCGACCTTTGCCCGCACCGCGGCATCCCGCTCTCCGCCGGTTGGTTCGATGGCGAAACCGTGCAATGCAAGTACCACGGTTGGCGCTTCGAGCCTGTGACCGGCCAATGCCGTGAGATCCCGTCGCTCACCGGCCTGGACATCCTGCAGCCCGAAAAGATCTACGCCACCAGCTATCCCTGCCAGGAGCGCGATGGCTACGCCTGGGTCTACCTTCCGGAGGCCGGCGCGGGCCGCATCGCTGCCACGCTGCCGCCCGTCCCCGAGGTCCCCAAGTTCTCCGCAAAGTTCCGCTCCGCACATCTCGTCGCGGACCTGCCCTGCAACGTCGACCACGGCATTATCGGCCTGATGGACCCGGCGCATGGACCCTTCGTGCACCAGGCCTGGTGGTGGCGCAGCCGGGCCTCGATCCACGAGAAGCACAAGCACTTTGAGCCTATCCCGCAAGGCTTCCGCATGAGCGCCCATGCGCCCTCCGGCAACTCCGCGCCGTACAAGCTGCTGGGCGTCTATGGCGAACCGATCACGACGACCATCGACTTCGTCCTGCCCAATCGCCGCGTTGAGACTATCCGCTGCGGCGACAAGTGGTTTTCGTCCTTGACGACGATCACTCCCGTAACACCTTCCACCTGCCGCATCGACGTTGCCGCCGCCTGGAATGTCTTTTACCGGGTGCCGGGAGTCACGTTCCTTGCCCGTTTCTTTGGCGCACGCTTCGTCCGGCAGGATCAGGAGACGATGATCGAGCAGGCGCAGGGTCTGCGGGCGCACCCCGCCCTGATGCTGATCGACGACGCGGACAAGCCCGCCAAATGGTACTTCGCCTTGAAGCAGGCTCGCCTGACGGGAACGGGCACTCATCCGCTGAGCGGCCCGGTCACGCTGCACTGGCGCAGTTGATCGGGCTGTGACTGAGCCTGCGCCAAGGCTTGAAGGCCTGCGACCAGGGAGGAGCTTGACCTCGCCCCTCATGCGTACGGAATGCATCTATCGTAAGAGCGCGATCAGTGAGGGAGGACGCAATGGATAGCGGACGACGCAAAATCGTCGCTGCAGCGGGAGCAATTGCCGCTGTGGGACTGGGAGGAATGGCCATGGCACAGGAAACAAAGGGTGGCAACGCCGGAGCGAATGAGCAGGCGCGGATCGATGGACAGACCTGGGACGGCGAGGTTTGGAATGCGCCTCTAAAGGGCAAGGTCGCTGTCATTACGGGAGCCGCGCGCGGCATCGGCCGCTCGATCGCCGTGGCTATGGCGGCAAACGGGGCAGACATCGTCGGCATCGACATCAACGCTTCGGTCTCGCCGATCGTTCAGTACATTGCCGCGACGCCCAGCGACCTGGAAGAGACAGGCAAGCTGGTCAAGCAGCGAGGACGCAGGTTCCTGGGCATCACGGCGGACATCCGCGACCGGGCCGCACTGAAGGCGGCGGCAACGCAGGCGACGCAAACGATGGGCCACGTGGATATCGTCGTCGCCGATGCCGCGATCCAGGCGTTCAAGCCTCTGCTGGAGATGGAAGACCACGATTGGGACGATGTCATTGCGAATAATCTGACCGGAAGCTGCAACACACTGCGAGCGTTTGCCCCGGCGATGGTGCAGCAAGGCAAAGGCGGCCGGATTATCTTCATCTCCTCCATGCAGGGGCGGTATGGAACCAAGAACGGTTCTGCCTACTCGGCTTCGAAGTGGGGCATTATCGGCCTGATGAAGAGCGCGGCGCTTGAGCTGGGCAAATACAAGATCACCGTGAACACGATTGAGCCGGGGCTGATCGATACCGCGATGACTCACAACGACAAGCGCTGGAGCGAGGCTGTCGGCGAGACGATGACGACGCCTCCACCCGAGCATCCCACGGAAGAAGAGACGGCGAAGGCGAAGCTGCCGAGAACGCCGCTGGGTGTGCCTTGGCTGCAGCCGGAAGAGGTAGCTCCGGTCGCTGTGTTCCTGGCGACGGACGCGGCCAAGATGGTGACCGGTGCCTGCTACGACGTCAATGGCGGCGATAGTGCGCACGACCTGGGCTAAAGCAAACCTTTGCCAGCTATAGCTTGCAACCACCGTCCTTCTGGCGAAGCCAGAATCCCCGTATTGTTGTTTTCCAGTAACACAGCATTAGGTTGTCACTGTAGCCAAGCCGGAGTGGGGTGTGACGCTGACGGGGAACGCGATCCAGTCAGAAAGTCGTCACACCCTCTTCCACTACCAGTTCATCGACGGCGATATTCATCGCTTGCCCCAGCCGCTTGAACTCATCCTTCCACGGCCGCGAAAGATAATCGCTGTCCACGCGGCACAGTAAATCGTTCCAGATATTTTGTGCCTGCCAAAGCACCACTTCAAACGGCATAAAGCGGATAAGGTCCGCAATCGCCAGCGCCTCCTGCAGCGCTGCCCGGGCTGTCTGCGGGTTCGATCCGGCCATCGTGGCCTCAAGCTTGACCATGGCGCGCTTCATGCGTTGGCTGGCCGCGAAGGCCAGGATGGTTGCATCCAGCGTCACCCGGTCGTTGGCTCCGCGATGCAGCAGGTCGGCGACCGCCTCGGCGTCGAAGGGTTCGGCCTCGATTGCGCGCCGCAGACTGGCGTTGATGGCGAAGCTCGCCGCCAGGGCCAGCGCCGGTGGAGGATTCACGCCGGACTCGGTGAGAAAGTGCAGCAGCGACGCATGGTCCTCGTAGATTTTGCGGAGAGAATCTTCCATCTCGCCGACGGTCTGGTTCAGGATCGTACGCAGAATGCGGTGCTGCTCGTCCGCAAACAGGCTTGCCAGAGAGTAGGAGGTTGGAGCCTTGCCGTCGGCCACGGTCTCCGCTGACGCGTCTCCGCTTTGGGTTAGACCGGGCGCTGAAGGTGCCAGCGGCTTTCGCTCCGCCGGCTCGCCAGGCTTCGAGAAGAAGCGGTCGATCAGCCGGATCACCTCCGGCAGATTGGCCTTGCGGATCGCTGCGCGCACCTCGGCGGAGAAGGCGACAAAGGCTGGCTCATCCGCTTCGGTATAGCGGCGTACCGCGGCCGAGAGGTTTTGATCGCCCAGATGCAGCACCGCGTAACAGATCTCCTCCTGCTCCTCCGTGATGCGCGAACGCAGGCGCGCGCGCCCCAGCGCCACCCGGCCGCGGCCCGAGGAGAAGACCTCATGTCCATCGCGGTGCACCTCAAAGCAGAACAGCTCGCCGTCCTCCGGGTAGTTGCGGAAGACCGAGGAGATCGCATAGTGCGCGCCCACCTGCTCGAGGCCGATCCTCAAGCCAGTGACGTACTGCTTGTACACCTCTGAGCCGTCCTGCAGGTCGGGAGCGTTGGGCTTGGCCTCGGCCAGGATGGCCAGAAACTCCGCCTCGAGCGATGCGCCTTCCGCGCCGAACAGCTTGGCCGCCAGCTGGATGACGCGGCCCGCGTAGGCGATGATCTGCACCGTCTCGATGCCGGAGATCTCGTCGAAGAACCAGCCGCAGGAGGTGTACATTAGCTGCGCGTGCCGCTCCATCTCCATCAGCTCAAGCACCGTGATGCGCTCTTCCGCGCTGAGCGGACGCGCCTGCTGGGCTTCAAAGAAGCGGGCCATGGCAGCCGGAGAGCGGTCGAGCACCACGTGGATGTAGGCGTCGCGCGCGGCCCACAGATCCTTGAGCAGGCCTTTGGTCCGCTGCTCGGCCAGGGGTGCGGTGCGGTCGCGCAGCAGGTCCAGCGCCTCCCGTAGCGGCTTGCGCCAGCGCTGGTTCCAGCCCGGCTTGCCGCCGTTGCAGCCGCAGTCGGAGCGCCAGCGCTCCACCCCGTGCGCGCACGACCAGGAGGTATTCTCGGCCACCTCTGCCTCCCACGTGGGAGGAAAGCGCTCCAGGAACTCGCCATAGTTGGTCAGCTCCGCCAGGCCCTGCTCCTCGATGTAGTGCATGGCAAAGGAGAGCGCCATCTCCCCGTGCTTATGGTGGTGGCCGTAGGATTCGCCGTCGGTGGCGACGTGCGAGAGATGCGCGGGCCGATCGCCCGGCGCGGCAGGTGTAGCGCGCGAGCCACCCAGCAGGCGTCCGGCAAACTTCTCCCCGGAGTCCAGCAGCCCCTCAAAGGCGATCGCTCGCGAGGGCGGCCCATCGTAGAAGAAGACGGCAATCGAGCGGCCTTCGTCGAGCTGGACGAGGTAAGGTTGGCTCGGGTCGACCGAGGCGTCCGGGGTTGGAGACCACGGCAGCTCCGGCAGAGTGGATGTCTCTTCTGTCGCGGGCGCGAGCCGCCGTACGCGGGCGCACTGGTTCGGCGCCAGGATGGTGAACAGGATGCCTTCCTGCGCCATCAGGTCCAGCACCTCGCGGTTGACCGCGGTTTCAGCCAGCCACATGCCCTCCGGCTTACGCCCGAAGCGAAACTCGAAGTCGGCCACGCCCCAGCGAATCTGCGTGACCGCGTCCCGGCGGCTGGCCAGCGGCATGATGATGTGGTTGTACACCTGCGCAATCGCCGAGCCGTGGCCGCCATACCGCTGAGCGCTGGTCCGGTCGGCATCGAGGATCATGCGGTAGGCGCGAGGCGCTTTGTCATGCAGCCAGCTCAGCAGCGTCGGCCCGAAGTTGAAACTCATTCGGGCGTAGTTATTGACGATGCGGACGATCTCGTTGCGCTTATTCTGGATGCGCGAGGCGCCGTTGGGGGCGTAGCACTCGGCCGTAATGCGGTCGTTCCAGTCATGGTAGGGCGCGGCCGACTCTTGCATCTCCACCACTTCGAGCCAGGGATTTTCCCGCGGCGGCTGGTAGAAGTGGCCATGCACGCAGACGAAGCGCAGGGGCGCGGAACCCGGCTTCGGGGAGGAGTGAGTGGGAGCGGGGCCAGGTTGCGTCTTCAGCATGAGAATGTGCTTATGCTACCGGAACGAGGCGATCGCCGCTGCTGAACGAGGGAGAACGTTGGGCAGTTATAACTTCATTATAAATTCTGCTTGCAAGTAAGTTATAACCACGTTATAAACAATACATGCAGACCAAAGTGCGCAAAGTTGGGAATGGCTATGGCGTGCTGCTCCCTAAGCAGCTCATGGAAGAACTTGCTCTCAAGGAGGGCTCCTTGCTCGATGTCGAGAAAATTAACGGAACGTATCGAATCAAGCCTCTCGACGAGGAGTTTACCCGTCAGGTGGAGGCCTTTCTGCGGACGGAAGCGCTTCATCGTAATACCTACCGCGAACTGGCGAAGTGAGCTTGCAGTTCGTTCGAGCGGACGTGCTGCGCAACGTGCATGGCCGCCTGATTGAGCGCTACGGAGGGCTCGCCGGGATTCGAGACGAGAATGCCCTTGAGTCCTCCGTCAGCCGGCCGCGAAATTTGGAAGCCTATGCCGAGGCGGCCGGCGTTGCGGAGCTTGGCGCTGCATTGACCTGGTCGCTGTTGCGGAACCATCCGTTTGTCGATGGCAACAAACGAGTTGCGTTCGCGGCGCTTACCATCTTTCTCGAACTGAACGGCCATCGCCTGACCTGCTCGGAAGTCGAAGAGACCGCGATGGTCCTGCGAGCGGCTGCGGGGGAGATCGGCGAAGACGAGTGGACGGCGTGGGTGGTACGCCGTGTCGCTCTAAAAACGGCTGACCTGCCCTAATCCTGCCAGCGCCGGCGTCAGATCTCCCTGGTAGCTTTTTCCACGTTGGCCAGGTCGCAGGCTCGCCACAGATACCAGCTCGCCACCGAGCACCAGGGGTGCCACTTGCGGGCGCGCTTCTCCATTGCCTCTGGCTTGGGCAGGTCGGCCGGGGTCACCTTGTCTGCCGGCTTCAGCTTTCCGAACGTGAGGGCGAAACCCTTTCGGACGCCGTAATCGCTGGTAGGCAGGATGTCCGGCCGGCCCAGGCGAAAGATCAGGAACATCTCCACCGTCCAGCGGCCGATGCCGCGCACCTGCGTCAGATGCGCGATGATCTCGGCGTCCGTCATGCGCCGGATGCGCGCGAGCGTAGGTACTGTGCCGTCGAGCGTCCTGGCGGCGAGATCGCGGATGGCGAGTGCCTTGTTATGGGAGAGGCCGGCCTGCCGCAACTGCTCGTTCGGTGCGTCGAGCAGATGCTGCGCGGTCGGGTGCGGCGCGAGATGGGCTTGATTAGCACCGGGCTCCGCGAAGCTGCCAAGAAGCCTGGCATGGATGGCGGCGGCGGCCTTGCCATGCAACTGCTGGTAGACGATCGATTCCAGCAAAGCCTCAAACGGAGAGAGCGAGCTGGCCAGCTTCAACGTGTAAGGCCCTGCGCGCTCGATCAAGCGGCCCAGTTTGGGGTCGGCCTGCGCGAGCTCCCGCAAAGCGGCGAAAGAATCGTAGGCTGGAGCGCGCGGACGTTTGAGAGTACGAGCCATGCTTTAGGCAGCCTATCGCACCGGTCCCTGGAACGGCTTACCGTCCAGTGCTTAGTATTTCCGGGCATTTTGAGTGAGAGCGCAGATTGCGAAAATTTATCTCTAAAGGGTAGGAGTAGAAGACGCCATCCAGTTTTTTGAGCCAATGAATTAGGACCTAAGTGGTTCTATTTACAACGCGGATGCGTGGATTTGGCAGCATTAAGCACCGTTTTCTATGCATCCAGTTTTGACCTGTTTCGATAATCGAATGTTCCGCACGAAAAATGAAGAAGCGCCATGGAAGCAGAGCACCGCTGTCTAATTTCGACTGCTATATTGAGAGTTCAAAGGTCCCAAGCGTACTGGAGTCAGTACGAGGGAAGTGGTTTCCGTCACCCAGGAAGCCCCACAGCAAGCCCTGATCATTCTCGGTTTGTTTTGGGTGAGCCGGGAATTGAACCAGAGGAAGCAGGAAGCAACTCATGGCGCAAGTCTTTGATCGCAGTTCGAACGCCCTGGCCCGCGCGAGCCTCGTGCTTACCGGAGTCATTATTATCGCGGTAGGCGTTGGCTTGAACTCGCTGCAGCGTTCGCCGTGGGTCACCCGGCAGGGCCAGCGTCCGGACCAGCCGGTCGCGTTCAGTCATAAGCATCACGTCGAAGGTCTCGGGTTGCAGTGTCAGTACTGCCACACGCAGGTGGAGAAAGCGGCCTATGCCGGCGTTCCTCCGACCAAGACCTGTATCAACTGTCATGCGCAGATCTGGACCAACGCCCAACTGCTGCAGCCGGTACGCGATAGCTGGGCCACGGGCGAGTCGATCCGCTGGATCCGTATCCACGACCTGCCGGACTACGTGTACTTCAATCACTACATTCACGTGAACAAGGGCATCGGCTGTGCCAGTTGTCATGGACGCGTGGACGAGATGCCGCTGATGTATCAGCAGAATTCGTTGCAGATGGAGTGGTGCTTGAACTGCCATCGCAATCCGGCAGTCAACCTTCGGCCGACGAGCGAGATCTACAACATGGCGTGGGCCGGGCCGAGTTCGGACAAGCCGGTCTGGTGCGCCGACACGACGCGCGCGGCGGGCGCCAATAGTTACGGTCCGCAAGGACAGCGAGTTCCCACCGCGCAGGCCATTAGCTGCACCACCAAGGATCCAAGCCGCGACAATCCGCAGATCGCGATGCTGCAGGAGTTGGACTTCCATCCGCGCAGCATGGGCCATACCAATCCGGGTTCCGGCACAAACCTGGATCCGCATGCAACCAGTCCGGACGTCAACGCAACCGGGGTCCCGCCAGCGGAGATTATTCCTTTGCCGGTCACTTACAAGAAGTTTACGAGCCAGGTGGATTTAGGCCGCTATTTGACCTCGCAATACCACATCCGCAGCGCCAACCAGTTGTCTAGCTGTGAGGTGTGCCACCGATGAGCAATATTCCGATGGAGACCATGAAGAATTTGCAGCAGACTGAAGAGATCTCGCTCGAGGCCGTTGCTGCGGCAGACGTGCAGCTTGTAACCAGCATCGCTCCTGTGCCGCAGCCCAAGATGACGCTCGAGGCAGTTCGGACCAAGCTTGCTGGGCAAACCGGGCGGCGCTTCTGGAAGAATCTGGATGAGCTTGCGGCTACGCCGGAGTTCAACGAGCTGATGACGGAAGAGTTCCCCCGCCAGACCGGCTCTGTCTTCGGGCAGAGTGAGTGGGTGGACGCAGTCTCGCGGCGTGGCTTTCTGAAGGTCATGGGAGCTTCGCTGGCGTTTGCCGGCATGGCCGGCTGCACCAAGCAGCCTGACGAGCCAATCTACCCGTATATTCGTCAGCCGGAGGACCTGGTGCTCGGCCAGGCAAAGTACTTTGCGACCGCGCACCCGTTTCCGACCGGAGCGATCCCGATTCTGGTCAAGTCGGATGCTTTCCGGCCAATCAAGCTTGAGGGGAACCCCGATCATCCGATGTCGAAAGGCAAGTCGGATGCCATCACTCAGGGAACGCTGTTAGGGCTGTACGATCCGGATCGCGCGCACGACACTATCTACAAAGACCAGACCTCTTCCTTTGGAAACTTCCAGACGGCGCTGCTCCAGGCGGCGAAGGGAATGCAGGGTGGCCAGGGTCTCTACTTCCTCTCTGAAACGGTAACCTCGCCGACGCTGGCGGCGCAGTGGCAGGCCGTTCAGAAGCTTTACCCCAACGCTAAATTCCTGCAGTGGGATGGCGTAAATCAGGATTCCTCGCGTGCGGCATCGAAGGCTGCCTTCGGCAGCTACACCGACGCGCAGTACCGGCTTGCGGACGCAGACGTGATTGTCTCGCTCGATGCGGATTTCCTGGGAGGCATCGCCCACCCCGGCTTCCTGCCTCTGGCGGCAGACTACGCTGAGCGTCACAGTTTTGACGCTGAAAATCCCACCAAGCCCATGAATCGGCTCTACGTTGTCGAGAGCATGGCGAGCGTAACCGGTTTCAAGGCGGAGCATCGGCTGACGTTGAAGCCGAGCGAGCTTGCCGGTTTTGCCGGTGCGCTTGCTTCCGGCGGCGCGGGTGGAAGCTTCTCCAATCCGGACGCGGCTAAGTTCCTAAGCGTGCTGGCTGCCGATCTAAAATCGGCCAACGGACGCTGTGTGGTCATTCCGGGCGAGGGAGCCTCCCCCGAGGTGCATCTCGCTGCCTATCGTCTGAATGCCAGCTTAGGTGCGGTAGGCAAGACCGTCGTCTACACCGAGACCGTCGCGCCGATGCCGAGTGAGCAGCTTGCGGATCTGCGTTCGCTCGCCGCCGACATTCAGGCCGGCAAGGTGCAGTGGCTGGTGATGCTGGGCGGCAACCCGGTCTATACGGCGCCCGCCGATCTCCAGTTCGGCAGCCTTGTCGATCGCGTCCCTTACACGGCGCATCTGGCAAACCTAATCGACGAGACCGGCCTGCACACAACGTGGCATATCAATATGACTCACTATCTTGAGTCGTGGTCCGATGCGCGCGCGTATGACGGCACGCTCTCGATTGTGCAGCCGATGATTGAGCCGCTCTACAACGGCCACAGCGCCCATGACATTCTTCAGGGTCTGCTCGACAATCCGCAGGCTTCCGCCTATGACGCTGTGTTAGCCAACACGCGTCCCTTGCTGAAGGGCGATCCGGACGCGGCGTGGCGCAAGGCGCTGCACGATGGCTGGGTGGAGGGAACAGCGTTCACCCCGAAGGCCGGCAGCCCAAACGCCGTCGCAGCGCAGACTTCTACCGCCAGCGCACCGGGCAGCATAGAGATCCTCTTCAGAAACGATTCGTCGCTCTACGATGGGCGTTATGCCAATATCGGCTGGCTGCAGGAGTTGCCTAAGCAGGTCACCAGCATGAGCTGGGACAACGCCGCGCTGATGAGCCTGGCTACGCTTGAGAAGCTGAAGATTGCCGAGAATGAGGCGATCGAGCTTGAGCTGAACGGACGGCGGGTGATTGCTCCGGTGCTGGGCGTACCAGGCCATGCCGACGATGTGATTACCGTCCACTACGGTGGAGGCCGCAGCGATGCCGGCCGGGTCGGATCGGGCGTTGGCTTCAATGCATACGCGCTCCGCGGCAGCGATGCTCCCAACTCGGCTGCAGGGGTGAAGGTAACGCGCGGCAAGGGCAGCTACGATCTGTGCGTCACCAAGGTGCACTCGATCGACCATCGCGGCTCGTACGCGCAGCACGATCTTGAGCGTCCCGTCTCGGACAAGAAAGGCACCTACTCGCTGCCTGGCCATGAGGCCGAAGAGCGCTCGATCATCCGTTACGCGACTGTCTCCGAAGCAAAGACCAAGCCGAATTTTGCGCATGAAGGGGCAAGCGGCACCCTGGTCAACAAGGTTGGCTACGGACCGCAAGGAGAAGATCCAGCCCACGACGACAGTCTCTCCGCGGATAAATTTGCGTACGATCATACCGATGAGTCCTCGCAACTCCTGCAGAATGCGTGGGCAATGTCGATTGATCTAAATAGCTGCATTGGCTGCAATGCCTGCATTGTCAGCTGCTATGCGGAGAACAACATTGCTGTGGTCGGCCGCGAGCAGGTGAAGGTAGGCCGCAACATGCAGTGGATCCGCATCGATACCTACTTTGAGGGCGATCTTTCCGCGCCCAAGGCACACTTCCAGCCGATGGCCTGCCAGCATTGCGAGAACGCCGGCTGCGAGCTCGTCTGCCCGGTAGGGGCAACGGTGCATACGCCGGAGGGCCTCAACACGATGGTCTACAACCGCTGCGTGGGCACACGTTACTGCTCAAATAATTGCGCGTACAAAGTGCGCCGGTTCAACTTCCTGCTGTATTCGGACTACGACACGGAGAGCTTGAAGTTCATGCGCAACCCGGACGTCACCGTTCGCTCGCGCGGCGTGATGGAAAAGTGCACCTATTGCGTGCAGCGGATCGAGTCGGCCAAGCTCGAAGCGGACAAGGAAAACCGGGCAGTCCGGGATGGCGAGATCATCACTGCCTGCCAGCAAGCCTGCCCGACGGGCGCAATTATCTTCGGCAACAAGAATGACCGGACCAGCAAGGTGGCGCGGCGCAAGGCTGCCGAGCGCGACTATCCTGTGCTTGCCGATCTCAACTACAAGCCACGCACGACCTACACGGCAGGCGTGATCAACCCGAATCCGGAGCTGGCATAGATGGCTACTAAAGGACCTATTCACGATCCTTCCGTCGACCCGATGATCGACCCCTACACCGGGGAGTACGCGGTCATTGCGCCCGGTCACAGCTTCAAGTCGGTCACGCAGAAGATCGCTGGAGTCGTGCTGACGTCGAACACGCCGCTCGGCTGGTTTGCCGGGCTGACGGTTGGCGCGGGCGTGGCCACGGGCGTGGTCATCGGCATCACCTGGCTCTTCCTCAAGGGAGTCGGCATCTGGGGAGTGACGATTCCCGGTGCCTGGGGCTTTGCGATCATCAACTTCGTCTGGTGGATCGGCATCGGTCACGCCGGCACGCTGATCTCCGCCATCCTGCTGTTGTTCAAGCAAACCTGGCGCAACTCGATCAATCGCTTTGCAGAGGCGATGACCATCTTCGCTGTGGTCTGTGCGGGAACCTTTCCGTTGATTCACGTCGGTCGTCCCTGGCTGGCGTACTGGCTCTTCCCGTATCCCAACACCATGAATCTGTGGCCGCAGTTTCGCAGCCCGCTTGCCTGGGACGTGTTTGCGGTTTCAACCTATGCGACCATCTCGATTGTGTTCTGGTACATCGGCATGATTCCCGACTTCGGCACCTTGCGTGATCGCGCAACGATGCCGATCGCCAAATACTTTTACGGTCTGCTCTCGCTGGGTTGGCGCGGGTCCACCCGGCACTGGATCCGTTATGAGTCGGCTTCGCTGTTGCTTGCAGGTCTTTCGACCCCGTTGGTGCTCTCCGTGCACACGGTCATCAGTTTTGACTTTGCGGTAGCCGCGCTGGCCGGTTGGCACACCACTATCTTCCCGCCGTACTTCGTCTCAGGTGCAGTCTACTCGGGGTTTGCGATGGTGCTCACCTTGGCCATTCCAATCCGCAAGTTCTATCACATGGAAGATCTGGTCACGCTGCGGCACTTGGACAATATGGCCAAGGTCATGTTGGCGACGGGATCGATCGTTGCCTACGGGTACGGCATGGAGATCTTCATGAGCTGGTTTTCGGCCAGCCACTGGGAGTTCTTCATGATGTGGAACCGGATGTTCGGACCAATGGGCTGGGCCTATTGGATTCTGATCCTGACCAATATCGCGATTCCCTTGACTTCACTGTGGAGCCGTAAGCTGCGCGTCAACGTGGTGTTTCTCTTTGTTCTATCGCTGATCATCAACACGGGCATGTGGTTTGAACGCTTCGTCATCGTTGTCACCTCGCTCTATCGCGACTACCTGCCCTCCAGTTGGGGAACCTACCGCGCCACCAAGTGGGACTACATGATCTATGTCGGAACGATGGGTCTGTTTACAGTGCTCTTCTTTCTTTTCGTGCGGTTCCTGCCTATGATCCCGATGTCTGAAATCCGGACCATGCTTCCGCAAACAAAGATTAGGCATGGCGGCGAAGTTGCCGAAACCACAATCAACGAGGTGGTCTAATGGCTGTTCCCCGCGAAGGCATCTACGGTTTGCTCGCAGAGTTCAATACGCCCGGCGAGCTGGTTGAGGCTACTCAGGCTGCGCATAAATTCGGCTACCGTAGAATGGAGTGCTATACCCCCTATCCAGTGGAAGAAGCAGCCGACGCCTTGCACTTTCACAAGACGCGCGTTCCCTTGATGTGCCTTTTGGGCGGCCTCATGGGAGTCACAACCGCATTTCTAATGCAGACCTGGATCAATGTTTGGGGTTATCCGCTAAACATTGCAGGCCGACCGTTGTGGAGTTGGCCGGCTTTCATTATCCCGGCTTATGAATGGACGATTCTCTTCTCCGGGCTCTCGGCGGCGTTTGGCATGATTGCGCTCAACGGGCTGCCGCAAACCTATCATCCCGTGTTCAATGCGCCGAACTTCCGCAACGGTGCAACGACGGACAAGTTCTTTCTTTGTCTCGAGGCGTACGATCCAAAATTTTCGCTGGGAGAATCGCGCAAGTTTCTTGAACAGTTTCCCGCGGTCTCCGTGGTTGAGGTAGACAATTGAAGAAGTCAGAAACAAACGCGCAACAGCATGTAAGCCGCCTAGGAACAGTGTCTTTGCTGGCTTCAGCCGCCGTGCTCTCCGGCTGCCGTCAGGATATGCATAACCAGCCCAAGTTCTATCCGCAGCGTGGCTCAACTTTTTATGCCGATGGTCGTTCCGTGCGTCCGCAGGTTGAGAACACGGTCGCCCGCGGCCAGTTGCACGAGGACAATTACTTCTACACCGGAATGGTCAACGGCGTTGAAGGCACGTCGATGCCGTTTCCCGTAACGATGGATGTGTTGGCCCGCGGCCAGGAAGAGTACAACGTCTTCTGTACGCCGTGTCACTCGCGCGTCGGAAACGGCGTCGGGATGATTGTGCAGCGCGGCTATGCCCGGGCGGGCAACTTCCATACCGCCCGCCTGAACGCGGCTCCTCTCGGACATTTTTATAATGTGATCTCGAACGGTTACGGAGCTATGCCGGACTACTCGGCGCAGTTGACTCCCGCGGAGCGCTGGTCCGTCGTCGCGTACATCAAGGCGTTGCAACTAAGCCAGAACGCACAGGACGCGGACATTGCGACCGGGCAGCATGTGCAGCCGCTGGGTGAGATCGCCACGAGTGAAGGACTGTCTCCGAGCTTCGTATCCGACTGGTTGCTTCCACCCACAGCGGTCTCGGGCACGCCCTCGGGAGAGCTTTACGTCATTCCTCCAGCGGATATCGGCAAGGTAGCGGCGCACATTCAAACGCCCAGCTATCGCGATGCCGGTCCGGTCCCAGCACAAGCCAGCACAGGCTACCCGCCAGAGGCTCATGAACCGGGTAAATAAGCAAGGCACACAACGCACCAAAGGCGATCAACGGCAGCGCTCAACTTTGACTTTCATGAAGGCTTAGCATCCATGTCCTCCGCACTGGCACAACCCGAAGCTCACTCCCATCAGGGGTCGCGCACCCTGCCGGCCGATCTTCGCTCCATCCCGACGCTCACGGCGTGGCGGCTTAGAGCATTGATCGTCTTTGCCGTCGCAACGTTGTTGTCGCTGGCCTTCCTGATTCCTCCTGGTGGCAAGACGCATATGCTGCGCGCCTATCTGCTGGGCTTTATGATGTGTTTCGGCTTTGCCGGCGGCGGTCTCGTCATGCTGATGCTGCAGTACGTCTCCGGCGGCAAGTGGGGCATGCTGCTGCGGCGGCCGTTTGAGGCGATGTCGCGCACCTTGCCGCTGGTAGCCTTGATGATTCTTCCGGTCGGCCTGTTCGCCAAGCGGCTCTATCAGTGGTGGGCGTATCCCAATGCAGCTGCCACGGCGGACGCCTTCTCAAGAGGGCTGATGACCAAGGAGCAGCAGCTCACGGCCAACCTCAAGCACACTATGTTCAATCCTGCCAGCGCCGTGCTTCAAACCGCCATCATCTTCGGCGTGCTGATCGTGTTGGCCTCGTTGCTGAGCAAGTGGTCGCTCGAGCAGGATGCCGATCCGCAGCGTGGCACGCCCGTCAGCTTCGATCGGTGGCGTACCCGTTTTGAGAACCTCTCCGGGCCCAGCATCCTGCTGTATGTCATCTTGCTCACAGATGGCGCCCTCCTTTGGATCATGTCGCTCGACGTGACCTGGTACAGCTCGATCTGGGGGTTGCAGTTCCTGGTTGGACAAGGTTTTGCCGTCCTGGCGCTTGGCATCCTGACCGTGATCAAGCTCTCCAGGGTGGAGCCCATGCACACCTTGCTGCGTGTGACCGAGCAGCACGATCTGGGCAAGTTTGCGTTTGCGTTTGTGATGTTGAATATCTATCTCTCCTTCGCAGAATTTCTGATTATCTGGTCAGGCAATGTACCGGACGAGATTCCCTGGTATCTGGCGCGTACCCGGGGAGGCTGGTGGTATGTCTGCGTGGCGGACTTTGTCTGCCACTGGCTTATCCCGTTTTGTCTCCTGCTCTCGCGCGATCTGAAGCGTGATAAACGGCGGCTCTCCGCGCTGGCCATCTTTATGATCTTCGCCCGCTGCCTCGACATGTTCTGGTTGATCGAGCCCAACTTCAAGGATGCGGCCAGCAACCTGGTTGGGGAAAATTGGGGCATCTTCGCCTACGTCACCGTGCCGCTTGCCGTGCTGTCGTTATGGGCGGCGTATTACTTTACCCAGTTGATGGCGCGGCCACTTGTCGCCCTCAACGACCCTCACCTAAGAGAGATTTTGGAGCCCGATCATGGCCACTAATGCACCCAAGAACAAAGCAGGGGACTACAAGGCGCCAAGCGGCGATATCGTCGACTACCCGAAGTCCGGTCCGGGGAGTGCCGAGGTCGGCTATGAGACAACCGACGTAAATGCGGGCGGAATTATCGTCTTCATCGGCGGGCTGGCCTCCTTTGTTCTTGTCTTCTTTTTCTTCTGCTTCTTCATGGGGCGGGTCATCAACGAGGCAATCCAGAAGCAGGATGGGCCGGCGGACCGTTGGCACCAGACACCGTCGATGTTTGCCGGAGCCAAGGACGTCAAGGTAGATGGCAAAGAAGAGCGCGGAAAACGCGAAGACCTGAAGAGCAACGCAGTGATCGTGCAGCAAGAGCTGCAAACCATGACGACCTCGTTTCCCGGGCCGCGCCTGCAGACCGACGATGGCAATCAAGACACGGCCGATCTTCACGCACGCGAGGATCTGCTGCTGGATCATTACAGTCGCGCTCCGGGAGAGCAGGGAATCCGGATTCCGATCGACCGTGCGATGCAGTTGATCGTGGAACGCGGTCTCCCCGTTACAACTGCAGCCCAGTCGGGTCAGATGCTGGCTGAGGACTCGAAGCCGGTCGTAACGGCTCCGCTGACAAGTGGATTTGCGCGTACGGGGTATGAGCTGGACACGATCGAAGCCCGCGAGCAAAAGATGGCTTTTGGTAGAGCGACATCGGAGCATGCGGAGTTGAAGCCGGTGAAGCATCCCTGATTGAGCTCGATTGCGGGAGACGGGAAAGCGATAGCATTGTCTTAGAGGAATAGAGAATATGAGTAGACAGCTGAGAATCCGATGGAACACCAGCATGCGGGCCGCACGCGCTGTCGTGCTTGCCGGGTTTCTGCTGACTGGCTGGCTTGCAACTCCCACCCTCGCTGCCCAGGTCTCCGGGTATGGAGACAAGCAGCAAGGGGACAATCGTGGCGATGAACTGCCTACCGTCTTGAAGGGTGTGGCGGTAACGCAGCATCTGAACCAGCAGCTTCCGCTCAATGCTGAGTTCGTGGATGAGATGGGAAATACGGTCAAGCTGGGCGATTATTTTGGCAAGAAGCCCGCCCTTCTTTCGCTGGTGTACTTCAACTGCACCATGCTTTGCTCGGAAGAGCTGGACGGCGTCACCAGTTCGCTTGAGATGGTCAAATTGAATCCCGGCAAGGACTTCAACGTACTGGTGATCAGCATTGACCCTGCGGACACGCCGGAGCTCGCAGCCAAGAAGAAAGCCTTTTATGTAAAGCGTTACGGCCGTCCCGAGACGGCAGCCGGATGGCACTTTCTTACAGGCAAAAAGCCAGCGATCGATGCGGTGTCCAGTGCCGTTGGTTTCGGATATGTGAAAGTGGCCGGACCGGACGGAACACTGTCCCAGTTTGCGCATGCCAGCTCGCTTGAGGTGGTCACCACCTCTGGGCAGATTGCCCAGTACTACATGGGCGTGGAGTATTCCCCGAAGGACGTGTTGCTGGGGTTGATTGAGGCCTCCGGAAACAAGATTGGTTCTCCTGTCGCCAATATTCTGACCTACTGTTACCACTATGACCCACAGACGAATAAGCATTCGCTCATTGTGGCTCGAGTGGTGCAGATGGGGGGCATGGTGACGATGGCAGGTTTGGGTGGTTTTATGTTTTTGATGTTTCGCCGGGACATCAAGCTGGGTCGCGAGCACGACCTGGCGGGCGAGAGGGATAAAGGGTAACGATGGGCAGGTTTATCAGTCCGGTTTTGTGGGAGTTTCTAACCAAGTGGCTGGCGTCGTCCGCGCTGTTTCCGCGCGAGGCGTCTACGATGGCACCTTGGGCCGACGCTTTGTATTTCTTCCTGATTGGCATGACGTTGACCGGTCTTCTTCTGGTGGGCGTGCTGGTCTTCGGTTTCTCGATTCGCTACCGCAAATCGCGGAGCCCGGTTGCCACGCAGGTAGAAGGATCAACTCTACTTGAGGCGACGTGGACCATTATCCCGCTCGCGATCTTTCTAGTGACATTCGTCTGGGGCGCGCTGCTGTACTTCCGTATCTACAATCCTCCTGTTAATTCCATGAATATCTACGTCGTGGGTAAGCAGTGGATGTGGAAGGCGGAGCATCCCGGCGGTCAGCATGAGATCAACGCATTGCATGTTCCGACCGGACGTCCGGTCCAACTGACCATGATCTCCCAGGACGTCTTCCACAGCTTCTCGATTCCCGATTTCCGCGTCAAGCGTGAGGTCATTCCTGGGCGCTACTCCACGGTGTGGTTCCAGGCGACGACGCCCGGCACATACCACATCTTCTGCACGCAATACTGCGGGACCAAGCACTCCGGCATGATCGGCGAAGTAACGGCTCTGACGCCAGAGGACTACCAGCGCTGGACGCAGCAGTCCACGAGCGGTCAGTCGCTGGCGCAGAACGGAGAGCGGCTCTTCGCCAGCATGGCCTGCAATCAATGCCATAACGGCAACGCAGAGGCGCGTGGACCGAATCTTGCGGGAGTGTACGGATCAAAGCTGAATCTCGCGAACGGTTCGCAGGTCTTGGTCAACGATGCTTATCTGCGTGACTCAATCCTGAATCCGTCGCAGCACGTTACCGCGGGATATGCACCGATCATGCCGACGTATCAAGGGCAGATCAGTGAAGATGGCCTGATCGACTTAGTCGAATACATTAAGAATCTGAACAGCAACTATCGTGTTCAGCAAACCCTGGGCACACAACAATCGAACCTTACGGCTCCGGTCGCGCCGGGGATGGGGAAGTAAATGAGCGCAGCGAATGCAACAATCGTCAGTCTTCCAGACCAGCGGACGGCCACCCTGCCGCGCCGCAACTATCTGAACAATGAGCATGGAATCCTGAGCTGGTTGCTCACCGGTGACCATAAGCGCATTGCGATGCTTTACCTCATCTCAATCACCTTCTTCTTCTTTATTGGAGGTGCGTTCGCGGGCATGATTCGTCTTGAACTGCTGACGCCGCAGCCCGACCTGGTCGCCTCTGACACCTACAACAAGTTCTTCACGATGCACGGCATTATCATGATCTTCCTGTTTCTGGTGCCGTCCGTGCCGGCGACTTTGGGAAACTTTCTGATTCCAATCATGATTGGCGCCAAGGATCTGGCATTCCCAAAGATCAACTTGCTGAGTTGGTATCTGTATCTAACTGGCGGTTTGTTGACGCTGGCAGCCTTGGTCCTCGGCGGCGTAGACACGGGCTGGACGTTTACCACGCCACTCTCAACGCACTATCTGAATACCCACGTAGTGACTGCAGCGACGGCGATCTTTATCGCAGGTTTCAGCTCAATCTTTACCGGGTTGAACTTCATCGTGACCATCCATCGCATGCGCGCGCCGGGCATGACCTGGTTCCGTCTGCCCCTCTTTGTATGGTCGAACTACGCGGCTTCGGTGCTGATGGTGCTAGGAACTCCGGTTCTAGCCATTGCCTTGGTGCTGGTCGGTCTTGAGCGTCTGATTGGCATTGGCGTCTTTGATCCGAGTAAGGGCGGCGATCCGCTGTTATTCCAGCACTTGTTCTGGTTCTACTCTCACCCGGCCGTCTACATCATGATTCTGCCTGGCTTCGGTGTCATCTCGGAGGTTATCTCAACCTTTAGCCGGAAGAGGGTATTTGGTTATACCGCGGTCGCCTTCTCCTCGGTAGCGATTGCTGTCTTCGGCTTCTTTGTATGGGCGCACCACATGTTCATCATGGGTGTCTCGAACTACTCTGCATTGATCTTCTCTCTGCTGACCATGCTTGTCGCGGTTCCTTCGGCGATCAAGATCTTCAACTGGTCCTTCACGCTGCAAAAGGGCTCCATCACGTTTGAGACACCGATGTTGTACGCTTTCGGCTTCATCGGTTTATTTACCATCGGTGGCTTGACTGGGATCTTTCTTGGCTCGCTTGGGATGGATATTCATCTGACCGAGACTTACTTCATCGTGGCTCACTTCCACTTCGTGATGGTGGGTGGCATGCTGATGGCCTTCCTCTCCGGTATCCACTTCTGGTGGCCGAAGATGACGGGCAGGATGTATCCTGAAGCCATCTCAAAGCTGGCCGCGGTGGTTACTTTCATTGGTTTCAACCTCACTTTCCTTCCTCAGTTCATCTTGGGCTATCTCGGTATGCCACGTCGCTATCACGCCTATCCGCCGGAGTTTCAGGTGTTGAACGTACTGTCGACCGCGGGCGCAACCGTGCTTGGCGTAGGCTATATGTTGCCTCTGCTTTATTTGGGTTGGTCCCTCAAGTATGGTGCAATTGCAGGGAATAATCCTTGGCAGGCAACCGGGCTTGAGTGGCAGCTGCAGTCGCCGCCACTCACAGAGAACTTTACCGAAGTCCCGGTGGTCGACCATGAAGCATACGACTACGAATGGTTGGCAAACAAAACTGCAAATGAGGTAACGACCGTTGGCTAATACGATCATTGTCCCCGAGCATGGGCCGGTCGACACGGCGCACGATGTATACGATCACATCGCGATTCCGCAGCATCGGCATCATTTCGAGACGGAGGAACAGCAGCGTGAGGCCGGAAGTTTTGGCATGTGGCTGTTTCTCCTGACCGAGATCATGTTCTTCGGTGGAATGTTTTTCGCGTATTTGTTGTATCGCAATTGGTACTACGATGCTTTCGTTTCAGCTTCGAACCAACTAAGCGTGCCGCTGGGAACAGCCAATACATTGATCCTGATTACCTCCGGATTTTTCATGGCCTTGGCCGTGTATTACGCGGAGGTTCGTAACCGCACGATGTTGGTAGGTTGTTTAGCATTAACTACGCTCTTTGGGCTTGCATTTTTAGGGATCAAGAGCGTGGAGTACCACGAAAAATGGGAAATGCACCATATTCCCGGTGCGGACTTCAATGCTTCGCAGTTTATTAATCCTGCTGACTACCATCTAGCGGAGAAGCCGCTGGCGCCGGATATGGCGCAGAAAACCCAAGTCTTCTTTTTCCTGTACTTCGCCATGACTGGAATGCATGCCGTCCATATGATTATCGGCATCGGCATCCTGTTCTGGTTTCTGTGGAGAGCACAACGTGGTGAATTTACCGCGGGGTATGTGGCGCCAATAGAGAACTTTGCGCTCTATTGGCACTTTGTCGATATTGTTTGGTTATTTCTGTTTCCGCTGCTCTACCTGATCAATCGTCATCCGTTAGCGCACTAACTCGCGCCCAGTTTACCTTTAGGAGTTGCAGGTGTCCGATAAGAACGATGCACTGAACGTCACCAATCCTGAGCACTCCGAAGCTCATATCGTCACGCCGCTCCAATACAGCTATGTCTATGCCACTTTGCTGGTCGGCACCATCTTGACGGTTTTGGCAGCAAAGGTAGAGCTCGGGGTCTTCAATCCAATCGTGGCTTTAGGCATTGCCTGCTTTAAAGCGACAGTCGTCATCCTCTTCTTCATGCATGTGAAGTATCAATCGCGGCTGATCAAGATTACGGTTGGCGCGGGGTTCTTTACGTTTATCGTGCTGATTACCATGACGCTCTCAGACTATGTAAGTCGCGCTTGGGGTCTCTGGTAGAGGAAGCTGTAGACAATCGTAGGCGCTGGAAGACATGCCAGGCTGGCGGCGTATCAAATTCAGTTTTAGTAAATCATGCTAAAGATCCTTGTGTATTGCGCTGCTGTTGATTGGAAGTCATAGACGGCGGTGTTCCTGTTGCCGTGACATGAAGCGCATGTTCTTGACCGTCCGCTAGATCGATACGTTTGTACTAGACTTCGAAAGATATGGCATCGAGTCAAAAAGCACAGCCAGACGTTCGGCACCTTGCCGAGAATACACGTATCACTATCCGTCGTGAAGGAACTCCCGACCCAAAGGGAAAGTGCATTGTGTACTGGATGCAAAGAGCTGAACGCGGGGTTGATAACCATGCCGTAAACCTGGCGGTTGCCCTTGCGAATGAGCTTGCGCTTCCCTTGGTGGTGTATTTTGCCGGCATCTCGAACTTTCCCCATGCCAATCTGCGTCATTACGTCTTTCTCAATCAAGGTCTTCCCGACATTGAGGAGGATTTAGCGAAACGCAATATCAGCTTTGTCATGCGCCGTGCCCCAAATGAGTCGCATGAGCGTTTCTTAGCAGACGTTCAGGCCGCAATGGTCATTGGTGACGAGAACCCGATGCGTGAGCCGGAGCGTTGGCGCAAGCAACTGGCGGAACGTATCCGGATCCCTTTCTGGACAGTCGACGCAGATGTGATTGTGCCGTCGAAGCTGATGGAGAAGGCGCAGTACGGTGCGTACACCATCCGGCCGCGACTTTATAGGCTGCTGCCGGAGTATCTGGTGCCTTACGAGAACCCGCACGCCGAGCATGCCTGGAAGCGCCCGGCAAACTTTTATGCCGATGACGTGCGTGCAGATATCACGGAGGGTTGGACGGACTTCGATCGCAGCGTAAAGCCGGTGGCGGCGTGGAAGGGTGGAACGCATGCCGGTCTGGCCCGGCTGGAGCGGTTTACCGCCACGATGCTCGGCAAATACACCGTAACGCGCAATCATCCGGAGACGGACGGCACTTCGGCGATGTCGCCTTACCTGCACTACGGTCACGTGGGTTCGCAGACGATCGCTTTGGCGGTGGCCAAAGCGGCAGAAGGAAATCCTGCGCTCAAAGAGGCCAAGGAGAGCTATTTCAACGAACTGATTGCCTGGCGGGAACTCTCGATCAACTTTGTTAAGTACAACCCGCTGTATGACTCGGCTGAGTGCGCGGAGGATTGGGCGAAGAAGACGATTGCGGCACATGCGCATGATATTCGAAATCCGCTGTACAGCCTGGAACAACTGGAGCGCGCCGAGACCTATGACGAACTTTGGAACGCAGCGCAAATCCAGATGGTGGAAAACGGCTGGACGCATAACTATATGCGGATGTACTGGGGTAAAAAGATTCTGGAATGGACTCCAGACGTAGCGACGGCCATGAAATATGGCGTGTATCTGAACGACAAGTATTTTCTCGATGGGCGAGACCCGAATGGCTATTCGGGTCTCGCCTGGTCCATGGTAGGAAAGTTCGACCGGGCATGGGGAGAGCGAGCCGTCTTCGGCAAGATCCGCTACATGTCCGGCGCGAGTACAAGCAAGAAATTCGATGCAAAGGCGTATATCGCCGCCATGCAGGCGCTGCGGAAGAATGGATAGGATGTCGCTTGCGGAAGTAAAGCCGCGTACCTCCTCCAAAAGCGGTATCAAGCAAAAAGAACAACAAGGTTTGTGGCGGTGCGGTTTGCATAGGCATGATTACAAGGTGCTGATAATGCTGGCTCCGATGTTCGCCAATGAAGAGATTGTGGACGCAAATCCTTTCATGCAAACGATTGCACTGAATCCCACTAGCGTAATCACCAGCGCATATTCGACGACATCCTGGCCGTCTTCGGAAAGCAGCCGGTCGCGCCACCGTAAACTATCTTTCATCTTCATTCTCCCAATCCCATTCGAGCGGGACTTCTTCTTCCCGCCTCTCCCTTTCCTTATCGGCAGCCTGCGACATTTCATTAAGCTGAACGCGAAGATTTTTGCAATTAATTTGCCATTGCGATTCCATTGATATGGATGGATTCGCCTCGGCACTTACTGGCCAGCTTATGACGAATGTTATCGATCGCACCGGATTGCCCGGCGTCTACGCGGTAGAAGTCAAATGGCAAGTTCCGGATAGTGCCGAGCCTCTTACCTTTCCCTTTTCGATCGTGAACGATGCTCTGAATGATCAACTGGGTTTGAAGCTGGTGCCGTCCAAAGCCAGTATACCGATCTTGGTCGTCGAGAGCGCAACGATGCCTTCGCCGAACTGAAGTCCTACTTCGCTCGTCCGATCAGCCTCGCTTGTCCGTACTTGGAGAGCTTGGGCGCTGAAGAGGTACGTCCCTATCTCTGGCGGCGAGTTCGCGGAGGAACGCGCCAACGCGTAGAATGACGCTACATTGCAGCTATGTTAAGTTTTCAATGCTTGCTGTCACGCGATCTACGCTCCGTCCGGAAGGTACGCCCCGCCTTGCTTCTGGCGGCGTGGATTTTGGGCGCGGGCCGCATCGGCACGGCAGTGGCCCAGGCTGCGGGCAGCCCCGAGCCTGAGGTGACTCACACGGCCGCCGGGACGACGGAGATCGGCACACTGAGGGCGGTTCCATACCGGATCGACGTTCCGGCCGCCTGGAATCATTCGCTCGTGGTGTATTTTCATGGCTACGCGGAAGGCCCGTTTACCTATCGATTGAGCAGTCCATTGAGCGAGCAGACACAGCCAATCTTCGATCGCGGTTACGCGATCATCCAGTCCGGCTACTCCGCTACCGGCTGGGCGATGGCCGAGGCTTACCCGGAGACGGAGCAGCTACGCCAGTACTTCATCAAGCACTACGGACAACCGGCGGAGGGCAAAAAAGCCGCCAGGCAAATGGAGACGCTTGTCGAGGGAGGCTCGATGGGCGGCGCGCTGGTAACGGCGGAGCTGGAACTCAACCCCAAGCCCTACGCCGGAGGGCTCGATCTATGTGGATCGGTTGGACCGACCGATCTCGCCTTCCAACGGCGCTTTGCCTGGCGAGCCGCCTTCGATTTTTACTTTCCGGGCTTGCTGCCGACGCTGGTTCCTTCACCGCCGGAGTTCCAGGAGTCCCGCAGTCTGCGTCGGCGGGTTGAGGATGCACTCAAAACCAATCCAGTGGCAGCGACCTCCATGCGCAACCTGACCGGCTTGCATACGGATGTCGAGGTCGCCGATGCGATGGTGTACTTTACCTACGTGATTGCCGATATGCAGCGCCGCGCGGGAGGCAATCCGTTCGACAATCGCAATCTTCTCTACGCCGGAACCAGCCCAGGGAGTTCTGCTTCGGACAATGCGCTGAACGATGGCGTGCACCGCTACACAGCAGACCCGCACGCACGCGAGTACCTGGTGCACCACTACACGCCAAATGGCCAGCTCAACCGGCCCATGCTGGCGCTGCATACGACCTATGATCCGCGCATTCCTACCAACACCCTGGCGCTCTATAACGAGCAGGTTGCGATTGCCGGATTCTCACAGAATCTGGTGCAGCAATACGTTCACCGTGACGGCCATTGCACCTTCACTGCCGACGAGATTGGCCGCAGCTTCGATGAGCTGATCCTGTGGATTCACACTGGTCATCGGCCCACGCCCGGTCTGCTGCCGGCTGCGCCAAAGCCTGCGACGAATACCACCGCAAGCCGCTGAGCCAAAGAAAACGCGGAACCCGAAGGCTCCGCGTTTTCGCTTCTTGCTGAGTGTTAGTGAGCCGCGTAATTCCAATAGAGCGCCAGGTTGGTGGCGTTCAAGGAGCCGATCCCGGTAGCAAAGTCCCAGCCAGTTGTCGTGCCGTAAGCTGGCAGGTAGCTTTTGCTTGAGGTTGAAAGTACGCCGAAGGTGCCGGAAGGATCGTAGCAATTGACGGTTCCCGTGCAGACCAGGTCGTTGTCTCCAGAGGTCACGTCGTAGAAGTAGCAGTTCCCGCCTACGCCGCTGCCATTGCTTGAGTTGCAGGTTGTGCTACCGCTGCTGCCGTACTCGAGTCTGGCCAGGCCGTAGTAGGTTGGGTTTGGATTGCCCCAGCTAGACTTCGTGTACTGGTTGACCATGGATTGAATGCCCGCCATGATGGGCGAGGCGAAGCTGGTACCCCCGCCGCCTGACCACGTACTGGGCGCTCCCGAGCAGGAGGCGCCACCATTGTTCGTATCCGTATTGCAGTACACGTAGTAGTGGCCCCAAAGGCCGTTTGCCGCAAAGAGCGAGACATCCGGAAGGTCGCGTACGCCGTCCTGCGGGACGCCTACCAACTTCTGCCAGGAGGGTTTTGCGTAACCTTTACAGGTGCCGCTCACCTCGCCGGCGACGGAAGGCACGCCGGTAGCACAGCCGGAGGGACCTCCAGATCCGGCGGCGGTCGTGAGGAACGTTTGACCGGTGGTGGAATTGCAGAAGCCGTTGGTGCCGTAGGTCTGGCTATAGCCTAAGAAACCCGCCAGCAACGAGCTTGCGCAGGAGTCGTTCCACGGGATCTCCGGGAGATAGCTCAGGGCCGAACCAAAGGTTTTGCTGTTCGCCGAGTTCCAGTAGTTGGCTGTCGTGCCCGTTACGGTATCGCCGAAGTCGGTGCCGCCGACCGCGACGTTATAGGGTGTGCTGGCGAAACCGCTGACGGTAATGCCTTGGGTCGCGACGGTGTTGCCGGCGTCGGAGCTGGCCGCGCCTTCATCGCCCGAAGCGACGAAGACCGAGACACCTTCCGCTACTGCGGTCTGGTAGGCGGTGGAGTAGGAGAAGTTTGCGGACGCGCCGTTCTCGCTTTCGCTATCGCCGTAGCTGATGCTGACGATCTTCGGCGGATTGGATTCGCTAAGAAGATTGTCAAGTGCGATCAAGCCGCCGAAGGTCGTGTTGGTATTGGCGCAGCTTGCCAGAACGATCGCTGCCGAGGGTGCCGCGGCGCTCGCCCACTCCGCGTCGAGAATCGCTTCGCGGTCGTCGGAGGTGACCCCCGGGTTGGTGCAGTTCGTCCCCGGATGCACCTGCGTGAAGGAGCCCGATTTGTAGGAGGAAAGCCCGAAGGTGCTGCGGAAGGTAGTCCAGTCCGTGGTCGAGAAGACGTTGGTGTCCTCGATCACGACGATCGTTTGCCCCTGACCTGAGTAGCCCGCATTGAACAGCTTATTCAAGCTGTAGATCGTCGCCAGGTCAGCCGGAACGACGGCTTCCAAGGTATTTCCGTCGGAGTTGAAGGTGTAGTTGGGAGAAGCCGTGCTCTGCGCGCTGGCGTGCACATTGCTGCGGTTCGTATTCAGCTCTTTGTGCATCGGATGCGGACGGAAGTCGTTCAGGCTGGTCACGCCGGCCACCACGCCCACCAGCGCCGCCGGAATCTCCGGGTCCTGCGTATTGGCAAAGTGTGCTTCGCCCTTGACGAGAAGCCGGTGCAGGTTCGCATGAAAGGCCGCATTGACCTGCCGCGCCGTCCCGGAGAAGTCAATCACCATGCCATTGGCATAGACCTGGTTGACGGTCAGCCCATGGCTGGCCAGCCAGGAGGTCACGGCCGCCAGGTCGGAGGCAGCCGGCCCATACTGCTGCCCGAGCGTCTCCGCCGTGAGCCACTTGTGGTAGTTGGGTGAGTTCGCGTCGTTCAGCGTTGCCAGATATGCGGTCAGCGCTGCCTCCGCGGCGTCGGATCGCTTGAGCTGGAGCAGCATGTGATCGAGCGGCAGGGTATCTTCGACCGCACCTCGATCGTTCGCGGGATCGAGCGCTGCCGAGCGGACGTTGCCCGGCAGGTTGACCAGCTTCGCATCATCGACCTTCTCAGTCATGACGGAGCGGCGTAGATTCTGCGCAGGCGATGGCAAGCAGGAAGCGGAAAACAGCGTTGCTGCCATCAGCCTTGAGATAAAACGGGATGTGTAAGACATAGGGTCTCCAGGTGAAACATCAGATGGTAGACCAGGGAAGGAGGAGAACAGCGGTACGGGGGAGAAGCTACTTCGTCGATCTATGGATGAGAGCCTAACCCAGGCCGCTGCGCCGCGCAAGCTCACCCCAAGCGCACCCTTTATGGCTACACTGAGTCACCCTGAGCGCGGAGACCCTTGCTGCAAGGCGCGCCAGCCGATGTCGCGACGGAACTGCATGCCGGGGAACTGGATGTTGTTCAATGCGGCATAGGCCCTGGTGAGTGCTTCGTTCAGGTCAGCGCCAGCCGCGGAGACCGCCAGCACCCGGCCGCCGGAAGTCACCAGTTGGCCGTCGCTCTCAAGCCTTGTCCCGGCATGGAAGACGAGCGCTTCCGCGGCTGCGCGAAGTTCGCCGCTGATTGGCTTGCCGGTCTCGTACGTGCCTGGGTACCCCGCGCTGGCGGCGACTACGCATGCACTGGCGCCGGGTTTGAGGCGAATCGCCACCGAGCTGGCACGCCCTTCGACCGCCGCTTCCAGAATGTCCAGCAAATCCGTCTCCAGCCGAAGCACCAGCGCCTCGGTCTCCGGATCGCCAAACCGCGTGTTGAACTCGAGCACCTTCGGTCCATCCGCCGTCATCATCAGCCCGACGAAGAGTACGCCCGCAAAAGGCATATGCTCCGCGCGCATGCCGTCCACTACGCGCTGTGCCACCTGCTCGAGCAGCCACGCGCTTGTCTCCGGCGAGACGAGATCGTCGGTCGAGTAAGCGCCCATGCCCCCGGTGTTCGGCCCCGTATCGCCCTCACCCATCCGCTTGTGATCCTGAGCCACCCCCAGCGTCACCGCACGGGTCCCATCGCACACCGCGAAAAACGAGATCTCCGGCCCCTCTAATCTCTCTTCAAGCAGCACACGAGTCACCGCCACCCCGAGCAACTCCCCGGAGAACATCTGCTCCGCCGCCCGTCGGGCCTCCTGCTGCGTCTCGCAAACGACCACCCCTTTGCCCGCCGCCAGTCCATCCACCTTTACGACGAGGCCGCCGGGCAAGCGCGGCAGGGCAGCGTCCACCTCCGCCAGCGAACGGCAGACCTGGTACGCCGCGGTCGGAATCGCCCAACGTTGCATAAAATCTTTGGCAAACGCCTTGCTTGTCTCGAGTTGAGCCGCCGCCTGGGTCGGTCCGAAGACCCGAACTCCGGAGGCCTGCAGCGCGTCCACAGCCCCGGCAGCCAGCGGTATCTCCGGTCCAATCACCACTAGGTCTGGCTGCTCCTGGCTTACTAGCCGCTCCAGCGCTTGAGTGTCTGTTACCTCAAGCCGCTCGCATCGGGCGAGGTCCGCAATGCCGCCATTTCCAGGGGCACAGACGACCTCCGTTACGCGAGGGCTCTTTCGCAGCGCCCAAACCAGCGCATGCTCCCGGCCGCCTCCACCTACAACTAAAACTTTCATCTCTAAAACCTAGCATTCAGCGCGAAGCAACGGTAGGCTGCTCGGTCTTCTGCACGAACGCCATCGGCCCCTCGGACGGGCCACCCTGGTCCATGGACCAACGGCCGCGATGCAGGTAAAGAATCTCGCACGTCACCACCAACTCCGGTTGGATCACGAGCAGGGTCGCCAAGTATCGCTTCGTCTTCAGAACCATCTCCGCACTTCCACGAACTGGACGGCTGCGGCGCAGCGTCCCCGGAACCTGGGGCATCTCGTACATCTTCAAGTGAGCCTCTGGATGTTGCTCGCCAAAGTTCCACACACATCGCGCCACCTGCTTGGGCGTCATCAGCGCGAAGTCTGCCGCATGATTGCTCCGCACAATGCCTGGATAGTAAAAGTCGACTGCGTCCGCCACGAAGTCCGCGCAGTTCCACCTGTGCAGGCGGTAGGAGTGCCGGTTCTGGCTGCTGTTCATCAGGGCGACAAACCGCTCATCCTGCTCCCGCGTCGTATCCAACTGATAGGCATACACCTTGCGCGAGTAGAGGACCCCCACAGTCTCCCACCACTCGCGATCCTGCTTGATCTTTTCCGTCCCATCCGGAAAGTAGCTGGCCAGATGCTCCTGCCGGTACTTCTGGCGCAGCGCGTCGACCGTGTCTTTCGTGGTAACGGGAAGAATCTGGTCCGGCTGGGAGGTCCCGTATAGGAAATCCAAAACCGGCGACCCGATCCAATCTAGCTGCCCGATCTTGTCCAGCCGCGCGATGACAGCTCCCTGCGGCTCGCCCGGAAGACACATCCGCAGCTTGACCGGTCCATCGGCGCACACGCGGTCCAAATAGAGCGAAACGTGTCCTACCGGCATGATCGTTCCCCAGCGTCCAAACGGTTCCCCCACCAAAACAGTCAGGGAAGCATGGGCAAGTCCAGCCATCGGACCGCAAAGCGCCAAGCAGAACATCATCACCCGCAACATCCGGTACACCCCTCGCAGAAAGTCTGTGAAGCCTTAAAGCAGTAAAACGGCATCCCCGTGCTGTTGATTGAGATGCGTTGGGCCGTTCCTGCTTTGCTTTTAGGAGCACGCTTCTACCTGTTTCCGACCTGCAACAGAGGCGTAGAACGCGAACGCAGGTTCCATGCCAAACCTCTTATGCATCCAACCAGCGTGCTAATAACCAGAACGTTAACAAGCTTGTTACCTTAGTAACGTAAGCTGTTTATTATGCGTGTAGATGATTGATTACGATGGACTTAGCGGCCGTTCAACCTTAAGGTTACATCATCTGGTTCAGCCAGAGCGGCTTAAAAA
>CALMVK010000146.1 GCA_937873145.1 uncultured Granulicella sp. | reverse complement strand
CTCCGGATGCGTTTGCCAGTGGCGTTGTAAATGGCATTGGCGACTGCGGCGGCGGCTCCGGTAATACCGATCTCGCCAATGCCTCGGGCACCGAGTGGGTTAAACTTGGTGTCGGGAATGTTAAGGCAGGTGACATCGATGGCACCGATATCGGCGTTGACCGGAACATGGTACTCGGCGAGATTTTCATTGACGGTGCGGCCGTAGACGGGGTCGATGTGAGACTCTTCGTGGAGCGCGAACGAGACGCCCCATACGATGCCGCCCATCAACTGGTTGAGGCCAGTCTTGTCATTCATCAGGGTGCCGATGTCGTAGGTGCCAACCACGCGGCGGACTTTCACCATGTGGGTATCCTTGTCGACGGCGACCTCGGCGAAGACGGCTCCCCAAGAGTTGGCGGTGTATGCTTCAGCGTCCTGGCTCTTCTCGGCTGAGCCCATCGCTTCGATCGGCTTGCCGCCGTTTTTAGCGACAAGGTCGGCAAAGCTAACGGACTGCGACGACCCAGACTTCATGCAGACGCAGCCGTCTTTGGTTTCGAGAGCGGTCGTCTCTTGGCCGTGCAGCGGGCCGGTGGGATCGTTGATGGCAATCTCATACAGCTTGAGCTTGGCTTGGCTCACAGCGTCCTGCACAGCCGGCGTAACCGACGCAGTCGACTGCGAGCCGCCGGAGACCGGCGCCTTGGGCAAGATAGAGTCGCCAAGCTTCGCCTCGATGAGCGAGGGGTCCATGTTGAAAGCGGAAGCGGTCGTCTGGGCGAGCATGGTGTACATACCGGTACCCAGGTCCTGGGTTCCAGAGCCGACGAAGACCTTCCCTCCCGGCAGAATACGCACGACAGCCTGCGCTGACGAGCGATTGGCGGGATAGGTCGCGGTGGCCATGCCGACCCCAATCAGGTTGTTGCCTTCGGTGATCTGGCCGGGCGTTGCATTGCGGTTTGCCCAGCCAAAGCGTCCAGCGGCCTGAGTGTAGGCCTCTTTCAGGTGCTTGCTGGTCCAGTCCCGGTCATGGGACGGATCTTTTTCGGCATAGTTGACCATGCGGAGCTGCAAAGGATCCATCTTCAGTTTCTCGGCAAGCTCGTCCATGGCGATCTCGAGGACAGCAGTGCCGGGTGCCTCGCCCGGTGCACGCATGAAGGTGAAGATACCGAGATTCATGTCGACCACCTTGGCCGAAACAGCGTTTGCCTCCGACATATAGAGAAGCTTGGTGGGGCCTTCCGCATGCTCGACAAAATCTTCCAGGACCGAAGCGGTCATCCGCACGTCCTGCTGCATGGCGAGCAGCTTGCCTTGAGCCGTAGCCCCCAACTTGATCTGGTTGACGGTGCTGGGGCGTGCTCCCACGGGGCCGAACATCTGCTCGCGGCCGAGGACCAGTTTGACCGGCTTGCCGGTCGCCTGCGCGGCCATTACGGTAAGCGGTATGTGCGACCAGGAGGACCCCTTCGAGCCAAAGCCCCCACCGGTGTTCGGGCACTCGACGCGAACGAAGTCGAGCGGAATATTAAAGAGCTTCGCGACCGTCATCTTGACGCCGGTGATGTACTGTGTCGAGTCATAGAGATTGAGCTTTTCACCCTCCCACCAGGCGATGGTGGCATGCGGCTCCATCGGGTTATGGTTCTGGATGGGAGTAATGTAGGTCTGCTCGAGGACGACGGAGGACTTACCGAAACCCGCCGTAAGATCCCCACGTTTGTTGCCTGCAGGCTCTTTGCCGGGGTTCTTGGGCCAACGCGCCTCCGTGAGACGACCGTGGAAGTCGAGCTTTGCTGGTTCAGCCTTGTAGGTAATCTTCAGTTGGCGCGCGGCAAACTGCGCTTCCGGCAGGGATTTCGCTATCACGACAGCGATCGGCTGGCCGTTGTAACTGACGCTGGTATCTTGCAGCAAGGTAAGATTCCGGCGCGCGGGAGGCTTCGGCGGAGGCATGGGCAGCTTCGGCGCGTTGAACGGAGTCAGGATGGCCACGACCCCAGAGGCGCGATCCGCAGCAGATGAATCGATCGCGGCGATCGTACCGTTCGCGATCGTGGACTGGACCATGTAGGCATAGAGCAGGTCCTTGGACTGAAATGGGCCTTTAAATTCAGCGGCATACTTGGCTTTGCCGGTGACCTTCGACAGACCCTCGTAGCGATGATCCATTTGGCGCAGGCGGGGATTCGGGGTATCAGCTTTGGTGACGGCATCCTGACTGATCATGCGTTTGCTCCTGTTCCGGTGGCGGCAATCGTCAAGGCGCGAACGATTCCTTGCTTGGCCATCTCAATCTTGAAGGTGTTGTGTTCGTAGCCTTTGGCTCCGCGCAGCGCAATCTCGGCAGCGTTCGCGAAGGTCTGCGCATTGGCCGGTTTTCCGGCGAGCGCATGTTCTGCGTCGACCGAGCGCCAAGGCTTGTGCGCGACTCCGCCAAGCGCAAGACCAGCGGACTGGATGGTAGCTCCCTCCAACTCAAGACCGGCGGCAACGGAGATCAGGGCAAAAGCGTAGCTGTTACGGTCGCGCGCCTTCAGATAGTAGGCGTTACGAGCGAAGCGTGGCGCAGGCAGCGTAACGGCGGTGATCAGTTCGTCCGGATGCAGGTTGGTATCGAGCTGCGGAGTGGTTCCGGGCAGACGATAGAACTCGGCCACCGGAATGCTGCGCTTGCCCTTGGGACCTTGCACCAGGATGGTCGCCTGGAGTGCGGCCATGGCGACGTTCATGTCGGAGGGGTTGGTAGCGATGCAAGTCTCGGCGCTGGTTGGTCCCTTATCGGTCTGGCCAAGAATGGCGTGGATACGGTTATAGCCGTCAATCGCGCCGCAGCCGGAGCCGGGCGCGCGCTTGTTGCAGGCTGGGAAGTTGATGTCTGTGAAGTAGTAGCAGCGGGTACGTTGGAGCAGATTTCCGCCGGTCGAAGCCATATTGCGTAACTGTGGCGACGCGCCACTGAGCAGAGCCTGCGAGAGCAAAGGATAGCGCTGGCGAATGAGCGGGTGATCGGCGAGCTCGGAGTTGCGCACCAGTGCACCGATGGTTACGCCGCCGTCCGGGTTCGCAGAAATGTCGGTCAAGGTGAGGTGGTTGATATCGACCAGCGTTGTCGGCGTCTCAACGCCATACTTCATCAGGTCGACAAGATTGGTCCCTCCAGCAAGGAACTTGGCTGAGGGAAGGGCACCGGCATGGATGGCAGCATCCGGTGCGGAGACACGTTGATATTGAAAGGGGTTCAAGCGCGGGCTCCTTTGGGCAAACCAGATCCAGGCTGCGTCTGCGCGTACCGGACGGCGGCAACAATGTTGGGGTAGGCACCGCAGCGGCACAGGTTGCCGGACATGCGTTCGCGGATCTCATCGTCGGAGAACTGCGGAGCGTCGGTCTGACCGCTATGCCAGCTAACGATCGACAGGCTGTGCTTGGTTAATTCGTCGATGGCGGCAACGGCAGAGCAGATCTGCCCGGAGGTGCAGTAACCGCACTGATAGCCGTCATGCTCGAGGAAGGCTGCCTGGACGGGATGCAGGCCTTCAATACCTTCCCCATGTGCGAGACCCTCAATCGTGGTGACCTCAGCTCCCTCGGCGGTGCATGCCAGGGTCAGGCACGCATTGACTCGGCGCCCATCCACCAGCACGGTACACGAGCCGCACTGGCCGTGATCGCAGCCCTTCTTGGTTCCGGTCAAGTCGAGGTTTTCGCGTAGTGCATCGAGCAGCGTGGTACGTGTGTCGATCGTCAGGGGATGGGTTGCGCCGTTAACCTGAAGCGTAATCTGCCGTGCCTGCTCCGGGAGGCCGCGGCCGGGCTGGGCGAGCGCGGGAAAGCCCACGGCAGAACCGGCCGAGACGACGCTGGCCGCCTTCAGGAAGGTGCGTCGCGAAAGGTGAGCGTCGTCGCTCGTGCCGGCAGAGGCGGGCTGCTCGTCCTCAAGCGTCGGCTCAAACTCCAGGGTGGGATTGCGTAAATCACTCATAAAGGCCTCGGCTGGATGTGGAAAGCAAATGGATTCGTACAAGCGTGACGATCACGATGCACGCACTACTTATAGATGAAGCTGGAGACAAAAAGATACCTGGGGCGCGATGGACGCGTCTTCCGCGGCGGCTGACTCGTATATGCAATGACCTTCTCGCTCATGTTGTCGTCTTTCATTTCATTGTTCGGCCTCCAGGCCGTTTCAGGAGTGTTTCGTGATTCGTTCCCATGTGCAGTTTGGCCTGGTTCTGCTGCTTGCAGCAGGCGTTCTCTCTACAGCGGCATTCGCGCAGAACCCGACCACCCGGCGCGGAACGCAGGGTGAGGCGGCGACGACCAACGCGGAGGAGCAAAGCCTGCCGATTCCTCCCGAGACCTCGTCCGTAACCAAACACGACTGGTCTGCGGGCGGCACGACCGTCCACTATACGGCTACCGCGGGCAATGTCCTGATCCACGATGAGATGGACAAGCCAAATGGCAGCATCTTCTATGTGGCGTACACGGCGGACGGCGCCGATCCGGGTACGCGGCCGATCACCTTTCTTTACAACGGAGGCCCAGGTTCAGCGTCCATCTGGCTGCACATGGGCTCGCTTGGACCGGTGCGCGTCTTGACGGCCAGCCCGGAGGCAACCGGCCCGGCGCCGTTTCGCGTCGTGCCGAACCAGTACAGCCTCATCGACAAAAGCGATCTGGTGTTTATCGATGCGCCGTTGTGCGGCTTCTCGCGCGCGGTGGGCAAGGGAACCGCCAAGGACTTTGCCGGGGTCGATCAGGACGTCCGCGCCTTTGACAAGTTCATCACCCGCTATATCACCTTGAACTCGCGCTGGAACTCGCCCAAGTTTCTCTTCGGGGAGTCCTACGGAACTACGCGTTCTGCCGCTCTGGTCGCCGCGTTGAATAACGATGGCATCGAGTTCAACGGAGTCACATTGCTTTCCTCGATTCTGAACTACAACGTGCGCGCGTCAGGCTACGACACCGAGGCCGTGGGTTACTTCCCGAGCTTTGCCGCGATCGCCTGGCAGCATAACAAGGTCAAGCACACCGGCACCATGGCCGAGTGGGTCGAGCAGGCGCGAACGTTCGCTGCCGGACCGTACCTGCAGGCGCTGCACCAAGGCGACCGTCTCTCTCCCGCGGAGTTCAACGCGATCGCCGAAAAGGTAGCAGGCTTTACCGGCCTCAGTGTCGCGTACGTCAAAGAGAGCCGGCTGCGAATCAATGCGACGCGGTTCCGCAAAGAACTGCTGCGGACGGAGGACGAGATTCTGGGCCGGTACGATGCTCGCTTTGAAGGCTTCGATGTGGACGATGCCGGAGAGAACCCCGGGTATGACCCGTCCGATACGGGCATCAGCGGCGTCTATGTCGGCGCCTTTCACAACTATCTGCAAACGGAGCTGAAGTACATGAGCGCGGAGCCGTACTACCTCTCCGGACCTGGATTGAACAACGCCTGGGACTTCACCCACCGCCCCAGCGGCATGCAGGGGTATGGTGGCGGAGGGCGCGGGCAGTCACAGCCGGACGTGGCGATGGACCTTGCGGACGCAATGCGCAAAAATCCCAAGCTCAGGGTCTTTTCGGCCAATGGCTACTTCGACCTGGCCACCCCGTTCTTCGAAACAGAGTACGACCTGCACCACATGCTTCTGCCTCCGGCGATCGCGAGCAATGTACAGTTTGGGTACTATCCTGCTGGGCACATGGTGTACCTGAATGTCGATGCGCTCAAGATGCTGAAGGGGGATATGGAGAGGTTCTACGCAGAGGCTACGCAGAGATAGCATGTCGCAGCTTACGGCCGCTCCATATGCCGCGGGGCATCGGTTGAACTCTGCGCCCGTTCAGCTTAATATAGATACTGTATATTTTTCAAAGATCCTACGTAAGGACAGGTGGATGGCGAAGCGTCGTGGTAATCCGAATTGGGGAAAGCCGGAGCCGATCGGTCCGGTCGTTCCAACCGTCACCTCCTTTGAGTTGGTTGTGAAAGAGTTCAAGTTGACTCCTGATCAGTACATTCGCTCTACGCGGCTCAGGGAGTGGGCGCGGCGAAACAAAAACTCAAAGTACATTCCCGAGGCGCTCCTGGAGGCCTGGGGATTTGAGATCGAGTCCACACTCTAACTTGACCCAGATGCGAGGGTAACGCGCCTTTTTCAGGTGGCGTTCCCGTGTCTGCACAAATTCTCCATGGATAATGTCTCTATGGCTACGAACAATGCATCCTTTGCGTCCATTGAGCAGGCAATCCAGGCTATCCGCGCCGGAAGCATGATTGTCGTCGTCGACGATGAAGACCGGGAGAACGAGGGCGATCTGACCCTGGCGGCCGAATTTGTTACGCCTGAGGCAATCAACTTCATGGCGAAGTACGGCCGTGGGCTGATCTGCTTGACCCTGAGCGAGCAGCGCGCAGACTACCTGCGGCTTGGGCCGATGACGAACGAAAATACGTCCCGATTCGGAACAGCATTTACGGAGAGCATCGAGGCGCGCGAGGGGGTAACCACGGGGATCTCCGCGGCGGACCGGGCGCACACAATCAAGATCGCAATCGACTCGCGTGCAACGGCCAACGATCTGGCAAGGCCGGGGCACGTCTTTCCGCTGCGGGCGCGCAAGGGCGGCGTGCTGGTGCGCGCCGGGCAGACGGAGGCCTCGGTAGACCTGGCCCGCATGGCCGAACTGGTGCCGGCAGGGGTCATCTGCGAGATCATGAACGACGACGGAACCATGGCGCGGGTGCCGGACCTGATACGTTTCTGCGCGGAGCACGGCCTGCTGATGGTCACGGTGGCCGATCTCATCCGCTACCGATTGCAGCATGAACGATCCATTCGGCGCGTAGCAGAAAGTGTGCTTCCGACGGCCTACGGGGACTTCCGCATGATCGCGTATGAAAACGAGATCGATCCCGATGAGTCGCATGTGGCGCTCGTGCTGGGCGATGTGACGGCCGACCAGGTCATCCCGGTGCGGGTCCATACCCATTCGCTGGCTGAGGATGTCTTTGGGCTGGCCTCCGCGGACCACCGCGGGTTGATCGATGAAGCATTGCGAATGATCGCGGAAGAAGGCCGAGGAGCGTTCGTTTACCTACACAACGGAACGCGCGGGTTCGGCATCGATCGCACTGTTGAGCCGCACCGCATCTTATTTCAACGCGAGCAGCGTGTCCGAGAAGGCGAAGACCGGACCACACGGACTCTACGGCAGGTGGGCTTGGGGGGGCAGATTTTGTCCGACCTGGCGATACGAAAGATTCGGCTGCTTACTAATACGCCGACGCATGTACCTGCATTGCAAGGGTTTGGCATTGAGATTGTGGAGCAGAGAGCTATCTCCAAGGGCGCCGTACCGGAGCTTACGGCGGCTAAGGTGAAGTAAATTCAAGCGTGGCCGAGCTGCCAGAGCATACTCAGTCCACGCGTGTCCATCTCAGCCTCGAAGCTTGTCTGATCGGTGTAGCGGATCACCTGCATGCCAGCTAGGACTGCACCCTCGATGTTGTCCTCGCGATCGTCGACAAACAGGATCTCGGCAGGAGCTACGCCCAGACCTGCGGCAGCATGGCGATAGATTTCGGGCTCGGGCTTGGCCAGCAGTAGCGTGTGCGACCAAAGTAGAAAATCGAACCGGGTAAGCCACGGAAAACTTCCAAGAACGCCGTTCATCATCTCATCGCCAAGATTGGAGAGGATGCCGGTCTTTGTTCCACCGGCTTGCAGACGCTTTGCCCAGTCGATCATGGGCTCGTTGGGCTGTGTCCACAGCGCGGTGTCGGCCTCGACCAACGCCGAAACCTGAGTATGGTTCAGCAGTATGCCGGCCTGTCTTCCAACTTCAAGCCAGTAAGCCGCGCCGGTGTGGGTGCCGCGATCGTAGGCGCGCCTCGGTGCCCAATAGGCAGTGGAGAGATCCGCCTCCGAGAGGCCGGTGATCTCCCGCATGTGCGCCCAGGCCGAAGGATGCGGCGGTCCAGTCAGCACCTGACCATAGTCGAACAGGACAGCTGAAATAAAGGGGGTCACAGGCCTATTGTAGGCAACGCTTCAGCCGATAAGGTAAACAGATGAAATTCTTCTCCGCACGCACGGCCTGGAACACCGAGGAGAGCGCGCTGGCCTGCGCGACACGGGAGGCACGAGAGCAGGGCAGGGCACTGGTCGATCTGACTGTGTCCAATCCGACTGTGTGCGGCTTCAAGTATCCGGAGGAGGCGGTGCTCGGAGCGCTTCAAAATCCTTCATCGCTGGTCTACGACCCGGACCCTCGCGGACTTTTGCGCGCGCGGGAAGCCGTAACGCAGTACTACGCCCAACACCATGCAGCAGTTGCCCCGGACCAACTTATTCTGACCACCAGCACCAGTGAAGCGTACAGCTTTCTCTTTCGTCTGCTCTGCGACCCTGGAGACACCGTGCTGGTAGCGCAGCCCAGTTATCCTCTCTTCAACTTCCTGGCGGATCTGGACGACATACGGCTGGAGAGTTTTCCGCTCTTCTACGACTTCGGCTGGTGGATCGACTTTGCCGAGCTCGAGCGCCGAGTGACTCCCCGCACCCGGGCCGTGATCCTGGTGCATCCCAATAACCCCACGGGCCACGCAACCGGGGCGGCTGAACGTGAGCGCCTGCAGGAGCTTTGCAGTCGGCTAGAGCTTGCGCTGATCGTCGATGAGGTCTTCCTGGAATACGGGCTCTCGGGTCAGATACAAAGCTTTGCTACTGGTCCGCATCCGGGGCTGACGTTTGTCGTTAGCGGCCTCAGCAAAATCGTCGCGTTGCCACAGATGAAGATAGGCTGGCTGGCGTGTTTTGGAGCACCAGAGACTCGACAACAGGCGCTGGCACGCCTGGAGGTAATCGCGGATACGTTCTTGTCCCTCAATGCGCCGGCGCAGTACGCACTGCCGCAATGGCTGGCTTTGGGTTCGACGATGCAGTCTCAGATCCTCTACCGGGTCAGAATGAATCTGGCAAATATCACGACCTTTGCAAGCCTTAAACGCCTGCAACTCGATGCGGGTTGGAATGTCATCCTGCGGCTCCCGTCCTCGCTCGATACGGATGATCCCGCGCTGGAGCTGATTCGAGGACCGGGAGTCGTGACGCATCCTGGCAGCTTCTATGGACTACCGGGATATCGCTACCTTGTGCTTAGCACACTCGGGCAGGTGGAAATCACCAAAGATGGGCTCCGGAAGCTAAACGCGTGGTGTGAATCCAGCAAGTTAAGCTTGAGCCCTTAGGAGATAAGCTGTACTTGAAAGCAAGCCAAGTAAATTGCTCATTCTATGTGGTTTGCAAGAAAGGATTCTGTCTTCGTTCAAGCTCAATCGAGGTAGACCTGCCATGACCGGGAATGACCAGCGTTGAATCGGGCAGAACCAGCAGACGCTCATGAATCGAGCGGATCAGGGTTATTGCATCGCCACCGGGTAGATCGGACCGGCCCACGGAGCCAGCAAAGAGAGTGTCACCGCTCAGCAGCAAGGATGCAGATGGAAAGTAAAGGCAGATGCTGCCCGGGGTGTGTCCCGGCGTATGCAAGGTAACGCCGTTGAGGCCGTTTATGTGTATGGAAAGATCGTCGGTCAGGTCAACGTCCGGGGCGGAGACCTCCGGAATCTCCATGCCCAACCAGGCCGCTTGCGCATCCATCATCGCAACCAGCGGCAGATCCTTTCGATTATAGAGAATGGGCGCACTGGTAATACGCTGCAACTGCTGAGCGCCGGCGATATGGTCGATGTGGGCGTGCGTTACGAGAATTTGTCGTATGGTCAGGTGATGCTTGGCTACGAGTGCCAGGATACGGGGAAGATCGTCTCCAGGGTCAACGACGATGGCTTCGAGCGACTGTTCGTCCCCAAGGATGGTGCAGTTGCATTGCAGGAGGTCAACTGGAAAGGTCTCGCGGATCATGGCAAGTCTTTCAAGCTAAGCTACTTTTTACTAGCCGGAGCACTTTGCGTCGACTTCATATTTGAAAGGACAGAACGGTCGGAGCCGCCGGTGCGGGAGAGGACGATCGTGAGTCCAATGGAGGTGAGCATGAATAGCACTGCAGCGTAGCTGGTCAGCTTGGTCAGCAGGTTGGCGGCACCGCGCGGACCGAAGGCGGTCTGCGAACCTTGTCCGCCAAAGGCACCGGCGAGGTCGGCAGACTTTCCAGTCTGTAGTAAAACAACGCCAATCAGAAACAAGCTGATGATGACATGCAACGCGACGAGCAGATAGAGAAGAGCGGTCATGGGCGGCTGTATAACCTTTAGTGCCCGGAGGCGGAAGTTGGTGCGGAGGAGGGGACTTGAACCCCTATGCCAGTGAAGGCGCTAGCACCTCAAGCTAGTGCGTCTGCCAATTTCGCCACCTCCGCAGGGAGCCAGAGTCGTTCACAACGTCGAGCATTGTTGAAGGTCCGGTGTCGGCGATTCAATACCAATTGTAGCATTCGGACTTCGCGGTCGAGAGGGCGAGTCAGAAATGTCGCAGCAGCTCCACAAAGGAGGTTAGCTCCAGCAGCTGCCGATTGGGAGGAGGAGCGGCAACGGCTTCATGCTCAAGCACCCAGGTGAAATCGTGCGGAATGAAAACGGCGTTCAAGCCGGCGGCGAGAGATGGATTGATGTCGGACCGGGGACTGTTGCCGATCATCCAGCTATGCTCCGGCTCGCAGGCGTGGTGCTCGATGAGCACGCGGTAGGCGGAGACGGTCTTTTCCGGAAGCACCTCCACGCCGCTGAAGAAAGGCCGCAGGCCGGAGCGCTCGAGCTTGTCATGCTGCTCGGCTAGGTCACCCTTGGTGACCAGGAGAAGACGATGGCGGCCGGCTAACTGGGTAAGCGTCTCCGTGACGCCCGGCAGCAGTTCAATCTGCTGCGTGCCGATCGAGTCGACAAAGCTGACGATGCGCTCATGTTTGTCCGGGGTCACGGCCTCCGTCGTCAGCTGCTCAAAGCATGCGATCAGCGATTTGCGAAAGCTCTGCAGGCCATACCCGTGCTGCCGGACGGTCGCCTGTTCGATGAGATTGAGCCGCTCGCGTACCTCTTCTGGGGTATGGACGCGATGATCGAGAAAGGAGATAAAGGCAGAGATGGCACGTTCGAAGTAGATATTGTTTTCCCAAAGCGTGTCGTCGGCGTCGAAGAGCAGCGTCAGCCGTAGCGGTTGCATGGAAGAAGGGATCACAGTTCGATTGTAGCGAGTACCGGTCGGGTCAGCCGATCTCGTGTAACACTGCGGTAGGGTTTACCAGGGCAAATACGGAGCAGTTTAGGCGTCCAGGGGCAAGTCTCTCTGAGGTTTATGATGATTTCTACTTAGCGGCTAGATCTTGTACGATATATGCGTTTTGACCGCCTACGAAAGGGCTTCCGATGGCGCCGGAGATCGGCCGGAAATACGGACCGTATGAGATCCTGGGCCGACTGGGCGGAGGAGGCATGGGGTATGTCTTCCGCGCCTGGGACGCTCGGCTGCATCGTGAAGTCGCCATCAAGCTGTTGCACGATGAATACGCCATGCCGGGCATGCGGGAGCGCTTCCTACGCGAGGCTCGCGCCGCCTCCGCGCTCAACCATCCGCACATCTGCACCGTCTTCGATATCGGCGAGCAGAATGGCGATCCTTACCTGGTCATGGAACTGCTTGAAGGCGAGACGTTGCGCGATCGCATTCAGCACGGCAGCATACCGGTTGAGGAATTTGTCTGTATCGCACGCGAGGTTGCCGAGGCTCTCGGAGCTGCGCATGCCAAGGGGGTAGTACACCGTGACATCAAGCCGGCCAACATCTTCCTTATCCCCAAGGCAAACAAAGGAGTTCAGACCAAGGTCCTCGACTTTGGGCTAGCCAAAATCGAGAGGGGCAGCCCAGGTGCGCGCGCTTCCCGGTCCCTCGACCTTACCGCCGTGGGTGCTACGGTAGGAACCCTGGCCTACATGTCTCCCGAGCAAGCGCGTGGCGAATCGCTCGACTCGCGCTCAGACCTGTTTTCCTTAGGCGTGGTGATGTACGAGATGGCTACGCGGCGCATTCCTTTTCAGGGAGCGACCAGTGCGCTTGTGTTCGTTCAACTCTTGAATCATCCCCCCGAGCCGGTACGGAGTTGGAACGAGGCCGTTCCCCGGGAGCTTGAGAAGATCATTCTAAAACTGATGGCAAAAGAGCGGACGGCTCGTTTCCAAACGGCGCACGAGCTTGAAGAGGCGTTGGCGAAGCTGTCAGAGAAGAACGCAGGCTGGCTACGGAAGGCTGTCGCAACGGTGCCGCTGGTGCGTAATTCCGATTCAGCGGCGCGAGACAAGCGGCCGCTACGCCGGCGTGACTCCGAACTGGATGCCGCACGGGACCCCTCTGCGTCTTTGCTGCCTTCGCTTCCATTGGCGGAGACTCTGGACAGTGCGCCATTGAACCCGAGCGCGCGCGGCTCGTCTGGCTCCCAGTTCCTGCGTCCTGTCGCGCGGGTTCCGACAAGGGAAAGAGCGGCGCAGCCGGAGCAATCGCGTGCGGCGTTTACAGTCTCAACGTACGCAACCGGGCGTTCGACAGAGCCCTCCGGTGCAGGTCTGGCGGTCGCCCAGGAGTCGCGCAGCCGCGCCGTTCCTTCTGGAACCAGTCCAAGGCCGTCGCGTTCCTTGTTGCTCCGAGAGTTAACTGTGGGTGAAGCTCCAACGGACCTGCCGGGGATGTTTGAAGAGGAGCAAGTGCCTGGACGGCGCGTTCGTTCGCGGGCCGGTCCAGCACGCCTGGCAATCGTTTTGGCAGTCTTGCTGGCGATCCTGGTTGGCGGTCTGTTCGCTTTCAAACATGGACCCTTTAAGCATCTGCTGATTGCGAATCAAGCCTCCGTTGTCGTGACGGATCTAGACAACCGAACCGGGGAACCGCTTCTAGACGGGACCGTCAGCCAGGCTTTGCAGCTTGCTTTGATGCAATCTCCTTACCTGGTTTTGCGCAGCTCGGATTCCTATGAGCTGGCACGGCGCGCCTTGACCGCAGAGACCGGAGTGAGTAGCGGAAAGCCTCTGGCGCAACGGGTTGCCGCACGCACCGGGGCCAACTACTATCTCTTTGGAAGCATCTCCGGCAAAAATGCTCCGTACCTGATCCACGTCGACCTGGTCCAGACTGCCTCGAATGAGGTGGTAACGAGTGTCGAGCAAAAGGTCGTAAGTCTTGACGCTCTTCCGGCCGCTGTCGATCAAATGGCTGTGACGCTGCGCCGTCTAGCCGGCGAGAGCGATTCCTCTCTACGCGACGCGGCGGTTCCGCTAAGCCGCGAAGCCACGGTCAATCTGCAGGCGCTGCAGCTGCTGTACCAGGGCAATTTGGCGCTGGCGGCGCGGCAGACGCTTACAGCACTGCAGCTATATCAGCGTGCAACGGCCTTGGATCCTCACTTCGCCGATGCTCAACTGCGCCTGGCTGTGCTTTACCGGCGGCAGCGGGCTGAGGTCGCGTCCGCCGAGGCCGCCAGATTGGCCCTGGTCGCGGCCCAAGGTGCAAGCGAACGCACCCGGACCTTCACCCAATATGAGTATGAGATGGATACCACAGGCGACCTGGTTCACGCCGCCGCGGTAGTTCGCAGCTACTTGGATCGCGTGCCGGGCGACTCATCCGCGCTGGAAGCCCTGGCGCGAAGCCTGGGTCTGCAAGGAAAGATGGTGGAGGCTTTGCAGATTGCGCAGCAGGCGTATGCGGAAAATCCGTACGACTCTGAAGCCTACCGGCAGGCAGAGAACGCTTTGCTGTCGCTCGATCGATATGAGGCAGCCGAACAGGTAGACGCGCAGGCGCAGAAGGTGGGCATTGAGAGCAACGGGCTTAGCCTAACCACTCTCTATCTCGAGGGGCAGCAGCGAGGGCTTCCAGCCGCTATTCAAGCCATGCAGACGGCCCCATCCGGAAGCCGAACGGGTTGGAGCTATGGTTTATATCTGGACAACATCGGCCAGCTCGGCGCAGGCGATGCAGTTTGGCGAGATCGCGCGCGCCGGGCAGCGCAGATTCCTGGGCTGGGGTCTGCCTCGGCTTTTATGCTGGCTCAGGGTGCCCTGGACCGTGCTCTGCTGGGAGACTGTAAAGAAGCAGGCGCTTTGGCGCGCGAATCGGCCGACCACCCGCAAGGCATGAACACGCTCTTCAATGCCGGGATTGCCGAAGCCTTATGCGGGGACGCGGTGCATGCTGAGCAGAGTATCCTGCGTCTCCAGCAGTCCTTTCCTCAGAGCTTTGCTGTGAACGGCTACTATATTCCCGACCTGAAAGCTGCGTTGGCTCTGCACGACGGAAATGCTTCGGCTGCACTTGAGATCTTAAAGCCGGCACGGCAATTCGATCTCATCTCGCTCACTCCTCTTCTACGCGGACAGGCACACGTGCTGCTGCATCAGGTACAGATCGGAATCGTCGACTTCCAAACCGTGCTCTCGCACCGGGGACTGCCGTTTGTGGTGGGCAGCGTCGTCTATCCAATTGCGGAGATTGGCTTGGCACGGGCATTCGCAGAGATTGGCGACACAGGAAACAGCGCCGAGGCTTATCGAACCTTCCTAGAGATGTGGCGCTCCGCCGATGCGAATCAGCCGCTGCTGACGGAGGCTCGTATGCATAGCCATGAGAACAACTGAGCTGAGCTGGAACAAATGATGGCCCGGGATCCTGAGATCGCCGGGCCATCGCTCAACCTTGTATATGAGTGTCAGTTGGCGAGCAACACACGCCCGTCGACCTCCGGCCGGATCGTATCCATCCATGGATCGATCACGATCTTGGTGACCTGCTCTTGCTTCTTTTGCCAGATCGGGTAGAGCTTCGGGGCCTGCTCAATGCCGATGATGTGCGAGATGATGAAGCTGGGGTCAAGCTGACCTTCTTCAATCCGCTGCAGCAATGGCTTGAGATACTTGTGCATGTTGGTCTGGCCCATTGCCATCTTGATGCCTTTGCCGAAGGCCGCCCCGAAGTTCACCTTATTGAGCACTCCGCCGTATACACCCGGGATGGACAACGTTCCGCCTTTGCGGATCGCCTGGATGGCCTGTCGCAACACAAACGGGCTGTCCGTTTCGAGCATCATTGCCTGCTCAACTTTGTCGTAAATCCCCACGGCCGTAGAAGAGTGCGCCTCGATACCAACTGCGTCGATGCAGCTGTCCGGCCCGACACCGCCGCTCAAGTCGCGCAGTGCTTCTACGATATTCACTTCTTTCTCATCGTACTTAATGGTGATAGCACCGAGATCGCGGGCAAGCTTGAGACGCTCCGGGAAGCGGTCGATAGCGATCACTTTTTCCGCGCCCAGCATAAAGGCGCTGGCCACGGCAAAGATGCCGACCGGACCACAGCCCCATACGGCAACGGTATCGCCCGGCTTAATATTGGCATTCTCCGCGCCTTGATAACCAGTAGGAAAAATGTCTGAAAGAAAGAGAACCTTGTCATCGGCCAGATCATTCTCGATCTTGATGGGGCCGACGTCGGCAAAGGGAATACGAGCGTACTGCGCCTGGCCTCCTGCGTATCCGCCGTAGATGTGTGAGAAGCCAAACAGGGCAGAACCGGAGTAGCCGTAAAGCTCTTCAGCGATATGCGCGTTTGGGTTTGAGTTATCGCAAAGGCTCCACAGATTGTCTTTGCAGAAGAAGCAGTTACCGCAAGCGATCGTGAAAGGGATCACAACGCGGTCACCACGTTTCAACTTCTTGACCTCTGGGCCAACCTCTTCGACAATACCCATAAACTCGTGTCCAAGGATGTCGCCCGACTCCATCGTGGGAATGAAGCCGCCGTACAGATGCAGATCGCTTCCGCAGATCGCCGTGCGCGTCACGCGGATAATGGCATCGTGCGGATTGATGATCTCCGGATCTTTAACCGTATGGACTTCAATCTTTTCTTTTCCCATCCAACAAACTGCTTTCATTGCATCTCCTCTACCTATGTCCGTCATGCTGGGTTACGTGCGGTCGTTAGCTGCGGTCGCTTGATCCGGGCGGGGTAGGATTGGTCTCGCCGTACATCCATTCCTTGATTCCGCCGACAATCCCGCGAGGCCCGTGCGACTGACCGGCCACTGAGGGAATCTCTCCCGCTTCAGCCATCTCTTTGAAGTGGCGTAAGTTTTCTTTCACGGTCTGCGCTGGACCCCGCGCCACGACCGAAGCGACGGCATTTCCCAGCCGGCCTGCAGGCACCTTGACCGTCTGGATAAGCGTCACGAGGGTACCCCGGCCAGAGGCAGCTTGCTTGAAGGTGACGGAGCCGTACTGCTCCACCTCGGGCGAGATCGACTGCCAGGCAATCTTCTGGCCTGCAACGTCTTCCGTGATCTCTGAGTCGAACTCGATTCGTTTTCCATCCTGATCTTCTGGATTGCCAACCACCCAGTGGCTGGTCGTTTTGCTCGTCGGCGTTACGGAGACCACATGCTCTTGCCAGCGGGGGAAACGCGTAACGTCGGACCAGACCTTATAGAGTTCCTCAGCATCTGCGTTGATGGTCTGCACGGCATGCGCGGTCACACGGCCATCGTTGGTCCCCTCGGGCAAAGGCGCATACATCGTTCCTGCCAAACTTGCTTCTTTTGCTGTTTCCATCTTGTTCTCCTTATGCCGGCTGATGCGTTACTGATCGGTAGGCCTAACCATCTTTTCGTGCATGGATGCAATGATTGAGTCGGGAACCAAGCCCACCACAGCTCCTTCAAGCTTGGTCTTCAGGCTGGCGGCGTAGACATGTTGGTCGCCAGCTATCAAAGCCTTGAAGCCCTGCTTGGCTACATCGTAGGGCTCACTTTCCTTCTTGCCTTCCTGGCCGACCTGGGTGTTGTCCATGTCCGCGCGATGAAAGAAGTCTGTGTCCACAGGCCCAGGCTGCAGCGCAGTCACGGTAACGCCAGTGTCTTTGAGTTCCGCCGCCAAGCTCTTCGAGAGAGAGAGAATAAATGCCTTGGTAGCCGCATAGACCGCTTCGCCAGGAGCTACCATCTCCGACGCGAGGGATGCGGTGAAGAGAATCTTTCCCGCACGGTTCGCGACCATATGCTGCACCACGTGCTTGGCCAGATGTGTCGTTCCTTCTACGTTGAGGCGAATCATCTTGATCTCTGCCTGGAGATCGGTCTGCTGAAACGACCCGCCCAGTCCCACGCCGACGTTGAGCGCGGCCGCATCCACCTTGCTTCCAGAGGCGGCAACGGTCTTCCAAAACTCGTCGATACCATCAAAGCTGGCGAGATCCGATTGAACCGCCGTGACCTCTACTCCAAGTGCTTTGAAGTCGGCCTCGGCCTGCTCAAGGCGATCGCCGTTAGAACCGATGACAAGGTCAAAGCCGTTTTCAGCGAACACCTTCGCCAGGTTGTACCCGATCCCGCTTGAAGCTCCCGTTACGATTGCAAGTTGTGTGCCCATTGGCATATCTCCGCTAAAGCTGATTGCCAGAACTGATTGCCAGGGATGCGCCGTTCCGAGACCCAGTACGAACAGCCAGTCGACACGGAGTAAGAGCTATGCCTACCGCATGGAGTTGCCCTCTGGAGCGGGAGCTAATTGGTCGGGCTTTTCCTCACGGTACGAGGTACATGCCTTTGGCGGGGACGCTCGAGCCATAAAATAGAGAGATGGCCGCTGAGTTTACGCATCTGCACCTGCACACCGATTACTCGCTTCTAGACGGAGCCTGCGACGTCGACAAATTGTTGTCGCATGTGGACCAGATCGGGCAAAAGTCGGTCGCTATGACCGATCACGGGAACATCTTCGGAGCTGTGCACTTTTTTGACTCAGCCAAAAAGAAGGGGATCAAACCGATCCTTGGGTGCGAGCTGTACATCTGCCAGGCGGAGGACCATCGGGCCAAGGGGGATGGCGACAAGTACAACCATCTGTTGGTGCTGGCCGAGAACGAGGAGGGATACCGGAACCTGGTGCGGCTCACGAGTGAGGCGGCGTTACATGGCTTCTATCGCAAACCGCGGGTCTCGAAGGCGTTCCTGGCCCGGCACACGCGGGGTTTGATTGGGTTTTCAGGCTGCCTGGCGGGCGAGGTCTCACAGCAACTCATGGCCGGCGAGTACGAGAAGGCCCGTACGACCGCGGGTAACTTCGAAGAGATCTTCGGCCGCGGTAACTTCTTCCTCGAAGTGCAGGATCATCATCTAGCTCCGGATAAGGCCGTAGTTGAAGCCATGTTCCGCATGGAGCAGGACCTGAACATTCCGCTCATCGCCACCAACGACTCGCACTATATCGAAAGCGGAGACAGCCGCGCGCATGAGGTTCTGCTCTGTGTGCAGACGGCCGGCTCGATGAACGATCCGAAGCGTTTCAAGTTCGACACGGAAGAGTTTTTTGTCAAGACCGCCGACGAGATGGCGCGCATGTTCCCCGATCACCCCGAGGTGCTGAGCCGGACCATGCAGTTTCCGGAGCGCTGCAACCTGAAGCTCAACAAGGTCGACAATCCCTTTCCCGAGTTTCCGGTTCCGGAAGGCATGACGCTCGACAGCTTTTTCGAGCAGGTGTGTCGCGAAGGCCTGCAGAAGCGGCTCGCCACCAATGTCGCGCATCTGCGCGCGCGGGGCCTGCTGCGCAAGACTGAAGAGGACTACCATGCACGGCTCGACCGCGAGATCGAGTGCATCAAGGCGATGAAGTTTCCCGGCTACTTCATGATCGTGTGGGACTTCATCCGCTATGCGCGCGAGCAAAACATCCCGGTGGGGCCGGGGCGTGGCTCGGCCGCGGGCTCGCTGGTTGCTTACTCGATGGAGATTACCGACGTCGATCCGCTGCAGAATGAGCTGCTGTTTGAGCGCTTTCTGAACCCGGACCGTATCTCGATGCCGGATATCGACATTGATTTCTGCATGAATCGCCGCGGCGAGGTCATCGAGTACGTGCGGCGCAAATACGGCACCGACCAGGTCGCGCAGATCATCACCTTTAATACGATGGCCGCCAAGGCCGCGATCAAGGACGTCGGGCGTGCGCTTGACATGCCCTACGGCGAAGTCGACCGCATCGCCAAGATGATCCAGGGGCGCATTGGCGTGACGATCGCCGAGGTACTGAAGGACAACGGGCCGCTCTCTCAGGCGTATGAGGGAGAACCGAAGATTCGCGAGCTCATTGATACGGCGATGCGGCTGGAAGGTCTGGTGCGGGGCGCGGGCGTGCATGCGGCCGGCGTCGTCATTGCGCCCAGTCCGCTGACGGAACTGGTGCCGGTGACCCGCACCAAGGATGAGGCGATCGTGACCAGCTACGACATGGGCGCGATCGAAAAAATGGGCCTGCTGAAGATGGACTTTCTCGGCCTAACGACGCTGACGGTCATCGACGATGCGCTCAAGCTGATTGAACAGACGCGTGGCGAGCGGCTCGATCTAGCCAAGATTCCGCTCGACGATGCGAAGACCTACGAGCAGGTCTTCCATAAGGCGCTGACCAGTGGCGTCTTTCAGTTTGAATCGGGAGGCATGCGCGACGTGCTGCGGCGCTACAAGCCGACCCGGGTCGAGGACCTAACCGCGTTGAACGCGCTCTATCGGCCCGGACCGATGGGCATGATCGACGACTTCATCGAGCGCAAATGGGGCCGGCGCGCGGTCGAATATGAGCTTCCGGTGATGGAGGTCATCCTTAAAGAGACGCTGGGCGTCATGGTCTACCAGGAGCAGGTGATGCAGGTGGCCGCGGCGGTCGGGGGCTACGCGCTCGGCGAGGCCGACCTGCTGCGCCGGGCGATGGGCAAGAAAGATCATGCGGAGATGGCCAAGCAGCGCGAGCGCTTCATGGCCGGCGCGGCGGAGAAGAAGTACTCCAAAGAGAAAGCCGGCAAGATCTTCGACCTGATGGCCGAGTTCGCGGGCTACGGCTTCAACAAGTCGCACTCGGCGGCGTACTCGCTGCTGGCCTATCACACGGCTTATCTGAAGACGCATTATCCGGTCGAGTTTATGGCTGCGCTGCTGACGAGCGAGACTTCGAAACCCGAGAACGTGGTCAAGTACATCTCCGAGTGCCGGGAGATCAACATTCCGGTCGTGCCGCCGAACGTGCAGGTCTCGGACGCCAACTTTACCCCGGTCAAAACTGCCTCCGGCGAGGCGATCGGCTTCGGTCTCGCCGCCATCAAGAACGTAGGCTATAACGCCATCGTCTCGATTATCGAGGCGCGTGCTGCCTTGAGGGCAGAAGGCAAAGCTGGATTCGCAAGCCTGTGGGAGTTCTGCGAGAAGGTTGACCTGCGGTTGCTGAACAAGCGTGTGCTCGAGTCCCTGATCAAGTCCGGGGCCATGGACTGCTTCGGCAAGCGAGCTGCCGTGATGGCCGCGCTCGACAACGCCATGGAGCGCGCGCAAAAGGCGCAGAAGGATCGTGCTGCCGGCCAGCATGGGCTGTTTGGCATCTTCGACTCGGATTTTACGGCGGCTTCCAGCAACAAGGCCGAAGGCTTACCGAACGCGCCGGAGTGGGACGAGCACACCCGTCTGCAAAACGAAAAAGAGGTCCTTGGCTTCTTCGTCAGCGGGCACCCCATGGACAAGTATCGCGAAAAGCTGCGCAATCTGAAGACGATCGACACCGTCACCGCCTGCGAGATGAAGCCGGAGCCGCAGGTCTTCCGGCGCGGCGGCAACGGTCCTGAGCCGAACGAGATTTCGGTCGCTGGCGTGATCACCGGGCTGAAAGTGGCCAAATCGAAGAAATCCGGAGAGTTCTACGCGCAGGCGTGCCTGGAAGACACAGTTGGCAAGATCGAGCTGATCGCCTTTCCGCAGAGCTTTGAGAAGCTGGCCGAGAAGCTGAAGATCGAGGTTCCCGTCGTGGTGCGCGGATCGTTGCGCGGCGAAGAGGACTCGGCGCCCAAGCTGGCGGTCTCGGCCATCCAGGCGCTCGAAGACGTGAAGCTGAAGCTGCCGGACGCGCTGCGGATCAAGGTGCCGCTGCACTCTCCCGATGCGGCTCTGCTTGAGAAGCTGTCGCGGCTATTCCTCGAGTCGCCTGGTGCGGGTAAGCTGCTGCTCGACTTTGAAGAGCCGGGGGAGTTTTGCGCGGTGCTGGAACCGAGTACGGTGATGGTTGCGGCGGACCGACTGTTTATCGATCGGGTTGAGGAGCTGGTAGGGCGGGGCGGCGTCAGGGTGATCCAGTGAAGCGCGATCGCTCCCTTGCCTACGGCCTGCTGCGGATAGCCTTGGGGGTCAACTTCGCCGGCCATGGCCTGATCCGGATCTATCACGGCGTGGGGAGCTTCGCGGGCAGCACTGCAGACCACATGGCAAAGTCACCTTTGCCGCATAGCTTGGTGGTCGGCTTTGCCTATGCCATTCCGTGGATCGAGGCGCTGCTGGGCGCGGCGTTGCTGCTGGGCTTGCTCACGCGCGTCGCGCTGATCGTCGGCGCACTCTTCATGATGGCGTTGACCGTCGGCGTTACCTTCAATCAGCAGTGGGATGTGGCTGGCCAGCAACTTGTGTACAGCGCTCTCTTTTTCATTCTGCTGTATCTGGTGGAGTACAACGAGCTCTCGCTCGACCACCTGCTGCGCAACAGGCACCAGGCCAGCCGGATACAATAGAAGCGATGGAAGAGCAGGAAACAGGTAGACAGCCACAGGCGGTAGCCGCGGTCGTTCCCGATGCGTGGATCCGGACGGAGAAGGCGCGCGATCCGGCCAGACCCTATCCCATGGACTATATTGCGGCACTCTTCACGGACTTTACTGAGATCCACGGCGACCGAGCCTTTGGCGACGATGCCGCCATGACCTGCGGCCTGGCCTGGTTTGCGGGCGAACCGGTGATGGTGATCGGCAATCTAAAAGGCCGGACGACGCGGGAGCGCATGGCGCGCAAGTTCGGCATGCCGGACCCGGAGGGCTACCGTAAAGCGTTGCGTGCAATGAAAATCGCTGAAAAATTTGGCCGGCCCATCTTTACCTTCATCGATCTCACCGGAGCTTACCCGGGCATGAGCGCGGAGGAACGTGGCCAGGGCGAGGCGATCGCGCGCAACCTGTTCGTGATGTCAACGTTGCGCGTGCCGACCCTTGCCACGATTACCGGCGAAGGAGGTTCGGGAGGTGCGCTGGCCCTGGCGGTTTCGGACCGTGTGCTGATGCTCGAGAACGCGATGTACTCCGTCATCTCACCGGAGTCTTGCGCTTCGATCATGTGGAAGGATGCAGGTAAAAAGCAGCAGGCGGCGGCGGCGCTCAAGTACACCGCGGCTGAGGTCAAGGCGCTCGGCTGCGTGGACGATGTGATCGCCGAACCCAGAGGCGGAAGCCAGGCCGATCCTCCCGCTGCCTTCGGCCTGGTGGCCGCCTCCCTAAAGAAGCACCTTGCCGCGTTGAAGGCTCAGCCGATCGATGTGCTGCTTGAGCGGCGGTATATCAAGTTTCGCAACCTGGCCCAGTTCTACACGGTGGCCTGACCGGTGGCTGCGCGATCGACGCCCAATCCAGAGCCGCGCAGAGTTGCGGAGTCCACACGGGGCGGAAGTCTGGCGAACGTTCCTATATCCAGGGGCATGCATTTGGCGCTGTGTCTGATTGCGCTTGCCTGGGCGGGAGCCGCCAACATTTTGGCTTCGAAATCGGCACAAGGACTCTCGGTACGCTTTCACCTGGGCAGCTTCGACGCGCTCATCGCAGCTCTGTTTCTATTGTTTCTGATCGTGGTCGGCTTTCATATGCTCGACTGGATTGCCACGCGGGGACGGTTCGAGCAGGAGATTCTTCCGCTGCCCAGACGTGGCACTGCTTCGGCCGAGTGGGGAGCCGGGGCCGCCATCGGTTGGGGACTAAGTCTGGCCGCACTGCTCCCATTGCTGCTGAGTGCGCACTTGCATGCGCGTCTAAACCTACAGGCTCGCAATATCATTCCCATTCTGATCGCCTTTGCCACCATGCTGGTCGCTTCGCTGGCTGAAGAAGCCATCTTCCGTGGGTTTGCCTTTCGGCGGCTGATCCAGGCGATCGGGCCTTCCTGGGCGGCGTTGCTGCTCTCGCTGCTCTTCGCGGCAGTGCTGGTTTTGCCCAGCCCGCCCGCCAGCATGGGAATTGCCTTGCTGAACGAAACTCTCTTTGGTGTGCTGCTTGCCTCGGCCTGGCTCCGGACGCACGGACTTTGGGCCGGTTGGGGACTGCACTTCGCGCGCCGCGCCGTCACCGCGGTAGTCTTCGGGCTGCCTGTGGCCGGTTTTGGGGTCTTCGGCTCTCTGTCCGATACCTTCGCGACCGGCCCGCGCTGGTTGAGCGGCGGTGACTTCGGTCTAGACGCAGCCTTGCTGACGGCTCCGGTTCTACTTTGCGGCCTTGCCGTACTTTACCGGGTCACTCTCCGTTACGCATGGGACTACACCTTCCCTCCGTTACAGCCGGCGGGCTATGCGGTCACGGTCGCTCCACCTCCGGCGCACGCCGCCATGGAGAAGGCCGCGCCTCCTCCGCCTTTGGTTCAGATCCTGCCCTCAACCCCAAGAAGCCCTGCACTCAACTCCGAAAAACAAGACTAAAGCGGTCGCCGGATCGCTAACCCATCGCTTTGTACGGCGTCTCCGGTTGTTGTGGCCATCACGCTCTCACCAAAGCTCACTTGCAATACGGCTAAAAAGGGTGCACTCTTTCACCAACAAGGAAGCATTGCATGAGATTTTCAGCGCACATTTATTCGGCACCCCACGGCGTAAGAGCCCTTCCGGTCATGCTTCTGTTCGCCTTGGGAGCAATGGCCGTCGTGCCTATGTCCGCCCAGGTCTTCACCGTAGGCGAGAAGACGGCCACCGCGGGCATCAAGACAGACTTTACGCCGACCCGGGTCGAGCTCCCGGACAAGCCCATGACCGAGCGTGGCCGACGTGAGTTGATCCGCGATCTTGAGGCAGAACAAGGGTTCGCGCACCGCGTCCTGCCGCTCGGGGCGATCCTGACGCTCGAAGCGAACGGCAATCTCACTCCGCGCGCCGAGCAATATAAGGAGGTCGTCTACAAAAAAGGCCAGTCGGCTGCGCCAGGCGACCGTGTTATGGTGACCGCGCTTGAGATCAAGCCGGACCGCATCATCATCGACCTGAACGGCGGCCCATATGTGCGGCACCGGTTTTTGCGCCATGTGCAGATCGGCGTAGGGGCCGCGACTACGGCACCGCCTGACCTGAGTGAGCAGGCGACCGGGTGCCGCGTCATGCTGGTCTTTGAGGGCAAACTGCCTGAGGTTTCGGCGCCCGAGGTCAAAGCGCTTCTCCAACCGGTGGTCGATTTCGGCGCTAAGACCGGAGAGATCGCCTATGCAGAGACATTGCCGGCTCCTATCAAGAGTGCCATCGACTCGCACGAGGTGCTGGTTGGCATGAATCATCGTATGGTGCTCGCCGCCTTGGGCCAACCGGAGGCCAAGCTGCGCGAAGGCGCAACTGAGGGCCGCTACGAAGAGTGGATCTATGGGCATCAGCCACAGCCGGTTAAGTTTGTACGCTTTATCGGCGATCGCGTCAGTCTGGTCAAGATCGCCGCAGTCGGCAAACCGGTGGAGGTTCACGATCAGGATGAATTGGCCGGCTATCTGCCCTCTGCGCCAACGCACACAGTCGCACTCGGCGATGCTCAACCGACCGAAGAAAACCGGCCCGGGCCCCCTACGCTCAAGCGTCCAGGCGAGACACTGCCCGCCGAAAACGGAGGAGTCGTCAATCGCAAGGTGCAGTACCCCGAAGATCAGCGTCCGGCGCCCATTCCCGCCGAGCCTGCCTCCGCTTCGCCAGTCCCCGGTCCTCCTCCCGGCAGCACACCTCCGCAGTGACGGGCGGACCCAGGTTGATGTAGCCTAGACATTCGGCCGGTGCTGCGGAAATCGCGTTCGCGCGGGAAAAGGTGGTTGCTTTCACGCCTTTTACAGACGCACACCAGCTAAATCAGACTGTATCAGGGAGAGCAAAATGGCAAAGGTTGCAAAGACTGGCGACCGCCAGAAGGTTGCAGAGGCAAGTAGGGGTTCAGAGTGTCCAAAGTGTTCGAAACCGACTCGTATCGTCAAGCGAGTGAAAGATCGGGAACGTGGTGTGCCGGGCGGCATGTACATCTCCTGCTCGGTATGCGACTACTTCGAAAAACTGTAATGGAAGCTAAGCAGAAGCGGAGGCCGAAACCTGCCCTCCGCTCCTTAGCGTTTTCCAGAAGTTGCTTCAACGATCTCTCTTAGCATGGCTTCGTATACCGCAGCCGGGTCGTCCGCACGGGTGATGGGACGCCCGACTACCAGTTTTGAGGCACCTGCAGCAATCGCTTCGGTCGCAGTCGCCACCCGATGCTGATCGCCCAAGGCACCTCCCCGTGCGCGGATTCCAGGCACAACCAGCAGCGGACTGTTCCCAAGATGGTTGCGGAGAAAGCCTGCTTCATCCGAGGAGCAGACCAGTCCTGGAATCTCTGCTGCAAGCGCCAAACGTCCGAGACGTAGCACCTGTTCTTTCATCGCGGCATGGACGCCCACGCCGACTAACTCGCCATCGCTCATACTGGTTAGCACCGTAACGGCAAGCAGCGTCGGAGGATCGGACAGGTCTGCCGCAGCTCTAGCGGCCGCAGCCAGCATGTTTGCGCCACCTCCGGCATGCACCGTGAGCAGGGAAGCTCCACAGCGGGATACCGAACGCACCGCATTGGCAACCGTATTTGGAATATCGTGCAGCTTCAGGTCGAGGAAAACCTGAAAACCTCGCTCCCGCAGCGTAGACACGATTGAGTGCCCTTCCGCCAGAAATAACTCAAGCCCTACTTTAAACCAGCGGCACTGTCCGTCGAGCCGTTCCACCAAAGCCAGGGCAGGTTGCGCGCTGGCAAAATCCAGGGCCACAACAAGTTGCTCGCGAGCATCGATGCGAGGATCCATCTGTATGAGTTCCGGAGCGCGAATCGAGCTAAACCACGCCAACCGGAAGCGAAGGCAGCTTGAGCTGCGACTGGACCGTACCCATCAGACTACCCGGTAGGGGCAAGCTGGGGGCCGCTGCGGCTTCAAGCCGTACCCGGCCGATCCCCGTCAAGCCTACCGCTCGTGCCGCGGCATAGGAGAGATCGATGACCCGGCCTTCGATCATCGGCCCACGATCGTTGACACGCACCAGCACGCTGCGCTGATTGCGGAGATTGGTGACACGCAACCAGCTACCGAGCGGCGCGCTGCGATGCGCGCAGGTCAAGCTGTTCATATCGTACCGTTCCCCGGTCGCCGTATGGTGTCCCTGCAACTGCAAGCCATACCAGGAAGCTTTTCCGGTCTCAAACCACCGATGCAAAGCCGCCACGGCGGAGGCTTCTGGCGTGAGATGACCTGCGGGATGCGGGTTGGCAGCAGGTGGAGCGGCAGCAACGGTAAGCCCGGAAACGGCAACCGCTGCTACGATCGCTGGAGAACCATATCGTTGCACCAACGCAACGAACTCTCTCTTCTTTACGTGTGCAAGCCGTCTAACGATCCCTTCAGCCATGTCCACATTGTCTTCACGTCCAAGAGCTAAGTCAAGTGCAAACAGCTACTTACGTGTGCTCTTCATTGCCGGTCAAAGAGACTTCTGGTATAGGTCGTCGTTAGAGCCGCGAAGCGGTGAGCGACAAGGCACTTCCCACCTTGACGGCTTGTATCGGGCCGTGTCGTTCTCTTCTGCTTCAGAAATTTTCTTTTCCTTTGTAGGTTCTAGTCCGCATTCCTTATCGCCGGCTTTGCACGTCGAGGCGCACGTTTGAAGACACTGCTTACCATTGCAGGCTTCGATCCATCTTCAGGAGCTGGAGTAACGGCAGACTTGATGGTCTTTGCCGCGGGAGGGTACTTTGGCCTTGCCGCCATCACCGCTCTCACCGTACAGTCCACCCTGGGCGTCCAGTCGAGCCACCCCGTCGACCAGCAGCAACTACGCGACAGCTTGCAGTGTCTTCAAGCCGACATACCCGCTGCTGGCATCAAGATCGGCATGCTGGCCAATGCGGCCAACGTGGAGGCGGTGGCAGACTTCATCGGACTCTATAAAGAGCAAGGTAAGTCGCTCCCGGTGGTCCTCGATCCGGTGTTTGTCTCAAGCTCCGGACGAGCGTTGCTGGACGCCGCCGGCCTTGCTCAGCTAAAGCATCGACTCTTGCCGCTCGTCGACTGGATCACGCCGAATTTGGGTGAGCTCGCCGAACTCGCCGAGATGCCCGTGGGAACTCCATCCGAGATGGAAGCAGCCGTGTTCGCCGTCCAGGCTCGTTATCCCGCACTGAGCATGGTCGCTACCGGCGGCCATCTGAAGTCCGCCGACGATCTAATCGCAGTGCCAAAGCAGCCGATAGATTGGCTGCGCGGCCCCAAGATCGTCTCAAAGGCCACCCATGGAACCGGTTGCGCGTTTGCCAGCGCTCTACTGTGTGGGCTAGTGGACGGTTTGGAGGGTCTCGCCGCCGCGAAGAATGCCAAGCACTTCGTTGTAGAGGCGATGCTGCGAGCCGCGTCCATCGGTCATGGTCGTGGGCCGATGAACCTGCTTTGGCCGATGCGAGATCGGCAGCCTCTTCTGTAAGGGCGAAAAAAAAGAGAAAAAAATTACGTTTTCTGCTAATGACATTCGCATTCCTGCCGATAAGGAAATCGGAGGAGCTTTTCATGTCTGTCTCAATCATGCCGGAACTCAGTCACGCCGAACTCAACGCCCAATCTGCCTTTGCTCGGTCCATCCCGATCTCCCAACCGGAATCAAGCCGCGCTAGGCCTGTCAGCGTTCGCCGCAGGGGATCGTCCGAACAGGGACGCGCTCTCGAAACGCTCGGCCATGCGGTGGAGTACCTGGTCGATTCTCGTATGCGCTTTAGCGATCCACAAGCCGCCGCCAGTGAACGGGAAGCCGTCGAGATTCTCATGCGGCTGAACCGCACCGTGTTTTCTGAGTGTCCAGAGGTCGTTCCGTTTGGCCGCAGCGTCCGCCAGTGGTTCGCGACGCATTTCACACGCGCCTGAGCGCTTACCCGCACACTTATCTCGCGTTCCTTTTAGCGCTCCTGTAGTTTGAAGAGATGGCTCTCTCTCTCCTTGTGAACGGCGTGACCCGGCAAATCGACGCAGTCGACGACGGGAGTACGCTTGAGGCGGTCGTAACGGAGTTGAGCCTCAAAGCGGATCGGGTCGCAATTGAACATAACGGCGAGATCGCACCGCGTAAACTTTGGCCGCAACTCCTGCTTCACTCAGGCGATCGGCTGGAGATCGTGCACTTTGTCGGCGGAGGCCTGGAGTGCGTTAGAGATGTATGAGCTTAAGAAGTCGGAGGTGTAGGTTGACCCAAGTCGGCGAGCGTAGTGCGTAGATATTTGTGCGGATTCACAGGAATGGTGTGGATGCGAACTTCGTAATGGACATGGTTCCCGGTAGTGCGGCCTGAATGGCCGATGTAGCCGATGACCTGGCCACGGGAGACAGACTGGCCAGCCGTCACGGCGAACCCACTCATATGTCCGTAGCAGGTCTGCACGCCATGCCCGTGATCGATGCGTACCATGCGTCCGTAACCGTTGACCATCTCGGCGGTGGAGACAATGCCGTCGGCGGTAGCGTGAATAGGAGTTCCGAGCGGCCCGGAGATGTCGACGCCGGGGTGGAACTCGGCTTCGCCTCCGCCAAGGACGGGGTCCTGACGCTCTCCAAAGCTGGAGGTAATCGGTCCGATAACAGGCCACAGACTCGGCGTGGTCGAGGCATCGTCGCCCACATCGGGTGCAATGAGGTCGTGACCGGCCATGAGAGGGTTAGCCATACGCCCAAGAGACGGCGTGAACCCGGCGGAATCGCTGACAAGCCGTCCCGCGTCGCTGCTTGCATCGGAGTCACGCAAAGCGTAGAAAGCGTCAAGGGAGCGATAGTAGGAGGCGGTAGTGTAGAGCGATGCGTCTTTCAACGGAGCGGTGGCCACAGCGTCTGAGGCGGCGTCGCGGACGCGTTTTCCTCCCGAGTGCAAGGTCAGTCTGCCGGCAGTCAGGCCGTAAAGGGCGGAGACTTCCGTGGCAAGCGAGCCAAGGGAGGCGGCCTGAATGTCTTTTTGATGTGCCTGCTCAGCCAGATGGGCGTAGTCCTGCTGTAGAGCCCGATGATCTTGCCGAAGTTGATTGAAGCGCGCAGTTTTGATCAGCATCCGCGAATATGAACCGGCCAGGCCAGTCACTGTAAACAGACCAACCACGGCGGCGGCGGCAACCAGATAAGCATAGTAGACCGGAATTGGGATCTTTTTGAGCGTTCCGTCTTCATCGCGGCTGACGAGCAGAATGTACAAGCGCTTCTTTGAGATCAAGGTAAGCCCCGTGGAGTAGTGAGACAAACAAACAAATTGAGAGATGGCTTTCAGCAATGAAGAATGAGAGACGGAAAACATCATTCATCAGTGGGTGAAGCTTCTGTGAATAGGCTATCAAGAAGCAACCAAATCCGGCAAGGAGGTCTAGGTTCTAGGGGATGACAGCGAAAAGAGGCAATCGGGTTCAAAAGTATGGTGAGCTGGATCTAATCGCCCGAATCCAGGAGCGCACCGCAGCAAAAAACCGGTCGGTCCGGCTGGGAATCGGAGACGATTGCGCTATTTTGCAGATCCCGGCAGAAACGGAGATGGTCATCACGACGGACTTCAGCCTTGAAGGTCGGCACTTTCGCAGGGACTGGCATACGCCAGAGTCTGTGGGCCATCGTTGCCTGGCGCGCGGACTGTCCGACATTGCGGCCATGGGAGCACGGCCGATAGCGGCGTTTCTTTCGCTTGCCATGCCGGCGCCACTGGACGTGCGCTGGATGGATCGGTTTATGACTGGATTTGGAGAGCTGGCGAAACGCTGGGGTACGGAGTTGGCGGGCGGGGACACAAGCGAGGCTCCGGGAGCGGAGATCCTGGCCGATGTAGTCGTGACGGGAGTCGTGAAGCGCGGCCAAGCGTTGCGGCGAAGCGATGCCAAAGTAGGCGATGGTCTCTACGTAACAGGGAGCCTGGGTGGATCTGCCGTAGAGTTGTCGGGATTGGCGGCGAGTCGCACCCGATCTCGCCGGTGGATGGGGGTGTCGGAAGCGCAGGCTCATACCTTTCCGGATCCGCGGATCGGGGTTGGGCGAGCGCTGGTCCGGAGACGGCTGGCAACCGCCTGCATGGACCTTAGTGACGGGCTATCGTCCGATGTGCGGCGACTCTGCGAGTTCTCAGGTGTAGGCGTAGAGATCGATGTGGCGCGGCTTCCGCTGGCCACCGGCGCGACCATTGAGCAGGCGCTTCATGGCGGGGAGGACTACGAACTGCTATTCACGGCGCGGGCAGATGCGCGGGTTCCGCGAAAGCTCGCGGGAGTGGCGGTGAGTTGCGTGGGAAGGGTAAGGCCAAGTTCCTTTGGGGTGAAGCTCTTGGCTGAAGACGGATCGGCCCGCGAGTTGAGAGCGGGCGGATGGGAGCACTTTCGGAAGAGAGAACGTTCATAAAACGATTGTGCAAAAGTTTTCCTAAAGATTTCTGTCTCTTTGCCGATAAATGAAAGTAAGGGAAGAATCCGCAAATGGGTCATCAAAGAGGATTATGCTGCAAAGGAGTGAGTGGTGAAGGAAGCGACGCGAATCATTCGTTCCACCTTAACGGACCCAGTGCCGGGCCAGCCGTTACACCCGGGTCCGGTGTTTGCGGCACCGTTCCATGTGGCGGGAGATCCAGGTGCGACGCGGTATACCTACGGTCGCTCGCATAACCCGACGTGGACGGCACTCGAGCGCGCGATCGGGCTTCTTGAGGTAGATAGAGAGCCGGCGGCAGATGTGCGGTGTTTTGCGTCAGGAATGGCGGCGGTTGCCGCCGTATTCGGAGCGACACTGCGGGCCGGTGATACGGTCGTGTTGGCAGCGGGAATGTATTTTGCGGCACGGCAGCTCCTGGAAGAGGTGTTTGTTCCCACGGGAGTGCGCATTCGAACGGTACCGGCAGCGGAATTGACGCAGCCAGCGGCTGTGGCCGGGGTGCGTTTAGTGTGGCTGGAGACCCCCAGCAATCCTGAGCTCGAAATTACGCAGATCGCGGCGGTATGCCGGGCGGCGCATCAGGCAGGGGCACTCGTGGCGTGCGACAACACGACGTCTACGCCGCTGGGACAAAGGCCGCTGGAGTTGGGGGCGGATCTCTCGGTGTGTTCCGACTCGAAGGCCATGAGCGGGGGAAGTGATGTGGTGATCGGCCATGTGGCAACTCGGGATGCGGAGCTGCTGACGCGGGTGGATCGGCAGCGGACCCTGGTTGGCGGGATTGCCGGGCCGATGGAGGCGTGGTTGCTGTTGCGCTCGCTGGCAACGTTGTCGCTGCGGCTGACGCAGAGCTCGGCCAACGCGCTGGCACTGGCGCGTTTTCTAAGCGAACGCGAGGAGGTGAGCCGGGTACTCTATCCGGGACTGAAGACGCATGCCGGACACGAGGTCGCGGCGGCACAGATGCGCTACTTTGGGCCGGTGCTAAGTTTTACGCTGCGGGATCAGACAGCGGCGGAGACGTTCCTGAACGCCGCGGAGCTGATTACGCAGGCGACGAGCTTTGGCGGAGTAGCAACCACGGCAGAGCGGCGGGCGCGTTGGGGGCACGATGAGATTGCGCCCGGCTTCATCCGCTTGAGCGCGGGCTGTGAGGATGCGGAGGACCTGCTTGAAGATTGCCGCCGGGCGCTGGAGGCGATCGCTTGAGCACAGATACGGGCTTTTCCAGAGCATGGACGGCGGAGGTTCTGCAGAGGCCGCCGCTGATCGCGCCGGTTCGGCAGTATGTCTGGCCGCTGCGGGTCGCGGGGGAGGACGAGGCGATGGCACGCGGGGCGCTGCAGTTGGCAGGACGTCCGCGGGACGGGGGGGCGTATCTGCTGACGTGCGCGCTGGGGTTCAGCGATCCGGGGATGCCGACTGGACTGTATGGATGTCCGAACCCGGAGGAGCTGTGCGCGGTGGCAGGAGGCTACGCCTATGTGGCCGATGCGCGAACACCGGAGCGATGTACCCAGGTAGAGCTCCGGCCGGTGGTCGAGGTACGGGTTCTCCAGGAGGCGCGGCTGCTACTCTTCGTCGGCTTTCACTCGATGGTGGCGTGGGGAGTCGCCGGCCTGGCGTGGGAGACGGCACGGCTTTCCTGGGAAGGAATTCGCCTCGACGGCGTAGAAGAAGGCAAGATGTGTGGCTGGGGTTGGGACCTCATGTCCAATCAGGAGTTGGCGTTCGCGGTGGACCTGGAGACCGGAAGGCACACGGGAGGAGCGTTTCCTGCTGGATGAAGTCAGAGCTACGAAATTACGGTTCGGCGAGCCGGTAGAAGCTCAGAGAAGCCTCTCCTTGCCTGACCTGGCGGTAGCGGGTCAGACGGCCGTAGCGATCGGCGAGGGAGAAAGCTCCACGCGTCGCGTGTTCGGCCGTCACGAGGCTCTGGGAGGTGAGGCGTTTAGCGCCGGCAATGCCGCCCAGCAGACCAAGGCTTTGCGTGTAGGCATTTTCGTCGTCATAAGGAGGATCGAGGAAGACCAGATCAAGTGTTTGCGTGAGTTTCTGGAGCAGAGGCATGGTTCCCCGGGCTTCGATGGTGTAGCCGGGCGGGATGCCAAGAGAGGCGAGGTTTGCGTGCAGAGCTTTGAGGGCGGAAGACGCGTTTTCCGCAAACCAGACAAAACGCGCGCCGCGGCTAAGAGCCTCGATGCCAACCGCTCCAGTGCCGGCGTAGAGATCGGCGAAGGCAGAGCCGGCCACACGCGAGCCCAGAATGTTGAACAGGGTCTCACGGAGACGGTCGCTGGTGGGCCGCGTAGCAGTTCCGGGCGGGGCGGTGAGAAGGCGGGAACGGTACGTTCCGGCGATGACGCGCATGGGCCTATCGTAATCGCCGTGAAGCGATGGCGGAGGCGCATACAATCAACAGTATGACGGGGTGGTCGTTCCGGTTGTGCAGGATCTTCGGGGTTGAGGTGCAGCTGCACTCGTTCTTTGTGTTTCTGCTGGTGCTTTCGATGAGTTGGGCGGCGTATCTGGAGCAGACGCTGGTGCGCGGAGCGGCGCTGTGGCTGCTGCTGCTGTTGGCGGTGGCTGTCCGGGAAGTGGCTCGGGGTGTGGCGGCAGCCTGGTACGGGATCGACCTGAAGAGTATTTTGCTGCTACCGACAGGTGGCTTGCCGACCTACGTCTCCACCGACGCAGCCGAGCGCGCAACCGAAATGAAGGTGCAGAAACGCATGGCGCTGGTTGGCCCGGTGGCAAATCTGATCTTCGGGTTGACTCTGGCAGGGCTGATCCTAACCATCGCGCCGTCGATCCAAATCTGGGAGTTGCACTGGGTGACTCCGCTGCATTTGCTGCGGACCGCGGTGTGGGTAAACCTGCTGTTGGCGGCGTTGAACCTGTTGCCGGCCTGGCCGCTCGACGCAGGGCGGGTGGTGCGGGCGGAGCTTCTGCGTTCACCGGCAAGTATGTCCAGTAGCATGCGGAGCGGGACGCGGCTCAGCCCAACGATTGCGCTGAGCCTGATCGCGCTTGGTCTGGTAACGGCGAACTGGTGGTGGATGATGGCGGGCTTCGGGATCCTGCTGGGCGCGCAGATTGAGCGTCAGGGCTTGCTGGGGAAAACGAATCCAGGCGGGGTGCAGGTGAGCGATGTGATGCTGACCGACTACTCGATCCTGTCGGCCTCGGCGACGCTCGAGGACGCGGTGTTGCAGGCTCGGCATAGTTTGCAGGATGTTTTTCCGGTGGTGCGGGGCAGCAACATGGTAGGCGCGGTCTCCCGGCAGACGATTCTGGAGGCGCTGGAGGCGTCGGGCAACGGCTACGTACAAGGAATCATGACGCGAAGTTTCCAGACGGCGCTGCCGGCTGATCCGCTGATCGCCACCTTGAATCGGGTGACCGAACAGGCCGGAGCTTCATCCCAACTGGTGCCGGTGGTAGAGGGTGAGCGCATGATCGGGATTTTGACCCCACAGAATCTGCAGCGTTCGATGGCCTTGTGGACGCGGTGGCAACGATCTGTCGGTCGGCGGACCCAGGAAGACGAAAACCGTTGATGGACCGGCAAGGCAGAGACGTTTCGCTGCAGAGGGTGCGTGCCGGCCTGGCGGTGCTTGCGTTCCTGCTGGTTGTAGCGGTGGCGGGATTTCTCGGTTATGCGCGATACAAGTTGAAGCATCTCGATCTCGGTTTTGCGGGTCTTGCTGGACGGCTCGGTGCGACGATCACCCAGGAGAGTGACAATTTCACGTTTTCGCAAAGTGTGGGCGGGCGCAAGATCTTCACGGTGCATGCGGCCAAGCAGATCGACCATGGCAACGGGATGTTTACCTTGCGCGACGTGAACATTCTGCTGTACGGCAAGGATGCGGAACACGCGGACCATATTCAGGGGAGTCAGTTTGAGTATGACCAGAAGAACAGCCTCCTCCGTGCGGTGGGAGAGGTATTTATCGATCTCGCCGGACCGGCCCGAGAGCAGACTGCAAGCGCGGACAAGACGCGCGCGGCACCCCCGAGCGGAGAGGACGATGCACGCACGATTCACATTAAGACCAGTGGGCTGCTGTTTCGGCAAAAAGAGCGCTCCGCGACGACGGACGAGCAGGTGGACTTCCGGGTGGGAGACTCGACAGGAACGGCGTTGGGGGCGTCCTACGACTCCGGCTCAGGCATGGTGATTCTAAACTCTGCGGTCAAGGTGAGTGGCTTGCGAAATAAGAATGAGACTCCAGGCCTGGCTTACTCCGTCAGTTCGGAAGCGCGCCCCATGCTGTTGACCGCGGCCCATGCGGAGTTGGACCGGGCAGGCAACGTGGTCAAGCTGGAAGGCCCGAAGCTGGTCACGCAGACCGACGCGGGAGCCGATACAGTCTCTGCCGACCATGCCGTGGTCCATGTGACTGGAGACGGATCGCCGCGGCAGGTGGATGCCGAAGGCCATGTGCTTCTGACCGCGGACGGCCGGGACGGGAGACAGGAAAATACAAGCGCGGATCGAATGCGACTCGACTTGAACGCGCAGGGGCAGCCCCAATCCGAGCATCTTTTAGGAAACGTCCACTTCACCGGCAAAAACGGAGGACAGCAGCAGGAGGGCCATGCGGCCGAGGCACAGGTAGTCTTCGACGCGGTAGGCCGACCCGTGCACGCGCAGGGAATCGGCGGCGTGGAGTTGAAGGAACGGCAGGGGGTCGACGAGCGCCAACTGAACGCGGCCAAGGTGGATTTCACATTGGCTGGCGGAGGTAAGCAGCCTGTGTTGCTGACCGAGGCCGTGGCTTCCGGACGAGACGGAGCCGTGTTGCGGACGGTGGATCGCCGCCCCGATGGGTCAAGCACTGTAAACGGTCTGCGTGGAGATGTGTTGACGGCGCACTTTGCCGCAAATCCATCCGACGCGCACTCAAAGAAAGTACCGGAGACCCAGCTGACGGAGTTAGAGGGACGAGGAAAGACCTTCCTGGAGCAGGTCTCGAGAGATGGTAAGGGTGCGCAGACGGGCAGGCAGACCAGCGCGGGTGAGACACTGGATGCCGAGTTTACGCCGGATGAAAGCGGCAAGGCGGAGCTGACCAAGGCCGTGCAGCGAGGTTCGGTAAGCGTGGTCCGGGAGCTTGCGGGGAAGCCGGCAAGTGGACCCGGGGCAAAGCCGCTGACAGCGCAGGTGCAGCATGCCAAGGCGGACGGCGCAACCTACAGCAAGGATGCGGACCGGCTGGTGCTGGCTGGCGCGGTCCAGGTTCAGGATGCCGAGAGCGCCTTGTTTGCGGACCGGGTGCAGATGGACCACGCGACAGGTGACTCCTTTGCGGATGGCTCTGTGCGGGTGAGCTATCTGCAGGCAGGCAGCACCGCAGAGCCTATGCATGTGCTGGCAGCGCGGGCAGTCTCGCATAGCGCTTCGGGGGTGAGCGAGTTCTTCGGTGGTCCCGCTTCAGCAGGGAGAGCGAAGATGTGGCAGGGAGGGTCGCAGGTGGAGGCTCCGCTGCTCGAGTTTCATCGTACGGAGCGGATATTGGTGGCTCGGGATGAGCATGGAGCGGATGCCGCGGTACATACGGTGCTGGTGGAAGCAGGCGGGAGCGATCCAAAGCCGGCCAAGGAGACTGCCGCGCCGGTGCGGGTAGTAAGCCGGGAGATGACCTATGACGACACCAAGCGTCAGGCTCACTTTGCCGGAGACGTGCGTGTCTTAGACAAGGATGGCACGATGCACGCAGAGGACGCGACCGTGTACCTGCTGCCGGCGTCGTCTGCGAAATCGTCTGCGCAGACTACTCCAGGCGAGTCGCCGATGTCCTTGGGCGGCCGTGTGGACCACATCGTCGGCACAGGCACGGTGGTGCTGGAGCAGCCGGGGCGCAAAGCCACCGGCGAGCGGCTGGTGTACACGGCGGCGGATCAGACCTTTGTGCTGACCGGAACGGTAAGCGATCCGCCGAAGATGGTGGATCGGCTGCAGGGCAGTGTCACCGGAGCTTCGCTGCGCTTCACCAGCGGAGAGGACAGTGTGGTGATCTCCGGCAAGGCGGATGGGGTGGAGAGCCGGCGGGTACATTCTGAGGCAAAGATGAAGGGTAAGGAGAGTCGCTAGGAGGTAGTCCTCAGCGAAGGAATGCAGAGGTCCAGCCTAGGTGAGGAAAGCGCAAGCGACTCGCGTGAGTGACGAACGGCGGTAGCGATCGTTCCTTCCCCGATTCAATCGGCACACATGTGCTTCGCAGCCGTTGACGGGAGCTGTAGAGTGCACAAAGCTCTCTGCTCTTTTATGGTAAATAGATGAGGGTTTTGCGGACAGAGGCCATTGGCAAGTCGTATGGGGAGCGCGAGGTGGTGCGCGGGGTCAGCCTCGAGATTGCGCAAGGAGAGGTCGTAGGTCTCCTGGGGCCGAATGGAGCAGGCAAGACGACCAGCTTCTACATGATTGTGGGCCTGGTGCGTCCCGATGCGGGCCGTGTGCTTACCGACAATGTCGACATCACACGGCTGCCGATGTATCTGCGCGCCCGGCGTCATGGCATCAGCTATCTGCCGCAGGAGCCGAGCGTGTTTCGCAAGCTGACGGTCGAAGAAAATATTCTGGCCGTGCTCGAAGGACGAGAGCTTAACCACACGCTGCAGCGCACACGCACGGAACGGCTGATCGACCAGCTCAACCTGAGTCACGTGCGCAAGACGCGGGGCTACGCCTTGAGCGGCGGTGAGCGGCGGCGTGTAGAGATTGCGCGCTGCCTGGCGATTGCTCCCGCCTTCATCCTGCTGGACGAACCATTCTCAGGCATCGATCCGATTGCGGTGCTTGAGCTGCAGCAGATCATCTTCCAGTTGAAGGAGAGCGGCATCGGCATCCTGATCACCGATCACAACGTGCGCGAGACGCTGAGCGTGACCAACCGAGCCTACATCATCAACGAAGGGAGAATTTTCAAGACGGGAACGCCGGGCGAACTGGGACGCGACCCGGAGGTAAAACGGATCTACCTGGGCGAGAAGTTTTCCATGGATTAGCGGTTAGCCGTCCGTGCTGTAAAGACGAGCGCAGAAAAAACTGGGAATGCGGTGGAAAACGGAAGAAAGTGCTCGGGCATGCGGTGTTTTTTATGCGCTTAGGTCCTTGCCGGGGCGTACCACGTGCAGGCTGCGCACTCCTCCGAAAGGTGCATGAGCAGAGGCTGCACGGGGCTTTGCAGAAGTGTAGACTGAAGCCCAACGGCGTCAAGAATCTGGTTACGCGAAGCTGGCTGAGAAAGAAGGCGTGCCTGTGTTACTTCAACCAAGACTTAATCTGAAGGTCTCGCAACGGCAGGTGCTTACCCCCGGCCTGGTGCAGATGGTCAGCGTGCTGGCGCTGAACAAGCTTGAGTTGAAGGACATGATCAACGCCGAGATGATCGAAAATCCGGTGCTCGAAGAGATTGAGGAGTGCGTTGCTTCGTACGACGAGCTGGCAGGGATCGAAGGCGATCGCGAGCGTTCGGCAGAGGCGGTTGCTGAAGAGACGGCACGCGTTGAAAAAGATCCGTTTGAAGAGATCGATTTTGGCAGCTACTTTCAGGATTATCTCGATCCCGGATTCAAGACCTCGTCCTCGAACTTCGAGGACTACGACAAGCCTTCGTTTGAGCACTTTCTTGCACAGCCGAGCACGCTGAGCGATCACCTGCTTTGGCAGTTGGGATCGCTGAAGCTGAACGCCGAAACGCGCTCCGCCGCTGAGTTGATCATCGGCAATCTGGATGAGTGCGGGTATCTGACGGCCACCGATGCGGAGCTTGCGGCGGCGCTTGAAGAGGCGATGAAGGCAGTCGAACTGCCGGAGCCGATTCCGTTTGAACGAGGCACCTCAAAACTGCGGGCGAGCCGGCTGTGGGGCGGTCAGGATGCGCGAGTGCTGGGCTTTGATGGAGTGGTGGATCTGGCGGCGGAGGCCAGTCCGTCCGGCGAAACCAGCGCTGCACAAACCTCCCGACGCGACGAGTGTCTGTATGCGGTGGTGCGGGCGCGCGAGCTCATGCATCAGTTGGACCCGGTGGGGGTAGGTGCACGCGACCTGCGAGAGTGCCTGCAGATCCAGCTTGCGAGTCTGCGTCGCGAGGCTGCGCAGACAACCAGCGAGCACGATGCGGAGCTGTTCAAGATCGTGGCGCACATCATCCAGGAGTGCCTGCCGCTGTTGCAAAAAAAGGACATGCGGGAGTTGACCAGAAGCTGCGGGCGCTCGGCCGAGGAGGTGCAGGCGGCGGTTGAGTTCGTGCGCCGGCTCGACCCCCGGCCCGGCCAACGCTACAACCAGTCCGAGACGCGCCTGATTGAGCCGGACGTGGCGTTTGTAAAACGCGATGACGAGTACGTCGTGCTGATGAACGAAGAGGATCTGCCGACACTGCGCCTGAACGGCGGATATCGGCGCATGATGCGAGAGAAGAAAACGGAGAAGGAGGTTCGCGAGTATGTGAAGGATCGCTATCGTAGTGCGATCCAGTTGTTGCGCAATATCGAACAGCGCAAGAACACCATTCTGCGGACGTGCGAGGTCATCATCCGCCGGCAGACCGACTTCCTGGAACAGGGGGAGCAGGCACTGCGGCCGATGATGATCAAGGAGGTCGCCGAAGAGATCGGCGTGCATCCCTCGACGGTAAGCCGCGCGGTCGCGAACAAATACGTGCATACGGCACAGGGAGTTTATGAGCTGCGCTTCTTCTTCTCCGAGGGCGTCAATGGTCCCGAAGGCAGCGATCTACCGTTGGTGCTGCTGAAGCGTAAGGTGAAGAAGCTGATTGAAGAGGAAGACGCGCGCAAACCGTTTACCGACGATCAGCTAGCGGCGGAGTTGCGGTTGCAAGGCATCAACGTAACGCGGCGCACTGTGGCCAAGTATCGTGAGGACATGCAGATTCCCTCAACCCACCAAAGGCGCGTACGATAGTCCTCCTCCGCGTAACTTGCGGCATCTGAGCTGTGGAGAGGTGATTGGATGAAGCTTGAATACACCGGGCGCGGTACGACCGTTACCCCCAAACTGAAAGCACTGGCGGATGCGGAGCTTGCACGCATGGCGCAACTGATTCCTCGGTTGGTGAGTGCGCACGTAATCCTGACCGAAGACAAGCATCGAAAGATCGCCGAGGTCACCTTGATGGCGGCGAATGAATCTCTAGTCGCGGTGTGTGAAGGTGCGGAGATGCAAGCCGTACTGCATGACGCGCTGCGCAAGGTGGAGGCTCAAGCCATGAAGCACAAAGAGCGTAAGTTGACCATCGAGCGGCAGGCCAAACCGGACTCGGCAGAGCCTTTCGTCGATGTGGTGACGCCTGCGCTCAGCAGCTAGCTCATCGAACCGATCGTCTGGACAGATCTTGGCGAGCAAGGGCCGGCGTTAGTGCAATGCTAGGATTCAATCCATGGCAGCGAAGAAAGCAAGCGCGTCCAAGCGGTTGGCGAAAAAGAAAGCCGTGCCGGATACGGAGAAGCGGACGCAAAAGAAGGCGCGACGCGCGACCGATGTGGTCTCTCCACCCCATGGCGAACTGGTCATCCTGACGGGGATGAGTGGTGCTGGAAAGGCGTCGGCGCTCAAGGCGTTTGAGGATCTCGGCTACTACTCGGTGGACAATTTGCCGCTAGACCTGATCCCAAACTTTGCGGATCTGGTGCGGTCGTCGGCGGAGATTACGCGCGCGGCACTGGTGATCGACGTACGCGAAGGCATGCGGCTGGAGCGGTTTCCCTCCATTCTCAAGAAGGTCCGTAAAGTCTTGAACACGCGCGTGGTTTTCCTTGAGGCGAGCGAAGAGGCGTTGATCCGGCGTTTTTCGGAGACTCGCCGGCCCCATCCGATGGGCCGCGAGGAGACGGTCGCGGAATCGATCCGAGCGGAGCGCAAGCGGCTCGACCCCATCCGGAACGTCGCCGACATCCTCCTTGAGACGACGAAGTTCAACGTGCACGAGCTGCGCGCGCACATCAACGCCCAGTTTGAGGGACGCGGCGCACCGGAGCAGACCCTGACGGTATCGTCAATGAGCTTCGGCTTCAAAAACGGTGTGCCGACCGATGCGGACCTGGTCTTCGATGTTCGCTTTCTTCCCAATCCGCACTTTATTCCGGAGTTCCGCGAGCTGACCGGCAAGCACCCCAAAGTAGCGCAATACGTGCAAAGCTTTGAGCAGACGGAGCAGTTTCTAAAGAAAACGACCGAGCTGCTTGAGTTTCTGTTGCCGCACTATATGCAGGAAGGCAAAAGTTATCTGACGGTGGCGTTTGGGTGCACCGGCGGCCAACATCGTTCGGTGTTTATTGCCGAGGAGATGAAGCGAAGGCTGGAGTTGACGGGGTATCGGGTGAAGGCGGCGCATCGGGATATGCCGCGCTGAGACTCCTTCGTTCTCGCGTCACCCGGTAAAATAGTGAGCGTGCGAAGACGGTGTGAGGTTCGGGGAGTACGGAATTGACACGGATCCTCCGGCTGCTGCGTTATCTGCGTCCCTACGCGCTGTTCTCGTTGTGCTCGGTGGTGCTGATGGCGGTCGTCGGCGCCATGGCTGCGTTGCGGCTGATGCTGATCAAGCCCATCTTTGATAAGGTTCTGCAGCCGGATTCGCCTCCAGAAGATCTGCTGCGGATTCCAGTTTCTTCCTTGCATCGCGTGATCGATCTCCACGCGCTGGTTCCGCAGCATTTTCATAACGCCTGGACAGTGGTGGCCTATGCGCTCATCGCCTCGGCGCTGCTCAAATCGGTGTGTGACTACGTGGGCACCTACTGCGTAAACTACGCCGGCTTTGGCATGATTACGGATCTGCGCAACGATCTGTATGACGCAGTGCTGCGGCGCTCGACGGCGTTCTTTCAAAAGCACTCTACCGGCACGCTGCTCTCTACCCTGATCAACGATGTCGAGCGGGTGCAGACGGCGATGTCGGCGGTGCTGGGCGATGCGTTGCAGCAGATGTTCACGTTTCTCTTCACGCTGGGCGCAGCCATCTTTTATGGAGGCAAGCTGGCCTGGGTGCTGCTGCTGTTTGTGCCGGTCGTCATCTCTTCGGCGCGGCGCATCGGACGCGGGGTGCGGCATACGACGCGGTCCGGCCAGGATAAGCTGGCGGAGATCCAGAACATCCTGCACGAAACCATCACCGGCAATGGAATCGTAAAAGCCTTCGGGATGGAGACGTGGGAGATGGCGCGCTTTCGCCGTGCGGCCAAGCGGCTGCTGAGTGCGAATTTGAAATCGGTCAGCGTGCAGGCCATCAGTTCGCCGCTGATGGATGCGCTGGGTTCGATTGGCATCGCGCTGCTGCTGCTGATCGGGCGTGACAGCATCAAGGCGCACCAGATGACGCCCGGTTCCTTCATCGCCTTTCTGTTTGCAACTTTCTCGCTGTACGATCCGGTGCGCAAATTCGCGTTGTTCTATAACAGCTTTCAGCAGGCACTCGGCGCGTCCGAAGAGATCTTCCGGTTTATGGACGCGCAGGACGAAGTGGTCGAAAAGCAAAAGGCGCGCACGCTCGAAGGCTTCCAGGACGCAATCGTGTTTCGCAACGTAGACTTCGATTATTGGAATGAATCGAATACTGAGCAGCCGGATCGTGACAAGGTGCTGACGGATGTGTCGCTTGAAGTAAAACGAGGCGAAAGGGTGGCGCTAGTGGGGCCGAGCGGGGCAGGGAAGAGCTCGCTGGTCAACCTGATCCCGCGGTTCTTCGACGTAACGGGAGGCAGCGTGACCATCGATGGGCACGATCTTCGTGATGTCTCGATTCAAAGCTTGCGGCGGCAGATCGGCAAGGTCACGCAAGAGACCGTGCTGTTCAACGATACGGTGCGCAATAATATCGCCTACGGTCAGCCCGATGTGCCGTTTGCGCGCGTCGAGGAGGCGGCCAGGATGGCATTGGCGCACGACTTCATTCTGCGCATGCCGCAAGGCTATGAGACGCGCATCGGGGAGAAAGGCGCGCGTCTGAGTGGCGGCGAGCGGCAGCGTCTGGCCATTGCGCGGGCAATCCTCAAGAATGCGCCGATCCTCATTCTCGATGAGGCGACCAGTGCGCTCGATGCGGAGAGCGAGGCCTATGTGCAGGAGGCCTTGAGCAACTTGATGGAGGGCAGGACGTCCTTGATCATCGCGCATCGATTGTCTACAGTGCGGCGTGCCACGCGCATTGTGGTGCTTGAAGCCGGCCGGATCACCGAGGTCGGCACGCATGAGGAGCTGCTTTCCCATTCCGGAACATACCGCCGTCTCTATGACATGCAATTTACTAAAGATTCGGGCGAAACTGCCGATGAGATAAACGTGGCACAGATGGAAGGGGCAAGATGAGTCGGGTGTTGTCGATGACTGGATTTGCGAGCGCGTCGTGTTCCCTCGATGCGAAGACGACCGGCGGTCGGAGCTGTACCTTGACGATCAAGGCGGTGAACCATCGCCATCTGGATCTTGCCGTGCGCGTTCCTCCCGGTCTTGAAGCTTTGGAGGCTCCACTACGCCGCTGTGTCAAGGCTGCCGTGCGTCGCGGGCATGTGGAGCTGACGCTTGTCCTTGAGAAGGGAGCCGCCCAGGCACGGGTAGAGATCGATGATGCGCTGCTGGACGCCTATATCCGAGGCTTTCGTCAGGCGGCTGAACGGTATCAGGTGGAACAGCAGCCGGACTTCAACGCACTGCTGCGTCTGCCAGGAGTGATGTCGGCCGCCGTGGTACCGTTCGATGCGGCAGCGATCGAGGGTCAGGTGATGTCGGCGATGCAGGAACTTCTGGAGCGCTTCAACGATGTGCGCCATGCGGAGGGCCAGGCGTTGGCTGCGGAGCTCGAAGCCAACTTGATCGATCTGCTGCGATTGGCTGCGGAGGCGCGGCTGTTGCGCGAAGCAGGTAGCGGGACGGAGCTCGGACGGCTGCAGGCACGTCTGCGTGACCTAGTGGGCGAAATCCCGTTCAGCGAGGACCGGCTGTTGACGGAAGCCGCTTTGCTGGTCGCCCGTGGCGATGTCGAAGAAGAGTTGGTGCGTCTGCGGACGCACTTGGAGCGATTCCTGGAGTTGCTCAAAGACGGTGGAGAGCTGGGGCGACCGCTGGACTTTCTCTTGCAAGAGATCCATCGCGAGGCGAATACGCTGCTCTCGAAGACCGGAGGTGCAGGCGGAGGATTGCGGCTGACGGAGATTGGTCTCGAGATCAAAGTCGGACTGGAGCGTGCCCGGGAACAGGTGCAGAACCTGGAGTGAGAGACCAGCAAACGCATGGCAGCATGTTGTGCGAAATCTGAAAAAGATCAGATCGGCAGGGATGTCTATGGCAGGACTTTTGTTTATCGTTTCGGCACCTTCGGGCTCCGGCAAATCGACCCTGGTGAGCCGGGTTCGGTCGCTGGTGGAAGGGCTTGAGTTTTCCATCTCCTACACGACGCGGCAACCGCGCGGCAGCGAGACCGATGGGTGCGAGTATCACTTCACCTCCCGCGAGGCGTTTGAATCCATGATTGCGCGCGAGGAGTTTCTGGAATGGGCCGAGGTCTTTGGAAACTACTACGGCACGGCAAGGTCGGCGCTCGACCATGCGCGCGCGATGGGCAAGGATCTGCTGCTGGACATCGATGTGCAGGGTGCGCTGCAGGTGAAGAAACATGTTCCAGAGGCAGTGTCGGTGTTTATTTTGCCGCCGAGCCCGGAGGTGCTGGAGCGACGGCTAAGGATGCGCAGTGAGGCGGAGCATGTGACGGCGCAGGAGGTGATCGAGCGGCGACTGGCGGAGGCGCGCAGAGAGGTGACTCGGGTAAACGAGTATCAGTACGCTTTGGTCAACGATGTTCTGGATGAGGCAGTGGCTGAGTTGCGGGGCATCGTGCTTGCACAACGCGGTTCCGGCGATGGCGTAGCGGAGCTGGCGGCGAGCTGCCGGACCGGTGAGCCTTCCGCTCGTCTGCTGCAAGCGCTCGCAAGTTTCTAGGCCGTCGGCCACCACTCCATGTTTGACCTGAAACGCGAATCGATTCTCCTAGACGCTCAATCTACGTAGCCACACGAAATAGTATCTGCCCGCTAGTTTGTGTGAAGCTGACCTTTGCCCTCATAGAAAGATGTTTTAGAAAGCGCTGGCCACGGTAAGCTTTTCGAGGAGCGTGGGGTCAAGTTTCAGATCCACAGCCTCAAAAAGTACTTCAAGCTGGCTTACCGACGTGGCACTCGCGATGGGAGCGAGGATCGTGGGTTGGGCGAGCAGCCAGGCGAGCGAGATTGCTGCCGGACTGGCACCGGTTGCCTTCGAGACTTCATCGAGCGCGGCAAGGATCTTCTCCCCGCGCTGGTCAAAATACTGGATGACGCGCGACCCACGATTCACACCCTTTGCGTCTGCAACGGACTTGTACTTGCCGGTCAGGAACCCGCTGGCGAGGGAAAAGTAAGGCACCACTCCCAAGTTGTATTTTTCGGCGACCGGTTGCAGGTTGGTCTCGAAGTCCTGGCGGCTGTGCAAGTTGTACTCGGGCTGGAGTGTCTGGTAGGCGGGGAGACCGCGCGTACGGGAGAGCTCCATGGCTGCGCTGAGGCGAGGGGCGGTGTAGTTGGAAGCGCCGATGAGGAGAACCTTGCCTTGCTGGATGAGCTGCTGGTAGGCCTCGAGGGTCTCGTCGAGTGGAGTGGATGGATCGTCCTTGTGAGATTGGTAGAGGTCGATGTGATCGGTCTGGAGCCGGGTGAGTGAGGCTTCGACGGCTTCGAGGATGGTGTGTTTGGAGAGGCCCTCCTGGCCGGTACTCATCTTTATGCCGACTTTGGTGGCCAGAACGACTTTGTCGCGGTTGCCGGATTGTTTGAACCAGGTGCCGAGGATGGTCTCCGACTCGCCGCCATGATGTCCTGGAACCCAGATGGAGTAGACGTTCGCGGTATCGATGAAGTTGAAGCCGCGTCCGACGAAGGCGTCGAGGATCTGGAAGGAGGTGGGCGCGTCTGCGGTCCAGCCGAAGACGTTGCCGCCAAGCATGAGAGGAACGACCTGAAAGCTGGAAGTGCCGAGAGTTTTGGTCTGCATTGTGCGTCTCCTTGTGCCTTGGATGGCGGAGAGGCGAGAAGGATGCTGGGGTGGTGCGTTGAACGGCGAAAAAGGAGAGAGTGGCAGATTGGGATAGTTTCTTAAGAGCGAGGTGAGCGGAATGAGACGCATCTGGAGTGCGCTGCGCAGGCTGTTTGACTCGCGGCAAGGTGCGGCGGGACACCTGATTGCGCGTTGGCTGTTTTTGCGGGCATTGGGAGGGATCTACTTTTCAGCGTTCTTTGCGCTGCTGTTCCAGGTAAAAGGCTTGATCGGAGTGCAGGGAATCCTGCCGGCGTCCGACTACTTGCAGGCGCTGCGCGGGGTGGGCTGGCTGCGCTTCTGGGAGGCTCCGACGCTGCTTTGGGCGTCGGCGGGTGACCGGATGCTGATGGGGCTTTGTTGGTTGGGGTTGGTGGCGTCGGTGTTGGTGGTGGTGAATGTGCTGCCGCGTTGGATGCTGGCGGTATGCTTTGTTTGCTTTTTGTCGTTCGTGGCGGCGGCGCAGGATTTCTCGGGATATCAGTCGGACGGAATGTTGCTGGAGGCGGGGTTCCTGGCGTTGTTTGTTGCGCCGGGAGGCGTGCGGCCGGGGTGGGGTACGCGGAGCAGAGGGGTGTGGGCGGCGTATCTGCTGCTGCTGTGGGAGTGGTTCCGGATCTACTTTCAGTCTGGCCTGGTAAAGCTCGAAAGCGGGGATGAGACGTGGCGGAACCTGACGGCGATGTATGAGTACTACCAGAATGGGCCGCTGCCCACCTGGGTGGGATGGTATCTGCAGCATCTGCCGCACTGGTTTCACATCGCATCCGCTGGGTTGACCTTGTTTATGGAGCTGGTGCTGGTGTGGCTGGCGTTCTTTGGCCGGCAGGCGCGGCTGGCGTGCTTCTGGATCGTGACGGTGTGGCAGGTGGTGGTCATTGCGACGGCCAACTATGCATTCCTGAACTACCTGGTGCTGGTGCTGGCGGTGTTGCTGCTGGACGACCGGACGCTGCGGCGC